>CAISPD010000232.1 GCA_903887275.1 uncultured Mucilaginibacter sp.
CCTGAGCCGCGAAAACAACGGCAAGCATCGTTAATGCTGTTGCAGGAAGCCGGTTTTTTAGGTAATGCATCGTATGACTTGATAAGGTTGCAGTTCGCTTTAATTCCGCAACTCAATTGATTGGCTGAAATGGCAGTGGAGCCCGATCAGGTACTTTGCTACCGGTCAGGCCACTACGCATCACTGCTGAATTACAACGAGTTTATTACCAGTTGAAAATACCATCATTAATGCCAGTAACAACTACAAAAGGTAGTAGGATGGCTCGCCGTAAGCGACCACTCTCAGGTAATTATTAGCGGGGATGTGTTAGAATGTAAACGCGGGGGGCTTTGTAGTTTTACAGCGCACCGACACCCAGCGGTGAGCCTTAAAATGATACTAAGGAGAACAGGGAGTAAAAAGGGGCCGGGGCAAGTACGAAACACATGCACAACCATATTTTACCCAAAACTTACCACATTATACCCATGCGTAAACAAATCCTAGGTTTATCGTTATTGTTGCTAAATTTATATTGGTGTATCCCTTAATTTCAATGAAGAGAATATTATTTGTTTTGCTGGCTCTGTTCCTGTTGCATGGCGCTGGTTACGCACAGTTGCTGAGAGGCAAAACACAGTTTACCCATGCCGATACACTACGCGGTACGCTTACGCCATTACGCAGTTGTTACGATATCAACTATTACCACCTCGACGTAAAGTTTGATATTGATAAAAGATTTATCAGCGGCAATAACCTGTTCCGGTTCACTGCTACTGACAATTTCAAAAAGCTGCAATTTGATCTTTTTGCCAACCTGAAAGTTGAAAAAGTTGTCTATAAGAAAATATCATTACCGTTTACCCGTGAGGCAAATGCTGTATTTGTTACGTTCCCAAAAACTATTCAAAAAGGAGCTCGGGATACGTTCCGGGTATATTTTTCAGGCAATCCCATCATTGCAAAACGTGCACCCTGGGATGGTGGTGTAATGTATAGTAGTGACAGTACAGGCAAACCCTGGGTAGCTACAGCCTGTGAAGGCATGGGTGCCAGTGTATGGTGGCCCAATAAAGATCACCTGAGCGATGAGGTGGATAGCATGCTGATCAGTATTAGTGTGCCAAAGGGATTGAAGGATGTTTCAAATGGCCGGCTTCGAAATGTAACCGACCTTGGCGACGGCTATACCCGTTTCGACTGGTTTGTAGCAAATCCGATTAACAATTATGATGTTGCTGCCAATATAGGCGACTATACCGAATTTAAAGATACCTATGAGGGCGAAAAAGGCAAATTGGACCTTGATTACTGGGTGCTTCCAGCCGACCTTGAAAAGGCTAAAAAGCAATTTGCTGCCAATGTAAAGCCGATGTTAAAGTCGTTTGAATATTGGTTCGGGCCTTATCCTTTTTACGAAGACGGTTATAAGCTGGTGGAAACCCCGCACCTGGGTATGGAGCACCAAAGCGCTGTAGCTTATGGTAATCATTTTATGAATGGTTATCTCGGGATGGATCTTTCGCAAACCGGCTGGGGACTAAAATGGGATTATATAGTAGTACATGAAAGCGGGCACGAGTGGTTTGGTAATAATATTACCGCGAAAGATCTGGCCGATATGTGGATACATGAAGGCTTTACCTGTTATGCGGAAGACCTGTTTATTGATCATGAGTATGGCAGGCAAGCTTCTGCTGAATATGCTTACGGTTTAAGGCAGGGGATTGAAAACGCCAATCCAATAGTGGGGTATTATGGTGTGAATAAAGAAGGCTCGGAAGATATGTATCCAAAGGGTGCGGTGTTACTGAACATGGTTAGGGTAATCATCAACAATGATGATAAATGGCGTGGGATACTTCGAGGACTCAATAAGACCTTTTACCACCAAACCGTAACCTATGATGATATCATCGACTATATAGTAAAACAATCGGGCATTAATCTTGCACCGGTATTTGACCAGTACCTGCATTATGCCAAACTGCCTACGCTCGATGTCACCTGGAAAAACAATAGATCCTATTTTAAATGGGTAGCAGATGCCAAAGGTTTTAATATGCCGGTAAAAGTTAGGGTGAAAGGTGGTGAATACCTGGTGATCAACCCAACAACCGAGTTGCAGGAGCTAAAAATACCGGGTGCAAACCAGGAGAATCTGGAAGCGGATACATTTGACTTTTACATCAGGTTATCTGGGATAAAGAAGAGTAATTGATGTTTTTTCTTCCGGCTATAAGGCCTTCTTTTGGCTACAGCAAAATACTATTGACTATAACTATTAATTGAACATGATAAAAAAACTTTCATTGCTTACTGTAATGCTCGTAGGAGCACTAGGGCTGAATACCTATGCACAACTTGGTGCCGATAAAGAAACCTTTACCCGCGCAGATTCATTAAGGGGATATTTGTCGCCATTGCGCACCTGTTATGATATCAACTACTATCACCTTGACGTTAAGTTTGATATACCGGATAAATCGATAAGTGGAAACGTTTTGTTCAAATTTACTGCAACAACTGATTTTACCAGATTGCAGTTCGATCTGTTCTCTAACCTGAATGTTGATAAGGTGATCTATAAGGGCCAGGAAATACCTTATACCCGCGAGTTCAATGCTGTATTTATCACATTTCCTAAACCAATACAGAAGGATAGCAAAGATGAGTTTACGGTTTATTATTCCGGACATCCAACCATTGCGAAACGTGCACCCTGGGACGGCGGCATAGAATACAATGTCGATTCCCTTGGGCATTACTGGGTAAATACGGCCTGTCAGGGTATGGGCGCCAGTGTATGGTGGCCCAACAAAGACCACCAGGCAGATGAGGTAGACAGCGCATTGATCAGTATTAGCGTGCCAAATGGTTTAAAAGATGTATCCAATGGTCGCCTGCGTAAAGTAACCAGGCTCAAAGACGGCTATACCCGTTTTGATTGGTTTGTGGCCAACCCTATCAACAACTATGATATAGAAGCCAATATTGGCGATTATACCCACTTCTCAGACACCTTTGATGGCGAAAAAGGCAAACTGACCCTGGATTTTTGGCCGCTGAGTTATAACCTCGAGAAAGCTAAAAAGCAATTATTGCCCAATGCCCGCAATATGCTAAGCGCCTTTGAATACTGGTTCGGGCCCTATCCTTTTTATGAAGATGGCTATAAACTTGTTGAATCGCATCACCTGGGTATGGAACATCAAAGTGGTACTGCTTACGGCAACCATTACCAAAATGGTTATTTGGGTAACGATTTGTCAGGCACCGGATGGGGATTGAAGTGGGATTTTATTGTGGTGCATGAAAGCGGCCACGAATGGTTCGGAAACAATATTACATCGAAAGACCTGGGTGATATGTGGATACACGAGAGCTTCACCAACTATTCGGAATCATTGTTCATTGATAAGTTTTATGGCAAGCAGGCCGGGCAGGAGTATGTACATGGTACCCGTCCGCGTATTGTCAACGATCGTCCGATAGTAGGACCTTATAATGTGAACAAGGAAGGATCGGGCGATATGTATTATAAAGGCGGTAACCTGCTGAACATGGTGCGCACGATCATCAACGATGATGAGAAATGGCGCAATATACTTCGTGGTTTAAACAAGACTTTTTATCACCAGACGGTAACTTATGATGATATTGTGAATTATATAAGCGATCAGTCGGGCATCAACCTTCGGCCTGTATTTGATCAATACCTGCATTATAAAAATTTGCCGATCCTGGAGTTCAGCACTGGGAAAGATGGTAAATTGGTTACACGCTGGCTGGCCGATGCCAAAGGTTTTAATATGCCTGTACGTGTTAGGGTAAACGGCGGCGAATACCAATTCATAAAGCCAACTACCCGGTTTAGTCCTGTAGGTATCGATGGCGCTACAAAAGATAATATCGAAGCAGACACCTTTAATTATTATATCGGGGTTTTGGTGGAGTAACCCTAAAGCATCGATATTAAGCATTCAGTATTCATTATTCGCTATTCAATATTTTTTTTAAAGTTCTTGCAACGTCTCGGTAAATTCTTGTGTCTTATAGTTATCAAAACAAAAAATCATGAGATTGATAACCAAAACTCTTTTAGTATGTCTGGCGACTGTCGGCATCATTAATACCTTTACTGCACCTGCTGCTATTGCACAGCAAAAAACTGAGGACAGAAACTTATCTGGCTTCCACGCACTTGATGTAGGCGGACCATTTGATGTCAGGCTTACACAGGGATCAACAGAATCTGTTAAAGTTGAGGCTCCAGCCGATGTTATCGGAAAAATTACCACCGAAGTGAGCGGTGGCGTATTGAAGGTTTACAATAAACACAGCGAGGCCTTTCATTGGAACGATGCTTTTCACCACCGCAAAATTTTAGTTTACGTTACTGTTAAGGATATCAATAGTATATCTGTTTCGGGCTCAGGCGATGTTTCATTTTCCGAAGGCATTCATGCTGATAGGTTAAACCTGCATGTTTCAGGCTCTGGCGATGTTAACGGTTTGCTGGAAGTAAAAGACCTGGAAGCAAGTATCTCAGGCTCGGGCGATATCAAACTATCTGGCCATGCCGAAAATTCCCAGGTGAGAGTTACCGGCTCGGGCGACTATAGTGCACGTGATCTGCACACTTCTAATACCAGTGTACATATCAGTGGTTCTGGCGATGCTTCGGTTTATGCAAGCAGCAAAATTGACGCTTCCATTTCGGGCTCAGGTGATGTTCGCTATTCCGGCAATCCAAAAAGCGTTATAAAATCTAAATCGGGTAGTGGAGATATCAGCGGCGATTGATCCCGATCATAAAAATCATCTATAAATGAGAAAGGCCGCTAATGCGGCCTTTCTCATTTATTATTTGAACGTGGCTATTTTCCGTCTGCCAAGGTCATAGGTTACCCGGAATGCCTCCTGGTTACTGGTAAAGCCCGGTGTGCGGTGTATACTCAGAACAAACTGTCCCTTCAACCCCCTGGCGTTAAATGCCGACCAAATAAGGTCCAGCCGGTTATAGAATTTTTTGGTGTAAAAAGTATCGCCATAGCTTAACGCCTGTCCCGGCTGGCCGCTATAAAATTCGTTTCTAACTGCAAAATGGCCGAAACTGCCATAGATATTTGACATAAATCCTTGCCCTGTTTGCCAGCCATCAAGGCCACGTACCCTGGCCATAGTCATCATCCAGTCAGCCTGCAGGGTTAGCGAATCAAGAAGCGTTTGTTTTTTTGTCAAATCCAGTCCCAGGAGTATTTCGGCACCGCCATTTTCCATAATGTGATCATTGGGCAATAATACAGCGGCTCCGGCATCATGTAACAATAGCGTATAATGTTCGATATAAAATGGTCCGTTTACCGAGGGGCGGTATTTGCCAGAAAAGCCAAACAAGAACTCTTCCCGTTGCGTAGCGGTTTGACGGCTAACCCAATCGATCCAGCCGGTTTCTGTAAAATGCGCCGAGTGATATTGAGCTAACAGGCCTTCCACATTTGGCCGGTAATAAAGCATTGTGTCATTCAAAAAAGCACGCGGGTAGCTGGTAAGCAGACCTTCTCTGGGAAATTCACCGGCAAAAAAGTTCCAGCTTTTTCCTCTGAAATTATAATAAGCAATGGGGTTGGCGGTCAGAAAATAAGGTTGGGCGCCAAACTCATGGATGGCATTGGTTCCCACAACAAAGCGGTTCATGGAATCAATGTTCAAACCTAAACTCAACGATGTACGGGTGCCCGAATAAGTTCTTGATCGGGCTACAAAATCTTTATACTCGCGGTTGTCTAAAAAACCAAGGCCCGTAAAATCAACATCCAGCGTAGTTTGCGCCAGAACTTTGGTGAAGCCAATAAAAATAAAAAGTAATAACAGGTAGAGTTTTTTGATCATATTAAAATATTATTCAACGTTTAATTTAATAATCCTGCTGTTTTTACTACCCGGGAATGGGTCTGTACGAACGGAAAAAAGCAAGGTATAATTACCCTTAATTAACGGTGCAGTAAAGTTAAAAGTATATGGTTTGCCTTCGCCGGGCCCTAGGTAAATAAGGTGGAAATCCTGCCCTGAAGCCTGGACAGATTGTTCATTCAAACCAACAAAAGTGCAAGCTTCAAGTACAACCTGATGCTGGTATCCCTGGTTACCAAAGTTTATGGCGACGTTATACGGGTTTGTTATTTGAAGGCGCAAGGCCAGTTTTTGACCGGGCATTGCATTGAATTGGTATTGAGGCAATTCAATTTTTACCTGCTGATAGCTACGCATATCATTTACCCAACCACCATACCATGTGCCGGCCGGTGTGTTAAGTGTATCGGCACTGATGCCTTTCAAAGGATTACGTAATACAAAATAGGCTTTTTGATGCTGAAAGTCCTGTTCAATAGGCCAGATGTCAAACTGGGTTAGCCGGTAATTGCGGTTATCATAAGCGAAACCCCTGGTGCTATTTGTGTAAAAATCATATTTCGATGGGTTTTGAAACCCTTCATTAAAAATCACGTAATTATTACCAGCCTTTTGCCGGATGATATTGGTCCAGTCGCGGTAACCAAACTGGCTTTTAATTTGACCTACTCTTCTGATCAGGGGCGAGGCCGTCATGATCAATACCCTGATGGTGATCACAAACAGGGTATTGATGATCGCCAGACGGGTGACCCATGGCTGCCAATTGTTTCCCTGTTTGAAGGAGATAAGCGCTAATATGATCAGCGGGGCAAAGCCGATCAGCGTCCATTGGGGCTGAACTTCACCTCGGAAACTACTGATGAGGAAGAATATAAACGTGCCACCTGCATTTACCAGCAAACAGCGTAAGAAACGATCTGTTACCTTTATACGGGTTGCCTTATAAAACCATAACCAACCCACCAGCGGACCTGCCATTAGAATTTGCGCCGGAAAGTAAGTCCAGGTTTGGTCAAAATTATAATGATCAGTGGTCTGTTCAAACAGGTGATAGTTTACTGAAGGATACCCATGATTTGCCTGCCACAAAATATGAGGCACATATAGCGCCAAGGAAGCCAATACAATAAACCAAAAAGTTTTTCTTTTGAATAACGTTAGATCTGAAAGCACGGTAAAGCCAACCAGCAGTATGCCATGGTATTTGCTATAAAGCAATCCGGCAATGATCAATGCCAGCAATAAGGCCCTTTTGAGATCGTCTTTTTCCGAATATTTCTGGTAGGTAAAATAAAACAGCGTTGTGAAAAGGAATAGCGGCGCATCGGGCGTTACCATAAACCCGTAAAGGTTGAAAATAAACATACCCGAAGCCACCAAAATAAACCATTTGACCTCTGCACCATATTTTTTTACGATGAGCCACAATAAGTAAAGCGATACAGTACTCGACAAAACTGTGGTGATACGAACCCCAAATTCCGAATGCACCAAACTATCGCCTATGCGGATAAAAAGAGCCACCATGGGTGGGTGATCGAAATAACCCCAGTCGAGGTAACGGGAATAAAGCCAGTAATAAGCCTCATCAGCGTGAATCTCAGCAGTAATAGCTTGTACTACATTCAGGAGCGTCCAGCCAGCAAGGAAATACCATATCCATTGATCGGTTTTCGTTTTATTTGATGGGACTGCTGGCATGAATGCAAATGTAATTATAAGTCCGGAAGTCCGTGAAAGTCCGCATAAGTCCGGAAGATTAATTTGGTGGGCGAACCAAATATACTGCGCCCAGGCGATCGCGCCGATTCAAGCGGGACGAATGAACTGACGGGGGGCATACCTTGCGATTGCCACGTCGCCCAAACGCTCAAACCTGAGCAGGCTCCTCGCAAAGACAATATTTTTTTTCCGCCGATTCAAGCGGGACGCTTGAACTGGCGGGGGCATACCTTGCGATTGCCACGTCGCACAAACGCTCAAACCTGAGCAGGCTCCTCGCAAAGACAATATTTTTTTCCGCCGATTCAAGCGTCGCGCTTGAATCCTAAACCGTTTCAGCGTCCCACTGAAAAGCAAACGGCCCCATCATCTCCCCAACCCAAAGGCCACGTAACTATCCCCTGATTTCGTCCCCAGCTTACCACCACCACAGGCAATCACCAGGTATTGCTGCCCTTCCACCTCGTACATAGCCGGAGTTGCAAAGCCAGCAGCGGGTAGTTGGTATTGCCAAAGCAATTTTCCCGTGCGTTTGTTAAAGGCACGTATCTTGCCGTCTTTTGTTGCGGCAATAAACAGCAAGCCACCAGCGGTAACTACCGGCCCGCCATAATTCTCGGTGCCGGTGATGCGGCCAGGAGCAGCCAGTTTAGGGTCGTCACCGAATGGGATGCGCCAAACCATTTTACCGGTATTTAAATTGATCGCGTTAAGTGTTCCCCAGGGGGGGGCGATGGCAGGGTATCCCTCCTTGCTCAGAAATTTATTGTATCCTGCCATTTGGTAGGGTATGTCAAGGTAGGGGTCATCTAGCCTGTGCTCTGCTTTAAATGCTGTTTTTTCAGCTTCTTTATTATTAGTTATAAAGGCAATGATAGCCTGACTTTGCTGGGCCGATAATTGCTTGAATGACGGCATCATTCGACGCCCGCTTTTGAGCAGGTCGGCAATCTGCTGGTCTTTGTATTTGTTTTGTACATTGATCAATGACGGGTAATTGCCGCTGCCTTTACGTTCAGTGCCATGACAGCCAAGGCAGTTAGCCTTGTATAACCGTTCGCCAGCCTGAGCAAAATTTTCCGGACTTTCAGGTGCTTTTTGCGTAGCCTCAATGGTCATTATCCAGGCCATTTCATTGGCGTTTATATAGATAATCCCGCTCGTTGGGTCATAAGCCGGGCCACCCCACTCGGCTCCGCCATCAAAGCCCGGCAATATAACTGAGGGTTGTTTCCCCGGTGGTAAAAACATATCCCCATAGCGGTAAGTTTTCAATCTGCGCAATACTTCAGCTTTAGAGCTATCCGAAAGGTATGGGTTGATATCTTTTTCCGTCAGTGTTTGCCGGGCGTAGGCTACTGGCAATAGTGGAATTGGCTGTGTTGGCCATGGTCGTTCTCCTGTAAGATCCGATGTCACCTGTACCGGTGTTTCTTTAACCGGAAATAGCGGTTTACCCGTCTGCCTGTCGAGTACGAAAATAAAGCCATGTTTTGTTGGTTGTGCAATGGCATCAATATCAACTCCGTCTTTCTTTATAGTAACCAGCACAGGGGCTGTTGGCAGATCCTTATCCCACATATCGTGATGTATCACCTGGTAATGCCATATCAATTTACCGGTTGCTGCATCCAGCGCCAATACGCAATTGGCAAATAGCCCGGCGCCAAGGCGCTTACCTCCCCAAAAATCGTAGGCCGCAGATCCCGTCGGTGCAAAGAGTAAACCCCGTTTCTCGTCCATGCTAAACCCTGCCCAGCTATTAGCCGCCCCGAGGTGTTTGTAAGCTGCTGTATCTTCCCAGGTATCGTGTCCGTTTTCGCCCGGGTATGGAATGGTATGAAACACCCATTTCAGTTTACCGGTCCGCACGTCATAGGCGCGGATATGGCCCGGTGCAGCATCGGCCGTTTCATTAACGCGACTACCGATAATATAAATATCCTTATAAATAATACCCGGTGAAGTAGCGGTGATGTACGCCTGGCTCACATCGCGACCAAGATCATTATGCAAGTCGATCTTACCTTCCTTGCCAAAACTGCTGATCAGTTTGCCGTCATCGGCGTTTACAGCGTAAACAAATGATCCGGCGCAGTAAAGTATCCGTCTATCGCTTCCGCTTTCCCAATAGGTTACGCCGCGGTTATTGTTCATGCCAAAATTTGCTGGCGTTGAGTTTTTATTTCCTGCCGGATCAAATACCCATTTTTCCTGGCCTGTTGCCGCGTTTACAGCAAACAAGCGCAGTTTAGGTGTTGTGCCATATAAGATATTATCGATCACAATTGGGCTGCATTGTATCTGCGAATGGCCCTGCGTATCGGCATCATGGGTATGATACTCCCAAATTACCTGAAGCTTATTTACATTGTCCGTATCAATTTGTGTTAGGGCAGAGTAATGCTGCACTTTTTTCGAGCCACCTGAAACTCGCCAGGTGCTGTTATCATCGCTATGACAGGAGCTTGCAAGCAAGGCAAGAACGCATAAAGGAATGTTTAGATATTTAAGTGATCGGAACATTTACTTAGCAATTTAGGATTTCGGTTGGATACTAAAATACAGTATTTTTTCTCATCGGATTACCAAACACCAGAAGCAATGACAGAAATTTGCAGGAAACCTGGCTGGCTAAATTTTTAAGTTGCGGTTCAATTCTTATATTTATTCAGGATATTCGTAGCATAAAAAATCATTTTCAAACCTATGAACCCACAGATCGACACCCTGAAAAAAGTAAGAAATTTTCTATCAGCAAGCATCAACGAGCTCAGCATTGAGCAGTTGAATAAGATACCGGCCGGCTTTAATAATAATATTGCCTGGAACCTGGGCCATTTGGTTGCCACGCTGGAAGGAATATGTTACAAAAGGGGAGGATTAACGCCCTATATCAGTGAAGAATTTTGGGAAAAATACCGATCAGGCAGTAAACCGGAAGGAGATATGAGTGCCGAAGATATCGAAAACATTAAAGCAAGGTTCATAAATGCCGCTGATCAACTGGATATCGATTATAGTAAGCAAATATTTGGTGGATATACTTCCTGGTCAACACGGTACGGTATTGTTATCAATAATATTGATGATGCACTTCAATTTGTGTTGTATCATGAAGGGTTACATGCAGGAGCAATTGGTACGTTGAAGCGGTTGGTGTAAAATTGGCGGTATAAACGGTAACAAACCCGAAGACGATTTAATTTAAAATATGTTCAAATGGTGCGAAGCTAATTATGGTCGCATTCATCAGGTATATTAAATCTCTGGAACAAAACTAATTGTCCTGATTTCGTTTTCAATTTCTTCAGGCAATACGTCGGTAATTATATGTAATCTCACCTCGTCATGCCAATGTACATAGACACAGGAAAAAATATCCTGGTCCAGGTCGCTAAAAAATGTTTTGTGTTTTTGCTGTATAGCGAGTAACTCAGCTACAAGGTGTTCTGCGTTGCTTGTCATCGATAAATAGTTCTGCAAATATGTAACAGACTTGCGACAATTGAAAATATTCCACTACATCATTTATTGCTCAGAATGATATAAAACATGCAAATGTGTGTAGAAAATATACACTATTTAAAAATGCGACCAGGCCGGCTACGTTTGTGCTAACGTTGCCGGCACCGGATCGCCTGGAAAAGTAAAATTGAAAATGGCTAATCAGTAAATGTTTATTCCGACTTAACCACAACGGCATCGTTCAAAACAACATCGCTCAGGTAACCGGTGCAAATACCTTTGATCACCATCTGATTGCCATGCATTTTATTGGCCTCGCCCGGTTTTAACGTACAAAAAATATTGGCCATTGGGTCGCCACTCTTCAGGGTAACCGTTACATTGCCTGCCTGGTCTTTGTCTTTTTTTAAAATGAGGCCTTCAATTTCTATCGCTTTGTTCAGGTATTTCTTATTTGCACCAACTTCATCGTGCTCATATTCATTAACTATCTGTCCGGCAGGTACCAATAAACCTTGCTCTTCTGAAACATTTCTATGATGAGTTTTCGAATAAACAAAAGCATAATACCATACGCCCGCTATCACTAAGCCCGCTATTGTTGCAAGGCTACCTATTACCTTTCTTTTCATAAGTTCAAATGTTTACGTTATCTGATTTCTTTATGTTTTACTACGGTGAACACCCTTGAAATATTAAATCCAAAGTGTACACCTCCATTTGCCCAGCGCCCATCAGTTTGAGTGATCACGCTTCGTTCATTTATGCCAGTTGAATTGGTGAAAAACAGCTGGAACACATGTCCGCCGGTTTCAATATCGAACCCTACTGATGCCGAATTATAATAACCCGGCAGGCGCTGTACCTGGTAATTATATTCGCCGGTAAGGTTTACACGTTTAGATAAACGCAAACGAAAACCAGTGCCTAATGAATACAGATCATTTCTAACGGCCGTAGTTGCTACAATATTGTAATGTACCATAGTTGGCGAGAGCTGAAGAGAGAAAAAATCTCCGAACTTTCGCGCAAGCAATACCTGGCTTACATAGCTGGCATGATCAGAGTAATGGATAGGTGTAGCCTGCGGAGGGTCATTGAGTGTACGAAGTACGGCTGTTGAAACCAGGCTCAACGAAAAGGGCATATTAACTTTGCCGGTTGATTGCCTAAGTACTCTGAACTTGAAAAAGCCATCAAACTCTTTATTATAAGTACTTCGCCCTATGCCTATTTCCAGTCGGTTGCTTATGCCATAATCCATGCCAATACGCATCGTAGCCTGGTCGAGCCCGAAAAAATTATAAGCTCCGGTATTGACCATGCCAAAACGGTGTGAGATCTTAAGGTCCAGCACACCTGCACCGGTGTTTTCAATTGATTGCCCGTTGATGATCCGGGTAGTTTTAAAAATGGAAGTCGTAATGTCTGTAGTTTCCTTTTTTTCTTTCTTATCCTGATCATCCTGCAGCTTAAAAAGGTCGACATTTTGAGCCCATGACGAAACGGAGATCAATTGGAGGCAGAAAAGCAATACCAGGTATCCCGGGTACTTGCTAAAATTAAAGCGTATTTTCAACATTATTCATATTTGCAGTTAACGCTTATCTCTGCTTCATTGGCAATCTTATCACCTATATAAAGACCTGTAATACCATAGTCTTTAATTTTTACTTTGAAGATGCCGCTTATAACCGGTTTGCCGCCGGTAATTTCAAGCGTACCACTTGCACTAACTTTTTGTGGTACACCGTGCAGGTTTAAGGTCCCTTCAATGGTGATGGCATATTTACCGTCTTTGCCGAAATTTACTGAAGCGATATTGCTGATAAAGCCTCTGAATTCAGCTTTGGGAATTTTACTGCTTTCCAGGTAATTTTCGTTAAAGTGGTCTTCCATCAACTGGTTTTCAAACTTGAAACTTTTGATCAGTACGCTGAAAACGATCTGGCCGGTTTTATCAACAAATTTGCTATCTATTTGGTTATTAACAGCTTCTATCTTTTCGATAGGGCTACTGGCGTTAAATTTAATTTGTCCGGTTTTGGTGGCGTATACTTTCTGGGCATTTGCCGCTATACCTGTAATGGCTAAAAAAAATAGGGGTAGGATTGATTTTTTCATGGTTAGCTGATTAATTATTTGGTGTTCCGTTATTTATCCAGGTTTGTATGGTGCTTATATCACAGGATGAAAGTTGTGCTGCATTAAGTGGCATCGCCGGAACGCTGCCTGTGTGATTGATAGAGCTAAGTAATTGCCCATTACTCACATACACTTTTAAAGTAGTATAAGTATCCAGTTGGATACCTCCACCTGCTCCGGCAGTTCCTGCATGACAACTGTAACAATTTGCTTTTAAAATTCCCGTAACGCTGCCACTGTAGGTAACGCCCGTTAAATTGCAGGTAGGCGCCGTTGAATTTTGCTGCGGGTACGAAAGGTTTGCATGGTCATAATAGCAACCTGTAATTAATGCCAGCAATACTAAAACTCCGATAATTGAAAGTGAATTTTTCCTTATCATAATTATTGAGGGCATCCTTTGTTTATCCATTTGGTTATTTGAGTGATTTGGCAATCAGGCAGTTTACCCGACTGTGGCATATTCATAGCTGCGGTTGTTGAGGTATAATTTATAGCATTAATGAATGTGGCTTTCAGTGAAGTTCCGGCCGCTTTAGCACTTGCATAATCGCTTAGTACCACATTGCCAGAGCCAGGTGCGATACCATGACAACCATTACAATAAGTAGCGAAAATGGTAGAGATGCCATTGGTATAAGTTGTTTTGGTGGTGTCGCAGGTGCTTACTACGCAGGTTGCGTTGGTAGCTCCCTGATTGATCCAGTTGGCAATGGTTGTTTTTTGCGCGGTAGTCAATTGTGGCGATTTACCCGGAGGCATTGAGCCATTTGCGATTACTTTATAATACTTGCTTGAGGAAGTGTTATTGGCAACAATACCTTTAATAATATTGTTATAACTGGTTAACACAAGTCCTTCCTTCGCAGTTGTTGCATCGTGGCAACCCGTGCTGGCACAGTAAGTTTGAAACAATGGCAACACGTCGGTTTGGAAACAAACTGAATTGGAAGTTCCAGTTCCGGTTCCGGTTCCGGTTCCAGTACCTGTGCCGGTTCCAGTTCCGGTTCCTGTTCCAGTACCGGTTCCAGTACCTGTGCCAGTACCGGTTCCAGTACCTGTGCCAGTACCTGCTGTTGAAGGAGTTGAGGGTTTAATAACATCGTGCGTGCACGAATACAAGACGGCCAATAATACAGCAACGAATGCCGTAAGCATTAAAAGGGGTTTTTTCATGGTTTGGTAGGTTAATTTTCCGTTAATAAACCGGGTTTTTCAGGCCCAATACATTTTATAAAAATGTATTACGAGTTTTGTAACGAAAAAGTTACAAGAATGTAACGAAGTATTTTTGGGGATATTATCGCTGCAGGAAAATTTTTTAATACGATAATCCTAAATCGATATAAAGATATAATATTTGCTTATAAATTACAAAATATAACCGCGTGTTATTATTGCTTGATTATAAAACAAAAACCCGGCTTAGCCGGGTCATTTATTATTTTTCCAATAAAATCTTTAATCTAATTGATCAAGTGTTTATACACCCAGCAACAGCCTTGCCGGATCTTCCAGTAATTGTTTTACCCTGACAAGGAAGCTAACCGATTCGCGGCCATCAATGATGCGGTGGTCATAGGATAATGCAACGTACATCATTGGTTTGATAACAACCTGGCCGTTTACTGCTACCGGACGCTCGATGATATTATGCATACCCAAAATAGCCGATTGCGGCGAATTGATGATCGGTGTTGACAACATGGAGCCAAACACCCCGCCATTGGTAATGGTAAAGGTGCCACCTGTCATTTCGTCGATGGTTAATTTATTATCACGTGCCTTGGCTGCAAGTCCGGCCACTGCTTTTTCAATTTCTGCCAGACTCATGCCATCAGCATTTCGGATGACCGGAACAACCAGACCCTTTGGGGCAGATACAGCGATCGATATATCAGCATAATTACTGTAAACGATCTCTTCGCCTTCGATCCGGGCACCAACAGCCGGCCATTCTTTTAATGCTTCGCAAACTGCTTTAGTGAAAAACGACATAAAGCCCAGGCCTACACCGTGTTTTTCCTTGAATTTGTCTTTGTACTTACCACGTAATTCCATGATAGGCGACATATCAACCTCGTTAAAGGTGGTCAGCATCGCGGTTTCGTTCTTTACCGCTACTAACCTGCGTGCAACGGTTTTGCGCAATGGCGACATTTTTTCGCGACGCTCACGACCTGGTTCAAGTACCTTAGCTGCAGGCGCTGACGATTTTGTGTCGGATGCCTGAACAGGTGCAGATCCTGCAGCAGCTTTTGATCGGCCACCCTGTGGGTTTTCTGATACCATGTCAACCGTGGCAGCGCTTAGTGCATCGCCTTTGGTGATTCGTCCACCAACGCCATTACCTTGTACGGCCTTTGGATCGATACCTTTTTCGGCCAGTATTTTAGCAGCAGCGGGTGAAGGCGTACCTGATGCATAACCCGGTGCATTCTCTGATATTACAGCGGGTGTGGCAGTAGCAGGAGTAGTAGCAGTAGCAGTTGCAGTGGCAGGAGCTGTGCCTACAATTATATTTGCAACTATGGCACCAATTGGCAATACATCGCCTTCTTTTGCTAAAGTATTTAATACGCCCGCCTTTTCGGCAGTTAATTCAAAAGTTGCTTTGTCTGATTCCAACTCAGCCAATGCTTCGTCCATAGCAACTGCATCGCCGTCTTTTTTTAACCAGCGCGACAAAGTAACTTCGGTGATCGATTCACCCACCGGTGGTACTTTTATTGCCAGTGTACTTACCGGTTCACTTATTGGTTGAGTAGCAGTGGCAGTGGCGGGAGCAGTGGTAGTAGCAGTAGCAGTAGCAGGGGCAGGGGCAAGAGGAGCGGTAACTGTGCCTTCACTGATACTTGCAACAATAGCGCCTATAGCAAGCGTATCACCTTCTTTTGCTACGGTGGTCAAAGTTCCGGCTTTTTCCGCGGTCAGCTCAAAAGTAGCTTTGTCTGATTCCAGTTCGGCAATTACTTCATCCATTGCAACTACATCGCCGTCCTTTTTCAGCCAGCGCGAAAGTGTTACTTCGGTTATCGACTCGCCTACCGGCGGAACTTTAATTTCTAAACTCATATTGTTTAAGTTTTTTTATTTTACGTTGGACGTTGTGTATTGGAGGTTCTATGTTGGACATTTTTAAGTTTTAACTTAATAGCATATACTCACGTACATGGTAAAACTTCCAACCTAAATCCTTAATCCGCTGCAACTTTAGACATTTTATGCGCGGCTCTTTTTACCGTTTTTTTAACTTCTTCAGCCGATTCGGCATCAAAAGCTTTTGCGATAATATGCAATTGCTGGGCAGTATGCTGTTTGGCAAAACCGGTTGCTGTGCTGGCGCTTGCATTACGTGAAATTACATCCAATTGTAGTTCGCTTTTACGGAAAGTCCGGCACATGAACGGCCAGGCCCCCATATTTTCAGGTTCTTCCTGTACCCAGAAAAATTCTGTTGCCTTATTGTACTTCGCTTTAATTTTAAGCATCTGCTGTTCAGGCGTTGGGTATAACTGTTCGATACGAACAATGGCTACATCTTTGCGCTGATCTGCAAATTGCTTTTCCTGCAATTCATAATAGATTTTACCCGAACAAAATAATACGCGTTTCACTTTTTTAACATCTGCAAAGCTATCATCGATCAACTCCTGAAAATGTCCATTCGTAAAATCGGCTATTGGCGACACGCATTTCGGCGAACGCAACAAGCTTTTAGGCGTAAATATGATCAATGGTTTGCGGAATTCGCGGTGTAGCTGTCTTCTCACGATATGGAAGAAGTTAGCAGGTGTGGTACAGTTGGCCACCTGTATATTGTTTTCAGCACAAAGCTCAAGAAAACGTTCGATACGTGCCGATGAGTGTTCAGGGCCCTGACCTTCATAGCCATGTGGCAGTAACATTACTAATCCGTTGCCACGTTGCCATTTGGTTTCGGCACTTGCTATATACTGGTCAACTATGGTCTGCGCTCCATTGAAGAAATCGCCAAACTGTGCTTCCCATATGGTTAAAGCATTTGGGTTCGCCAGTGCATAACCATATTCAAATCCTAATACCCCATACTCTGAAAGTAATGAATTATAGATGGTGAACTTAGCCTCGGTACCCAAAGTATCAAGTGGGGTATATTCATCTTCCGAATCAACAAGCGTTAATACCGCATGGCGGTGCGAAAATGTACCGCGTTTAACGTCTTCTCCGCTTAATCTTACGGGGTGACCTTCTTTTAATAAAGTACCGTATGCCAGCAATTCGCCCATGGCCCAGTCAAATACCTGACTTTTGTTGACCATTTTACTGCGCTCGTCAAAAAGCTTTTCGATTTTTTTGAAAAACTCTTTGTCTTTAGGCAATACCGTGATTTGTTTACCGATCGCTGTCAGCACTTCTTTGCTGACCGCAGTATTTACAGGCGTGGTAAAATCTTGTGCCGAAGCAAGATGCAAACCTTCCCAGGCACCCTCAAACATTTGAATGGTATCAGTAAAGCGTTCTAGTGCCTTCGATTCATCCAGCTTTTCCTGCAACAGGTCCCGGAAACTTTTTTCCATTATGGTGGCCTGGGCCGGCGTTATGGTGCCTTGTGCCAGTAAATGCTGGTAATATATTTCCCTCGGATTTGGGTGCGTTTCTATCGCTTTGTATAATAGGGGTTGCGTGAACTTAGGTTCGTCCGATTCGTTATGGCCATACCTCCGGTAACACAAAATATCGATGAAAACATCGTCGTGAAAGGTTTGACGATATTCCATAGCGAGGTTGATCGTATAAACCAGGGCTTCTACATCATCACCATTCACATGGAAAACCGGAGAAAGCACGGTTTTTGCAATATCGGTACAATAAGTGCTGGAACGTGCATCTTTAAAGTTAGTGGTAAAGCCTATCTGGTTATTGATCACCAGGTGAATGGTACCACCGGTACGGTATCCTTCAAGCTTTTCCATTTGAAGCACCTCGTACACAATTCCCTGACCAGCAATGGAAGCATCGCCATGGATCAATATTGGTGCAATTTTGGTATAATCACTATCGTATTTAAAATCGATCTTGGAACGGGTAATGCCCTCAACAACCGGATCAACTGCTTCCAGGTGAGATGGGTTAGGGCAAAGGCTCAAGTGTACATTCTTGCCATTACGCGCGATCATGTCTGTAGAATAGCCCAGGTGATATTTAACGTCGCCGCCAAAACCCGATTCTTCATCATAGGTTTTACCTTCGAATTCGGAAAATATCTCTTTGTAGGTTTTCTCCATGATATTGGCAAGCACATTCAAGCGCCCGCGATGTGCCATACCGATCACAAATTCCTGTATTCCCAGTTCAGCTCCTTTTTGGATCACCGAATCCATGGCCGGGATCAAAGCTTCAGCGCCTTCAAGCGAGAAACGTTTTTGTCCCAGAAATTTTGTACCTAAAAAGTTTTCAAAGATCACCGCATGATTCAGCTTATCCAGCATGATCAGCTTTTCTTCCGTAGTGAAAGAAGGGGTATTCCGGTGGCTTTCCATCCGGTCTTCAAACCATTTGATCTTAAAAGGATTACGAATATACTTGTATTCGGCGCCTATCGACTGGCAATAGGTTTGCTCCAGCATCTCGCGGATGTCGTGCAGTGTCGCGGGGCCCAGGCCAACTTCAACACCGGCGTTGAATACAGTATTCAGGTCGGCATCGCTTAAACCAAATGTTTCCAGCTCTTTGCCCGGAAAGTATTTACGACGTTCGCGTACAGGGTTGGTTTTGGTGAACAGGTGGCCACGTGTGCGGTAGCCATTGATCATGTTTAGTACATTGATCTCTTTCAGGAAGTGATCAGAGCCCTCAGCCGTAGTTACAGCGCCAATTGGCCCTTTCGCTTCACGACCGAAGTCAAAGCCTTCAAAAAATTTTTGCCATCCAAAGTCGACCGATTCCGGGTCCTGAGTATAAGCTTCGTATAAAGAGTTAATGTAGGCAGCGTTTCCGCTGTCAATATAATTTAGGCGATCCATGCAGATTCTAATCGGTAAAACGGCACAAAATTAAGCATATCGATTTGTAAACTTTGTAATTTATTTACAAATCGTTACAATAATGTGCTTTTGCGTCGGGTTTTACATGAAATTAGGCAGAATATTTATACCGTTCGGTATAAATAGCATCAGACTATAGCCAGCTGACCGCTAACATCAGGCAGCCAGGTGCTGATAAAATCGCTTGCGGTTTCCAGTTTGGCCGACTGTTTTGCACCCGGAAAAAAACGATCATCGCGGGTGTCATTGGCTACTCCTGCAATAAACGCCCAATTACCCCAATTGCTGGCCGGCGAATAATCGATCAGTTTTTCCTCAAAATAGGCAGCACCCTTGAGCCATTCAACTTTTAAATCATTGACTAGGAAGGCAGCTACCGCCTGACGTTTAAAGTTGCTGATATAGCCGGTGGCATTCAATTCGTGCATCGCGGCATCAATATAGGGGATACCGGTATGACCCAATGTCCATTGTTCAAATAGATATTGCTGGTTACAGGCAGCTTCGGGAGCAACGCCCTTGAAGCCTTCCGCATTAAAAAACTGGCTGCCGTACTTTTTAAACATAAACCGGAAGTAATCGCGCCACAGCAATTCATTGATTAGTGTCGATCCTGAAGCGCTGGTTCCCAGGGTATGTTTCAATGCTTCATGATAAACCATTCGTTGCGATAAACAACCCAGTGATATCCAGGCCGATAACCGTGAAGGGTTCTCAGCCTGATTTTTGGAGTTTTTTGTCTGATTCGAATTATCCAGTGATTGAATGTACCGGTGCATCTGCTGTAAAGCAGTAGTTTCTCCGCCCAGGTAAGAGAAATCGGCTCGCGGATCATCCAATGGTAGATTTATGCCTAATTCTGCGAGCGTCGGGAGCGATCCGGGGTCGGTTATTTCCGGGGTTTTAATACAGGTGGGCGTTTCAAAGCAGGGCCTTACGTTGCTATCCCGCTCTATTTTCTTTTTAAATAAGGCAAAACTATCAGGTATATCTTTAATAGGAAAAGGAAGGTCTTCTTTATGGTACAAGGTGTGTCCGATAAAATGCCGAAGGTTAAGCTTTATTTTCCAAAGTGCGGTTTCAACAGCCTCTGATATTGCCGTTTCCTGTGCAGCTACCTCGCGGTGATGGTATACTTCGCTTACCTGATATTGCTGTGCCAGGCGAGGAATAAGATCGGCGGGATCGCCATTTGCAATCAGCAGTTCGCCCCCCAGGCTCCGCAATTGTAAACGGAGATCGGCAACTGATTCGAGCAGAAAGCGAGCACGGATACTACCGGTTTTCTGAAGACCGTAATTGCTCGGGGAAAAGTAAAATGGGTCGAAACAAAAAACCGGGAGGATTTTATCGGCCTTTCGTGTAGCTTCCAATAATATTTCGTTATCGTGGATACGAAGATCGTTCCTGAACCAAACCAATATTGTTTTTCCGCTCATCTGCTGTTAATACGCTATTCCCGCTGCCCGGTCGACTGGCAAATTTGCGATAAATTAAATAAAAAATATGTTTAAACGCTAATTTGCCTCTTTATTTGACGTATAGCCAACATTTTGAGCTTGTTGGTATAGCTGCAAGCATTGTATTTATATTATCTTTAATAAGATTTGCCTTTGCTGATTTTTATTTTCATTTTTCCAAAAAAATCAAAAACATGTACCTGCACAATACCTTCGTTCACCACGTTCATTTCTGGTTAAAAAATAAAACCGACAAAGCTAAACTGATTGAAGGCCTGGAACTGCTTAAACCGATCACTCATATTCGCGACTTTCATATCGGGGTACCAGCTGACACCAATCGTGATGTGATCGACAATACCTATGATGTTTCTTTACTGCTGCTCTTTAACACACTCGAAGAGGAAGAGGCCTACCAGCACGACCCCACCCATGTAATCTTTGCCGAACAATATGCCAAGCCACTTTGTTCCCGGGTACTGGTACTCGACAATGTAAATATTTAATATTTCAGAAAAAGTTTTTTAAATATTATCTTTAGCTAAAGTCTTTCTTTAAAGGATAGACTTGTTTTAATTTAGTTGAGGGGAAGGGACTTGCTACTGCCCCAATGTTCCCCAAATTTCCACTTTTACTACCTATAATACAGCTGTTTATGTGAAAAGCAGGCGCGATAGTGACTAAAGCATGCCAGTATGCGTGGTGGCATGATATTTGAATTTTAATCGATATTTAATATTAGCAGATAAAAACTATAATAAAATCGAAAAACCTCAACACCTTTCACGATCATGTCTTTCAAAAAATTTATCTTTTCGACCTCCCTGGCCGTACTGGTATTTTCCTTTGCATATGCTCAGGATGATTCGCTGCATTATGACCTGGGCCGCGTTTTAGCGAAAAAAAGCGCAACGCAAACGGTGTCTATCACTGGTGCCGATCTGGAGAAATATCAGGTTACCAATCTTTCTGACGCCATTAATGTATGGCTCAACGGGACCTATACCCAATCAGCCTCAGTATTATATGTGATTGATGGTAATATTATCAGCGATGTTAATGCTTATAGCATTTTTGATGTAGAGCTGGTAACGTTGATAGAAGGTACTATTGCACAAACTGCCGGAGCAAAAGCCGGGCAACAACTGGTGCTCATCAAATTGCGCACCGTTCGCAATGGAAAGAAGGGTATTGAAGTGAATGGGCAAAATAGCCTGATCAATGTACGTAACACCAACAACAACGCACTGGAATCAACCGCCAATAGCAGTATATACGACCAATATTACCTTTCGGGATACCGGAATTATGATAAAGGTTCTATCGGAATTACAGCCGAATACCAGCGCGATGTTAACCCCAGTTTGAACGGCGATGGTCTTGAATTTTTACAAGCTCCGCATTTTAATCGCTTTAAAATAAATGCCTATGCCAGTACTCAACTAGGAAAGTACAGTACACTGTCTTTTACTGCTGGGTACGTTCCGCAAGAAGAAAACCAGTCTTATACCCGTGATACGGTTTCCTATAGCCCCCTGCCCGAAAAAATAGACTTTACAAGTCACGTTTCGCAATACCTGGTCAATTCAACCATTAACTTAAAAACCGACCTGGGCAATGGCTTAGTTAATCGACTGTCTTTAGCCTATAACCACTACAGTTATTTTGAAACCGATCTGACGCAATCTGCCATCGATACGAATACGCGCCAGGTACAACCCCATAGTAACGAGCGGTCACATAACCTGCTGTTTCGCGACTATTTTTACTACCACAAAAACTTTGATAGCCTTCAATTTGAATCGACAGTGAATTTGACCTTCCGAAATTTCGAAGATTCAATTATTTATCATCAAACAGAAACTGCCTACTCGCCCAATGTCACTCCTTATTCATTTACACGTGCTTATTCCAGTCACGTAGCGTACAAAACGTTCCTGGTAAGCCCATCTGTAAGCCTGCATTATAAAGAAGCAATTAGCATTCAGGCTGGTGCCGTGACGCTGCTTGATCAGGGCAAAACAGTGCCCGAGGGCGGCTCGCCAGGACACTTTCTGCCATTCTTTAATTTCGCATTTAGTCCGGCGCGTTTACTCGGTATTACTGCTATCAAATGGCAATTCTATGCATCTTATGCACGCCAAAGTCCGGCTATTGGCGATGACTATTCAACGCTGACCACTTACAGTCTGATGGCGCCACCGGGTTTAGTTCCATACAGCTATAGCAATTACAACAGGCTTCAGCAATACAACAATTACCATTTGGGCACTTCGGTGGGCATCACCCGCAGTTTTTCTATTGCATATACTTATGAATACAAATATTTTTCGGGATTGTCCGAAATTAACCTTCCTACTGATGCCAACGGTGGTATCGGATTTGTGCCTTATAATGGACGTACTGTAACCACGCGTTTCAGTCTGCATTACAACATGCATAGTTCACGTTTAACCTGGAATGCAGTACTAACCGGTACCGAAACCGAACTGCAGGTACAGGATAACCCGGTATTGATTGCCCGTTATAACGCCGGCTATTTAAATAATGGTCACCGCTGGTCAGGGGGTTACACCAACCGTTTTGTATTCAGAAATTACTTTGCCGGAATCGATTTCCTTTACCAACTGGGAGCAAGACCGGATAACCTGATCAATGCCTTCCCAAATTCTCCCGATTTTATAGCACCGTCGAATAATAACTCATTCACGGTTCAAAATGTCTATTTTGGAACAAGGATAAGCATCCCCGGTATCAAATATGTCGACCTGTTTATCAACGGGCGTAATATTTTGCAGAATACCAGTTCGAATATAACCGACAACCGGAGTTATTACGGACTTGGATTTAAATGCGGCATATAAAAACAGGTTCAACAATTTATTGTTGTTGAGCTTAACATGAACGTACTAATTGCCGGATCCGGCAGCTATATTGCAAGTTACCTCATCCCACACCTTGTTGAAAGCGGGCATGAGGTAACATGCCTTGCCCGCGACAAAAAATTCTTTCTGTCACAAAACAGATTTGATGGAATCAGGGTATTGCAGGGCGACCTGCTCCGCAAAGCATTTATTGATCCATTTCCCGAAGACACGGATGTGGCATTTTACCTTGCCGGCCGACTCATCCAAACTACCGGATTTGCAGGATTGGAAGCCTTGTCGGCACAAAACTTTATGCAAGCGCTCGCACAAACCAATTGCCGGCAGTTGATAGCCACCTGCGAACTTAATAGCCTAACGAAGCAGCATGTTGACGATATTCTTGACAGTGGTAATGCTGCGTTCACCAATTTGCGCCTATCCATGCTGATTGGCGAGGATAGTATTGTCTTGCGTTTATTTGATGGCCTTACACGCAATAAAAACATTATTATTACCAGTGCCTGGGCAAATGCTCAGATTCAGCCGGTATATATTGATGATGTGCTGGCCTACATTGATGGTTGCCTGCTGAACGAAGCTACATTTAACAAAAGACTGGATATTTGCGGGCCTGAGGTAATGAGTTTCAAACAGATGGTATATGATTACCTGAGTATATTCAGAGCTGGAAAACATCATATCCTCAGTTTACCTGTGCTTAATGCTAACCTGGCGGCTTATCTTGCCAATTTCCTGGCGCCCCTCAACTATCCGGAAGCAAAGAGTTTGCTTGAAAACCTTAAATATGATTCTGTTTCGCGCGATAACAGGATATGGGATATCATCCCGCATGTTTGTGTCAATTTCAAGCAATCTTTGATATTCTTACACGACCATACCGGTAATACTGTACAGGCATAATGCCTATATTGCCGCTGATTATGGGCGGCTCAAAAAAAAATATACTGGTTACCGGAGGTACAGGTTTTATCGGAAGATACCTTACAGCAGCACTGCTTGAAAAAGGCCATGAAGTAAGTTTACTTAGCCGAAAACCAGGCAAAGATCCTCGTATCAAAACTTATTTATGGGATGTTAATAAAGGATATATCGACGAGCATTGCCTCGATGGTATTGACCTGATCATTCACCTGGCAGGTGCCGGAATTGCCGATGAAAAATGGACAGAGGCCCGAAAAAAAGAACTGATCGATAGCCGTACAAATTCAATCGGGTTGATCTATCAGTTGATCAAAACAAAACCCAACAGCGTAAAGCGTATCATTTCGGCATCTGCTATTGGTTATTATGGTAGTCGCGCAGATGAAATATTAACCGAGAGCAGTCAGCCAGGTAAGGATGGATTTATGCCTGAGTGTTGTATCGCCTGGGAAAATGCTATTGATGAAGGTAAAGCATTGGGGTTATCCATCATTAAATTCCGGACGGGTGTAGTACTGGATAAAAGCAGCGGAGCCTTGCCGCAGATGGCATTGCCGGTTAAATTATTTGCCGGAGCCCCGTTGGGCGCCGGCGATCAATGGATACCCTGGATACATTGGAACGACGCCCTGGATATGTATCTTTTTGCGCTGGAGCACGAAGATATGCAAGGAGTGTATAATATGGTTGCTCCTAACCCGGTAACTAATAAGCAGCTTACCAAAGCTATTGCAAAGCAATTGCACCGACCAGTATGGCCGGTTGGCGTGCCCAAATTTTTGCTGAACCTTATTTTAGGTGAAATGAGTGTGATTGTTTTGGGTAGTACCAGGGTTTCCGCATCTGCCATTGAGGCTGCCGGTTTTGTTTTTAAATATCCCGGGCTTACTGATGCTCTTGCATCGATTTATAAATAATTGCTGATATAAAACGCAGTGGCAATTATCGGCCTGCTGCTACATCTATATTATTGAGTTCAAATACCTGATCATCTTTATGTCTGATAAACCTGTAAATATATTCTGGTTCCGCCGGGATCTTCGAATTGACGATAATGCCGCCCTGTACCATGCTTTGAAAGGCCCCAACCCGGTATTATGTTTGTTTATTTTCGACCGGGAAATACTGGACAAGTTGCAGGATAAGGATGATGCCCGGTTGACATTTATACACCAGCAGATCTTAAAAATCGATCAGGAATTAAAGAAATATGGCAGCGGACTGCTGGTGGTTTACAATACAGCGGTGCAAGCCTGGAAAAACCTATTAAACCAATTTCCAGTCGCGGTTGTTTATACCAATCATGATTATGAACCTTACGCCCGCAGCAGGGATGAAAAGATAAGGGAGCTGCTAAGCCAACATGGCGTACTTTTCAAAACATATAAAGATCAGGTTATCTTCGAGAAAAGCGAGGTGGTAAAAGACGATGGTAATCCTTATACAGTTTTCACACCTTATATGCACAAGTGGTATCAGAAGTTGCGTTCCTTTGACCTTAAACCCTATCCGACAGTAAAATATTCTGGAAATTTTTTTAAGCACGATGGTTTTGCGATACCGTCGCTGCAGGAAATGGGCTTTAAACAGAGCGAACTGCATTTTCCGGGAACTGCCTTTCAACCCTATATTAACGACTATGCAGAAAAACGCAACTTTCCGGCTATAGCCGGTACCTCGCATATCGGCCTGCACCTGCGTTTCGGTACAGTAAGTATCAGACAGCTGGCCAGCAAAGCCTACGAAGCACCCGAAAAAACATGGTTAAATGAATTGATATGGCGCGAATTTTATATGATGATCCTATATCATTTTCCGCAAACGGTTGACCATGCTTTCCGCCCCGAATATGATCGCATCCAATGGAATAATAATGAAGAACAATACAAAGCCTGGTGCGAAGGGCGTACCGGCTATCCGCTGGTTGATGCCGGAATGCGCGAATTAAATGCTACCGGGTATATGCACAATAGGGTACGTATGGTGGTTGCCAGTTTTTTAAGCAAACACCTGTTAATTGACTGGCGTTGGGGCGAGCGTTATTTTGCGCGTAAGCTTTTAGATTTTGAGCAGGCAAGTAACGTTGGTGGCTGGCAATGGGCCGCAGGTTCGGGTACGGATGCTGCGCCATATTTCAGGATATTCAATCCCGAATCTCAAACCAAAAAATTTGATCCTGATTTGGCGTATATCAAAAAATGGGTTCCGGAATATGCCGATTTCAGCATCTATCCAAAACCCATCGTTGATCATACTTTCGCCCGCGAACGGTGCTTAAAAGTATTCAAAGAGGCGTTGAGCCGCTAGTTAGTTGGCAGATGCCGTAACCTTCAACTCAAACCTGAGGCATGAGTTGGATGGAATAGTGGCACTAGAACCCGACTGCGAAATAGTTCCATACGCCAGCCTTGAGGGAATCAGCATTGATATTGAACCTACATCTTTACCTAATAACAGCATCCCGTTTCTAAATCCCGGAGTCAGTTCATAAAGATCACTAAAAACTGTTGTACTGGAAGTTGTTGCCGGTGCTATAGGTGTTGGCGCATAGTTTGTATCGAAATAGGAGTTGTCCATCAATTGGCCACTGTAATAGCAGGTAACCGACGAATTGATATTGATAACATTGGTACCTGTAGGCACGGCTGTGATCTTATAATACATGCCCGCTGCTGGTCCCGAGGTTAACTTGGTATAACCGGTAAGGTTATTGGCAGCTATATAATTTTGTATTACCTGATCGTCATAGGCAATTGGATCGGGCACTACGTATAAAGTATAATCAAGACACTGATTACCCGCAATACGACCGTTAACAATGGTTTTACTTCCACTACCCGCGCCGGCTAAACCATAGGCAATATGTGATGGTATCAGCAGGCGGACCTTTGCGCCTTTGTATTTAACAACATCATGCAAAGCAAGCGTAAGCCCTTTCGGTGCAGTATGCCCGGCAAGGCCATTATAATGGTCGGTCACTGTATCGGTATTGTAGTACAGTCCGTCGAAAGTTTTAAGTGTATAGGTAAAGAAAATGGAATCGGGGTAGTCGAATTTTGTGCCATTTCCCGGTTCAATGATCTGGTAATAAATTCCGGATGTGTCGCCACCTACAGTGTCGCGCTTCATGCCGGTTATCCCATTGGCACTGATATAATTTTGTATTTGCTGGTCATCATATTGTTTGATATTTGGCGATGATCCGTTCTTGCGGCAGGACATCATACCAATAACCGTAGAAAATAATAGAAGGGTAAATAGTGTTTTTTTCATTTATATCAGTTCGTTACATCGTAAAGTTGAATGTCAAAATCAAGTATCGCATTGGCAGGTAAACCTGCCGCAGTTTGCGGTGCCGGACCGTAAGCATAGCGCGAGGGGATCAGCAAACGCACTATTCCACCCCGGTTTATTTTGGGTATACCCAGTTTCCATCCCAAAATAACCTGCCCCAGTACATAATAGGGGTGGAAATTATTGGTTTGGGTGAACACTTTTCCCGTGGTTAATATTTTACCGGTATCACCAACCGTAACCTTGGTCGACGTGGTAAAAATATCATTACCCTGCCCGGGCTGTAAAACAATATAATAAACGCCACAGGTATCCGACACTTTTTTTGCCACACCTGTCAGGTTATTTGCCTGGATGTATTGCGTTACTATCTTATCATCAACGGCAGCCTGCGCTTTATATGATTCGAGCGCACTTTGCGTTTTAGCGCAACCCAACAAAAGCATACAACCCAACAATAAAAACAGTAAGCAGCGCATCATTTTTACAACCGGCAAATTTATCGTTTTATAATTCAAAAACGACAGCTTAACACTTTTTAACACATTGGCCCTTTTATTTGCTTAAACGTTATGAAATAGGCTTTATTTTACCCGGTTCGAATCAGTCAAATCACTCTGGTTTGTAATTGAGCGTAAGTTTATTGATCTTTTTGAGCATATCGATCAGGTATTGTTTATCGTGCTCGCTGATATGTTTATTCAGGTAGTTGTTGAATTGTTTGACCACTACCCGTGCCTGGTGTCTTTTTTCTTTCCCGAGTGGTGTCAGATAAATTTTAACGGAGCGTTTATCGCCCTGGTTTGATTCCCGGTAAATAAGCCCTGATTGTTCGAGGTGATTCAGCATCCGTGAAAGACTGGTTGATTTTAAGCCCAGCAATGCTGCAGCCTGAGAAACGGTAGTGCCTTCCTGCTCATCAATGTTGATCAGCAGGTAGCCGATAGCTTGTGTTATCCCAAACTCAGTGACTATTTGGTTATAGCGATTGGCCATGGTTTGCCACACTACTTTCATAAAGTAATCTATCGTTTCCTGGTGTTTGATATGGGTTGGCATTATTTATTGGTCATTAGTTATTTGGCATTGGGCATTAGGCATTGATCATTGTCAGTAGTCCATAGCCGATTGTACTTGTCAAAGGGCCTTTGACGCGCAGCAATTGACCCTTAAGTTAAAATCCCTCCTTTGCATCATCTCCCCTTGGGTCAGCGCCGCCCTGGTAGCCGGCAGGGGTAACCAATATGGCATCAACCCTGCCGCTTGGTCCGCGGTCGACGATCTTATAACCTTTTTGCTTTAGCTTATTGCGTGTATCGGCATCCAGCCCGTTACGCTCTATGGTAACCTCATCCGGAAGCCATTGATGATGGAAGCGTTTTGAGTTTACGGCCTGTTGCACATCCTGGCCAAATTCAATCACATTCAATATCGTTTGAAATACCGAGGTAATGATCGTAGATCCTCCCGGAGTACCCACGACCATAAATAACTTTCCGTCTTTCTCCAGAATGGTTGGCGTCATCGACGAAAGCATGCGTTTATTGGGTTGTATGCTGTTGGCCTTTCCACCAACCAATCCGAACATGTTTGGCACACCGGGTTTGGAACTGAAGTCGTCCATTTCATTATTAAGCAAAAAGCCGGCACCGTCTACAAATATTTTTGAACCGAACGAATCATTGAGTGTGGTTGTGATGGCAACAGCATTGCCTTCTGCATCTACGATAGAATAGTGGGTAGTTTGGTCACTTTCATAGCCCGGCAAACTGCCAGGGGCAATGCTTGCACTTGGGGTTGCTTTATCCCAGTTAAAACTGCTCATGCGGGCAGCGTTATAAGCCGGACTCAGCAAGGTATCTACCGGAACTTTAAAAAAGTCGGGATCGCCCAGGTATTTCGAACGGTCGGCATAAACACGTCGTTCTGCTTCCACTGCCAATTGTACGGTTGAATCGCTGTTAAAACCCCAACGGTGCAATGGATATTTCTCTACCGACTGTAGTAATTGCAATAAAGCTACGCCTCCGCTTGATGGCGGGGGCATGGCAATAACTTTGTACCCTTTATAATTACCTATCAAAGGTTTGCGCCAAACAGCTCTGTAATTTTGCATATCCTCCAGGCTGATCAATCCATCACCTTTTTGCATTTCGGCTACAACTTCGGCGGCTACAGTGCCCTTATAAAACCCATCTCTGCCCCGGTCACGGATCAGTTCCAGCGTTTTTGCCAGGTCTTCCTGCACCAGCAGATCGCCCTCCTGCCAGTTGCCATCCTTCAACAGGTAATGCTTGCCGGGGTTTAATTTGCGGATATCTTTAGCTGCCCAATTAAATTCAGCTGCAGCACGTTTGCTGATTTTAAAACCCTTCCGTGCCAGATCAATGGCAGGCTGTACCAGATCGGACCATTTGAGCTTGCCATATTTGCTGTGTGCCTCATACATGCCGGCAACCGAACCCGGTACGCCGGAAGCCTGATGCGTTGCGAGGCTTTTATCGGGTATTACATTACCGTTTTTATCCAGGTACATGTTCTCATAGGCCTTTGATGGAGCTTTCTCGCGAAAATCCAGCGTATTGCTCAACCCATTTGACGATCGGTAAACCATAAATCCACCGCCGCCAATATTACCAGCTTCAGGAAAGGTTACTGCCAGTGAAAATTGTACAGCCACTGCGGCATCTACTGCATTGCCACCTTTTTTCAGTATTTCCAAACCTACTTTGGCAGCATCCGGATATGCGCAAACAACCATGCCATTTTTATAGGAGGCAGGTGCTTGTGCCTTAACCTGTAACATAAATGCCGGCAATAGTAGCATGCTAATAAATGCAGGTATGATCTTGAATGACTTCATCATTATTAAGGTTGAAATAGAGGGGCTAATTTAGCCTATTTTTGGTTTATACCAGCGTAACAAATTGTATGTTCTTGTCGTCTTTATCTTGAAAAACATTTTTCAAACTTTAATGTTAGGTACAAAACGCCATAAATTAACACAGCATAATAGCGCTGATAGCTGATTTTTTTGTGCCGATTATATTTGATTTTAAAAAACTAACGTTATTTGCAATAAAACCCATGAAAAATTACACTTACATTTTACTATTACTGGCGGCTTTCGCCTTCACCGGAAATCATGCTAAAGCTCAGGATTATAACCCTAATTATCAGATCGCTGCCGGCTTAAAATTTGGCGGTTACGAAAATGGCGTTTCCGGTAAATTTTTTTTAGATAAAACTACGTCGATCGAGGCTATAGCAGGGTTGCGTTCGCCACATGGTTTAGTGATCACCGGACTTTACGAGATCAACCATACTGCATTTAATGTAGAAGGCTTCAGATTTTATTACGGCTTCGGTGCACACCTGGGTGCTGTTGGCGCCGGGTATTACCAGCGTTTTAATGGCGACAAGCAACTTTATACAAGTAGTCAGATATTGCTTGGTGCCGATGGTGTGATCGGGCTTGAATATGTTATACCACAATCGCCAATTGCGATCAGTCTTGATCTTAACCCCCGCATTGAATTAGCTACCGGCCCATTTTTCGATATTGCACCGGGCCTGGGTGTTAAATACTGCTTCAAATAAAAACTTTCTAATATCCTATGATCATCGGCCGGTTAACGGTCGATGATCACTTTTTGCGTATAAGCATTATTGCCCAGCTGCACCTTTAAAACATAGGTTCCCGGCGGGATCTGGCTTACATCCAAAACCGTACTGAAGTTTCCTGAAGGTATTTGTCCACTTTGAGTATAGCTGTTTTGCCCGGTACTGTTTACCAATGAAATTCCCATTTCCGTTGCTGCAGGGGCTGCAAAAACCACATTCAGCTTGTTTTTTGCAGGAACTGGAAACACCGTCAGGCCAATCGGGTTTGTTTTTGGATTTACCGCAATGATGGCATAGGTGAATTTATCCGACTGTGTAATACAGCCGTTATTTAGGGTAACATCAACCCGGTAATTTCCACTTTGAATAGGTGAAAAAGTTTGATTGGTGGCGCCATTAATTGCAATACCATTAAGGTACCATTGATTCCCTGCAGGAAAGTTAGAACTAAGCACCGTGCCATTTTGGGTGATGACAGGTTTATCGACATTCACAGTAACTCTGCTTGCCGAGGAGCAACCCGGGCTTACCAGCTTCAGGTCGTAAAAGTAATAAAAGAAGTTTTTGTAATACGCAGTATCAGTTGATGAGGTGGCTGTATTGCCTTTGATACTAAATACATCGCCAATTTTAAATGGATAACCCGTAACGCCACCATTATTGCGATAAATGGTAGCATTGGCATCATAAACCGTGCTGATGGTATAATTGCCGGCTGCAGGCAACAGTAAATTTAAAGTATATACCTTGCCCTTGTCGTTCGGATCGTCAGGCTGCGGTCCGGGTAAGGGATTGGTAGCGGTTGCCGCCACATCTATTGTATTGGACGATACTACCTCACCGGTTGAGTCAGCTACACTAAAAGTTATCTTTCCCGGATAGCCGATGTATAATCTGGCACTTTGCAACAATACCGGAATGCGGGTGAAAACCCTTACTGCCGGTGTAAATTGATTATAACTACCAGCAGAAAATACCGTTTTAGTTGCCGGACCGATACTTCCCGTAAAATCGTTCAACCCTACATAATAGGAATTGCTTATCGGTGCATTTGCAGTTATTGTAGAGGAGCCAAAAGCCACCGGAATAGCGTCCCCTTGATTTTGATACCAAAGTAATTCTCCATCTCCTGTACCCGAAAGCAGATAGGTATTACTGGTATTACAAAAACGGGCGCTCAGGCCTGAAGCGATGGGAGAGTTGGCAATATTTACCGTATCAATTACCTGGTTATTACCCGATACAGGGTCCGAAGATAAATTGGTGGTTGCCGAAATGATATATCTGGCTCCCGGGGTTATATTGAACTGGTTGGTGAAAGTAATGTTATCCTGCGAAGCAGATAATAGCGAGCCGGTATATACCTGGTTAAAAGTTGATAATGTTCCATCAGGTGCCGTAATCTTTACGGTTACCGGTATTTGGCTCATAGCCAGGCTGCCATAATTTTTCAAAGTAACGGTTATGTCAGTCGGACCAGTGCAATTACCACTTGCTGACGGACTTAGTACGGCTATCGCGCCTACGTCTATGCTTGTCTGTAAAAATTGTACCCGATAATCCTGTGTTTCTCCTTTGGCATAAGTGCCACATGATTTAATGGTAGAGGTATCCGATGTTTCGTTTAGCACAACCCGCATCAGGCTAAAATTACCAGCTGCAACGCTTCCGGGTACGGAGATATTAGTAGTATAATTTCCTGTCCCATTAATGACCGTACTTGTTGCTGCCAGTTCGTTGGGTTCAAATGCGCCATTACCGTTCCAATCTATAAATACTTTGGCCGCTTTGTTAAAATTAGCACCACAGGTTCCCAGGCTTAAGCTCAGTGGGTAGGTTTTATTTTGTTCCAGCTGTATGGTAAGATTGGTATAGTCTGAATAGGCTGTGCATCCTGCCGGGGGGCTATTGTTTACATTAGATAAACTAACATTATTGATCCGCGAATCGGCATTTGACAGGGGTGTCGAGGTACAGTAATTATTGCCACCGATGCCTGTTACAATTATCGAATAATCCTGTGTGCCCGATTTAAGCGTTCCTTTATGCGATACGGTTATGGTGTAAGCCCTTCCGGGGACGGCACCAGCTATGTAAACCTGCTCTAAATTGTCGCGGATATTATCTCCGGTGGTAGCTGCTGCTCCGGGTTTGTTTGGATCAAGTACCCAGGGTAACCAGGTACTGCTTCCATCGCTTACCCTGATATCCAGATCGTTAACTAATTTTGGACTACGGCTATTTATCTTGCCGATGGCGGTAGTGTCACCTGGCGGATCTGTCCATGAAATAGTAGCCACCAGTGCACCATTGCCAGAGGCAACAACGTTTATGGTTTGGGTTTGGCCTTGCGCCAGTGTTTTTTCATTGACCAGGCTTTTGTTACCATTATCGGTAATGGCCTGTGCTGCTTTTTTAGTGTTAAGTAATCCCCAGCCATAAATATAATCCGGGCCCACGTTGCCGGCGTCAAAGGCGGTTGCACAAGCCAGGCCCTTTAAAGTAGCGGCCCGCATAAAATTCCCCGAATTTTTTTGGGCATAGTATTCCTGTAACAGGTATAGCGATCCGGTTACATTGGGCGCTGCCTGCGAAGTTCCTGAAAACGTAATATAACTTGTTGTACTACCTGCACCGCATGACAAAACATTTAGCCCGTTTGCTACCAGGTCGGGTTTTACCCGCCCGTCGTCTGTGGGCCCCCAACTGCTGAAATAGGTAGTGCTTATATCTGCCGGGCTGGTGGGCCCATTGGGCAGCGGGTTTATGGCGCCGATTGTTAAAATATTTTTGGCGTTACCGGTACTGCTGATACAATCATAACTATCATTGTTGCTGATATCTGCCGGCCGGGGGCCTTTATCTATCATGCTTTGGTCAGAGGCGCTTTTATAGCCGTAATAATCCTGGCCCACAGCCGGTCCCGTACTTGCGCGTGCATTTCCTGCTGATTCAACGATCAGGTAATAAGGAGCATTGTAGGCTATCTGGTCCCATTGCTGGGTGCGCTGTCCATAAAAACCAAAGGTGTAATCAACCGAGTCACCGGGTAAGCCATACCATTCCCAGCGGCTGTAAGAATCGTTAAATACCCAGCCGGCTACATCACCATAGGAATGGTTTGAAAGAAGCAGGTTAGGCGCAGCGGCACTCATGTCGCTTACATCATTATCAAAACTATAAGACTTTAGCGTGGTTGCGTTAAATGCCATTCCTTTGGCCGGAGGATATATGCCTTTGGCAAGCATAGTGCCACTAACGTGTGTGGCATGATCGATGGTAGAAGAAGTGCCTTCAAGTACTATGGATTTTCCTGCAAACTCCTGGTGCAGGTTAAAAACCCAGCCACCATCAAAAATAGCTAGTTTGTTATTCAGAAATGTACTGGAGCCGGATAAATTAATACCCAGAGTTCCACCGGGTTGTACGGCATTGGTATTCGTTGTCGCAGCTGAAATTACATTGTCGTGTGTGGTCAGGTATACCGGGTACCCGCGTTTATTTACCCCCTGAAGCACAACAATACCTCCGGTTTTGGTACGGCGGCGTATGGTCCAGCCATGGCTGCGCGCCAACGATAGAGCCTTTTGCTTGTTTGAAGTATTTGCGGCACGTGCATTGGCCGAAATGAGCTCGAGGTTGCGTTTATGCTCCTCGGTCACCAGTTTTTGCTGAGAATATGCCAGCGTTGTAATAAGGACAAATAAAACAGTAGTAATAAAAGTAAAGGTTTTCCTCATTTGCCCTTGTTATAATTTGATAGACCAGGTTTTTTCTCGGTTGATGTTTTTTACAGGTTATAGCAAAAAAATGTTGCCCTTATCAAAAATTAATAACGCATTACACTTGCTCATTAAACGTATCCTGCGAGGTTAAAATTATATTTTTTAATTTGAATGAGCCCTATTTTAGTTTGAGTTAACCTGTTTTAATAAATAATTACTTCTGAAAAATAGCAAAGGTTGCCTGGATTTCAATTTTTATTTGATGCGAGCCGATTAGCGGCATCGGGACTTTTCATTAATTAAGCAGGTTTTTCACAGGGGAGGTATCCCGTTCCTTTTTTTGCTCACAACTTTAAGCTCTGATTGTAAAACAATTGTCAATTAATCAATCGATTGAATGACGTGACATTTCTGTGAAACGGTTAGTATGTTTTCCTGCTTTAATTTGCCTGCACCAAACGGGAGGTTAAAGGAGTTTGGGTGAGGAAAATAAAGATGAAAACAAAAATTTACCTGCTGATATTAATTGCTATGGCTTTTGCAGCCACTGCCCAAGCCCAGTGGACGCTGAAAACTGAAAAAGACGGGATAAGCATATATGAAACCAATGTACCCGGATCGAAAATAAAGGCACTGAAAGTTATCGCCTCATTTAATGCTACACCTTTACAACTGGGTGCGGTTATTATGGATGTAAATACTGCTACAAACTGGGTATATCATTTAAGATCAAGTATTCTGATCAAACAAATTTCGCCCAACGAACTGTATTACTATTCGGAAGTAAATTTACCCTGGCCCGCTGCAAACCGCGATTTTGTAGCACATTTGACGATGAGTCAGAATCCCCAAAACGGAGTTGTTGAAATAGACGGACCAGCAGTGCCGGGTTATATGCAGCAAAGGGAGGGTATTGTGAGAATTAGTAATTCGGTCGGCAAATGGGTCATTACACCCATATCCCCTGGCAGGGTTAGGGTTGAATACACCATTCATGTTGATCCGGCAGGCTCGCTCCCTTCATGGCTCGTGAATAGTTTTGCTACCGAAGCGCCCTTGAAAATATTTAAGAATCTCCGTATCGAATTGGAAAAACCTTTTCGTAAGAATGCCGACCTGATGTTGTCTGACAATTGAAATATGGCTTGGGTATTCTTTTTGATATTTAAGGTTAATCTGTTACCTTGTGTAAACTAAAAACCTGCTTCATCAAAACTAAAATCACGCTTTTATTGCTGCTGTTTACCGGCGCCGCCAATGCTCAGGATTCGGTATTTGCACGTAGCCTTGTGGACACCTTAACCTCTCCCTATTTCTGGGGGCGGGGTTATACCAACGATGGCATGGGAAAAGCTGGCCGGTTTATTGCGGGACAATATGCTGCATATGGCTTGCTACCGCTTAACGGAGAGCGCTACGACCAGCCTTTTACCTATAATGCCAATACTTTTCCCGGTGCCATGGAGGTAACAGTAAATGGCCTGAGTTTAATACCGGGTAAAGATTTTATCGTCGGACCGCAAAGCCGCGGGGTAAAGGGAAGGGGTTCTTTGGTTAAAACCGACAGCATACATTATGTGGATGGAGCCAACCGCATTGTGTTAACGCTGCAGGATAAACTGACATGGTCTGTTGAACAGGAAGTGGCCGACTTTACCGAGGTGCAGGTCGACAAAAAAGCACTATCCGGTACGCCTAAAACAATCAAGGCCGAAATCGAAAATAACTTCATCAAAGATTTTCCAGCCGCCAACATCTGCGGTTACGTCAAGGGCACAGCACAGCCCGATTCGTTTTTTGTATTTACGGCGCACTATGATCACCTGGGTGGTATGGGCAGCAAAACCTATTTCCCGGGTGCAAATGACAATGCCAGCGGGATTACCCAGCTCCTAAGCCTTGCACGTTATTTTGCAATTCACCCGCAACGTTATTCTATCGCATTTATTTGTTTTTCGGGGGAAGAAGCAGGATTGCTGGGTTCTCAATACTTTGCACAGCACACATTGATCCCACTTGATAAGATCAGGTTCCTGCTCAATATGGATATCCTTGGTACCGGTGAGGAGGGTATCACTGCCGTAAATGCTACCGTTTACCCGAAAGAATTTGCGATGTTAAAGAAGATCAACGACGAAAACCACTACCTTGTAAAAATAGCATCGCGGGGTAAAGCTGCCAATAGCGATCATTATTGGTTTACAGAAAAGGGGGTACCGGCTTTTTTTATTTATACTATGGGCGGTATAAAGGCTTATCATGATGTTTTTGATATCAGCAGGACCTTGCCCATGAACGAGTACAGTCACCTGTTTAAACTACTGGTAGAGTTTAGTACAGAAATGATGAAATAAAACAAATGCACGAGAAATATTTTGATCTTTCTTTCGACGGAATATGTATTTACATTAATATAGCGGTCAAAAACCCATTGTTGGGGAAAATAGCACTTGTATTAGCTGAACTTTTTATCCTCGTCGTTTTTTTCATTGCAGTTATTAACTGGATTCCGGGACTTGTGCTTATGTCATTTTTTTTCCTGCTTTTATTAATGAAGTACTCACTTTGGAATTTTTTCGGACAGGAAAACCTTATCATTAACACAAAAACCATAAGCTACCGATATGATTATGGTTTTTTCAGAACAACCAGGGTAACGAAGAAATTGAGTAAACCAGTCTTCCTACATTATGAAAACTGCGATGTCATAGACGATGAATTTATGGTGAAACTTCAATTGATCTCAAATGATAAGGACGATCTCCCTGAAATAATATACCAATTTGCCCTACCAGTTTCTTTGCAAGAAGCACAACAAATAGATAGCTTGATCAGGCAGATATCTATTCAAAAAGTTACGGACGATTATTCGTTGCCCGATATTAATTTAAACTGATCAGTTCAAATTTTTCCTGAACTCATTCGGGGTTTGCCCCTCGATCCTCTTGAATAATTTAAAGAAATAGCTCAGGTTATTGATGCCAATGGCATAACATGCCTGTGTAATGGTAACGTCCGAATTGGTCAGTAGTTGTTTGGCTGCTTTTACACGTTCGTTCAAAATAAACTCAACAGGGCTTATGCCAAACTCGCGTTTGAAACACCTGAAAAAATTGGGACGGCTCATGCAGCAAATATTACTCAACTGATCGATCGTGATTTCTTCGTGTATATGTGTCTTGATATATTTAACTACAGCCGCAAAACGGTTAGTGCTGGTGTGTTTATGATAATTATCCAATATAAGGCTGCGGGCCTGGGTCTGCATCAGCCTGATCAATAATTCTTTCAGGGTAAAATCGGCAATAACATCTTTTGCGGCAAAGTTTTCGGTACTCACATGCACCAGGCGGTCGATAGTTTCGGTGATCTGAAAAGTGTTTTGTAAGTGAAAGCAGTTGAGATCTATATCCCAGCTTTCGTTTTTCTCCACTTTTGGATACTTCTCGTTCAGCAAACCTAAAGTATCAGAAAGCATGCCCGGATCAACTGCCAGTGCGATACATTGGGTAGGATTTGCCGAATTCGCCTCTGGGAAGTCAATGATCATCTCTTCATTTTCCGGTACAAGGACGGATTCGCCCGGCAGGTAATCGAAATGTTGTGAACCAAACAGGTGCATTACCTTTTTGCCGCGCATCATGGTGGTCAGCACCATATCGTCAAACTTTAATTTAACTTTTTCCGACTGCCGGTGGGTTTCAAATACATTCAGTTCGCAATGCTGCAGGGTGTAAACCGACCGGTTCTCGACCAATGTTTTCAGATTTTTTTCGTCGTGAAGCGGCAGCGGGCGTGGCTTAAACTTACTTTCCATAGGTATCTACGCTCGGGATATTATAATTGGTAAGCTAAAGTTAACGAGATAATCTAATTAAAATAGTGATTTATATCATTTAATATTTTAGTGCACAAGGCTGATACTATTGTACATAAAGAAGAGGATGGGCTTGCCGTAATTTTAGCATTACCAATTATTTAAAATCAAAACGAAATTATGGAAACCATCGCGGAAACCCAAAAGCTGGTCGCCAGACCGGCATTTAAAGATCACTACGACAATTTTATTGGTGGTGAGTTTGTAGCACCTGTAAAAGGTGAATATTTTGAAAGCATCTCACCTATAGACGGTGAAGCATTTACCAATGTACCACGCTCGGGCAAGGAAGACATCGAACTGGCGCTTGATGCAGCACACAAGGCATTTGCTACCTGGTCGCATACTTCGCCGGCCGAGAGAAGCAATGTGCTTTTGAAAATTGCCTCAAAAATGGAGGAAAACCTCAACTATCTTGCAGCTATAGAAACCATCGACAATGGTAAGCCTATCCGCGAGACCATGGCGGCTGATTTACCTTTGGCTATAGATCATTTCCGCTATTTTGCAGGAGTTATCCGCAGCGAAGAAAGCTCGGTGAGCGAACTTGATCAGAATACCGTTTCGTTGAACATCCACGAACCAATTGGTGTTGTGGGCCAGATCATCCCCTGGAACTTCCCTTTATTGATGGCTACCTGGAAAATGGCACCGGCACTGGCTGCGGGTTGTACGGTAGTGATGAAACCCGCCGAACAAACGCCTGTTGGTATTTTAATGCTGATGGAGTTATTGAAAGACATTATTCCTCCGGGCGTGATAAATATCGTTACCGGTTTTGGTCCCGAAGCAGGAAAGCCACTGGCAACTTCACCAAGGGTATCTAAAGTTGCCTTTACCGGTGAAACTACAACAGGGCGACTGATCATGCAGTACGCTTCAGAGAACCTCAATCCGGTTACGATGGAACTGGGTGGCAAATCGCCAAACATATTTTTGCCTAGCGTAATGGATGCCGACGATGCATTTTTTGATAAATGCCTCGAAGGTGCCACCATGTTTGCCCTTAACCAGGGTGAAGTTTGTACCTGTCCTTCCAGGATGCTGATCCATGAGTCGATCTACGACCGTTTTATTGAGCGTGTAATTGAAAGAGTAGAAGCTATTAAAATGGGACATCCGCTGGATCCAAATACCATGATGGGCGCACAGGCATCGAAAGATCAATATGAAAAGATTCTGTCATATATCGAAATAGGTAAAGAGGAAGGTGCCGAAGTGCTTACAGGTGGAGCTAAAAAATACCTTGATGGCTTAACTGACGGTTACTATATCCAGCCAACACTGTTGAAAGGCAATAATAAAATGCGTGTTTTTCAGGAAGAGATCTTCGGTCCGGTAGTTTGTGTTACCACCTTTAAAACGGTTGAAGAGGCTATTGAAATTGCCAATGATACACTTTACGGACTAGGTGCCGGCGTTTGGACACGTGATGCACACGAATTATATCGTGTACCACGCGCTATTCAGGCAGGCAGGGTATGGGTAAACTGCTACCATGCTTACCCTGCACATGCACCATTTGGTGGCTTCAAAAAATCGGGCTTTGGCCGCGAAACACATAAGATGATGCTGAGCCATTATCGCCAGAACAAAAACATGCTCATTTCTTATGATAAAAATAAATTAGGGTTCTTTTGATTTTGATCTCTGATTGGGTGGCATCGCTGCGTTGGGCGGCGGTGCCTTTTTTATTTTTGATATGAACAATAGCAAAAGGGTATTAATTACAGCCGAAGCGGCAAATGTGGTAGGACAATTACGTGCCAGGTTTGGCGAACTGATGTTTCACCAAAGTGGCGGATGCTGCGATGGCTCGCAGCCGATGTGTTTTGAAAAAGGTGAATTTATTGTCGGTGCTAATGATATTTATCTTGGTGATATTGATGGCTGCGCCTTTTTTATGAGCGCCGACCAGTTTGAATACTGGAAGCATACCCAGCTTATCATTGATATTACTCCGGGCAGGGGTTCAAGTTTTTCGCTGGAGATACCTTTGGGGCTCCGGTTTATTACACGTTCCAGGTTGTTTAAAGATGAGGAATTGCAAAATCTTGCTCCTGTATTATCAGGCGAAGATTACCTCGCTAAACCCAGCATTTGATTTTTTAAAATTCTGCCGGAGAATGCGGGTTTTTTGATAGATTTGAAATTCAAGCACAACCAATTATCAAATTTATTATGAAAAGTCCGATCAAAGCGGCCTGCCTTATACTGGCATCCGGTATAATGGCTACCACGGCAGCACTTGCCCAGCAGAAAACATCCTACAGCCTTAAAAATAAAACGGTAAAAGTATTTGTTACCGAAAAAGGTACCGATAATCGCCTGGCACCGGCCGGGACCCTGAATTTTGATAGTAAACCTCAACCGGTTGAAACTGAGGTAGCGGTTTTTGTTGACCCTGCCCAAACTTTTCAGCAGTTTCTCGGCATCGGTGGTGCACTGACCGATGCTTCAGCTGAAACTTTTTACAAATTGCCAAAGGATAAACAACAGGAAATACTGAAAGCCTATTATAGCAAGACTGAGGGTATCGGTTATACTTTTGGTCGTACGCATATCCAGAGCTGCGATTTTTCAAGCGATAGCTACAGCTATGTAAAGGATGGCGACAAAGCTTTAAGCAGCTTTGATGTTAGTCATGATAAAAAATACCGCATACCTTTTATTAAAGAAGCCATAGCAGCAGCGGGTGGTAAACTGACGCTGTTTGTTAGCCCATGGAGCCCTCCGGGATGGATGAAAACCAATAATGACGTCATGCACGGCGGTAAACTTAAAAAGGAATTTGACCAGAGCTGGGCAAATTTCTATGTAAAGTTTATCAAAACCTACGAAAAAGCAGGGATACCGATCTGGGGCTTAAGCGTTCAAAACGAGCCAATGGCAACACAATCCTGGGAATCGTGCCTTTATACAGCAGAAGATGAGCGGGACTTTGTGAAAAATTTCCTCGGCCCAACGCTGCAAAAATCCGGCTTAGCTAGTAAAAAGCTGATCGTTTGGGATCATAACCGCGACCTGCTTTACCAGCGTGCAAGCACAATTTTAGAGGATCCTCAGGCTGCCAAATATGTTTGGGGTATAGGGTACCACTGGTACGAAACCTGGACCGGCGCTGGTATGAACTTTGAAAGTGAACGTTTGGTACATCAGGCCTTCCCCAATAAAAACCTGGTATTTACCGAAGGATGCGCTGAACGTTTTAATCCGGCAAGCCTGGACGACTGGTCGCTTGGCGAGAAATACGGTTATTCAATGATCAACGATTTTAACGCAGGCACTGTAGCATGGACCGATTGGAATGTATTGCTCGACGAAAAAGGTGGTCCTAATCATGTGGGTAACTTCTGCTTCGCACCCGTGCATGCCGATACACAAACCGGAAAAGTTACTTATACCAATGCATTTTATTATATCGGACATTTTTCCAAATTCATCAAACCAGGTGCAAAACGTATTGCAAGCTCGGCTAGCAGAGACAAGCTGCTTACTACCGCTTACCTGAATCCAGATGGTAAAGTTGCTGTAGTAGTGATGAATAAATCAGATGAAAAGATCGACTATCTGCTTTGGATCAAAGGCAAAGCAGCTAAAGTAAGCAGTAACCCGCATTCGATCGCGACGCTGGTAGTGGAGTAGCGAATTAGTTAACTGGTTAACTTGTTGATTAGTTAACCAGTTAACCTCTTATTTGAAGATAGGAGACCTGGTTGTTTTTGACCAGTTAAATCGAAATCAGCTTTTATTTGTATTTAACTTTTCCAACAGCATTATTATCTTATCCAGTTTTTCAACTTCAATAGCATTCAGCTGTTTTTGTAATTCTTCAATTTCCTGTTTAGCCTCTTTATTGGTTTTGAAATCAGCCTCAGCCTGTGCCCGATCGCGTTCATTCTGGCGGTTTTGAGCCATCATAATGATCGGAGCAGCATATGCTGCCTGGGTTGAAAATACGAGGTTCAACAAAATGAACGGATAAACATCCCAGTGAAAAGCCCAGCCAACCGCATTGAGGCTCATCCATATGAGTACGATGATGGTTTGCCAGATAATAAAACGCCATGAACCCATGCCTTTTGCCACGCCGTCGGCGAGCTTTTGCCCGTAATTTCGGGTGGAGTGATGATTTTCGTGCCAGTTTTTGTCGTTAGCCATAAAGTTTAAGATTTTTATTTGGATAAATATAGAAATTATGCCTGTACCAATGTCGATTGAAAAAAAAAAGAGCCCCGCAAATTACGGGGTCTTTTTTCACACCTAATTAATTTATAAACAAACAAGATCAGCGCTCGCGATATTCGCGATATTCACGGTCATGGTGGTGGTCGCGATCATGGTCACGGTCGCGGTAAAAATGATCTTCCCGAATGATGCAGCCCGAAGTAAACGATACAATCAGACTTGCCAGTAATGCTAAACCAACTATTTTCCTTTTCATGATCTTCATCTTTTGATCGGCAAATTTTGCCTCGTTTTTATTTGGATAGCAGAATCGTTAAAAGGATTAATCGGCTCAAATTAAATTGATATTATTAATTGATTTTTAATGTTGACTATTGTTTGGCATTATTTTTATCAATTTTGCGATAACATGCAAAAAGGCAAACTACTGATCATTGACGACGAGGAACGACTGCGTAACCTTATGGCACGCATATTACAGCTGGAAGGTTACGAGGTAAGTACTGCCTCAACTGGTCGTGAAGGTTTAAAAAAATTGCAGCAGGATCCTGTTAATGTGGTTTTAAGCGATGTAAAGTTACCTGATATCAATGGTATAGAGTTAACCGAACAGATCAAAAAGAGCTGGCCCGCAACCGAAGTGATCGTATTAACTGCTTTCGGTACCATCAACGATGGGGTAAGAGCCATAAAACTGGGTGCATTTGACTATATCACCAAAGGCGACGATAATGAACGGATAATACCCCTGGTAAGTAAGGCGATGGATAAGGCCCAATTGCAGGAAAGGGTAATGGAACTGGAGAGTAAACTGAATGATAAATTCGGTTTTGAACGGATCATTGGTCGTTCGCCAGCAATTACAGAAGCCATCAGGTTGGCGCAAAAAGTGGCCCAGACCGAAACTACTGTATTGCTGCTTGGCGAAACAGGTACCGGAAAAGAAGTTTTTGCGGAAGCCATCCACCAGGCCAGCAGCCGGAAGGGCAAGCCTTTTGTAGCGGTTAATTGCAGCGCTTTTACTAAAGAATTGCTGGAGAGTGAGCTTTTTGGCCATAAAACGGGTTCGTTTACAGGGGCAACAAAAGATAAAAAAGGTCTTTTTGAGGAAGCCAACGGTGGAACCATATTCCTCGATGAAATGGGGGAGCTCGACCTGGAGCTGCAGGCCAAATTGCTGCGCGTGCTCGAATCCCAACAGTTTCTGAAGGTTGGCGATACTAAGCCGACACAAGTTAACGTTCGCATCCTTGCCGCTACAAACCGCGACTTGCAGGCCGAGATAGAAACCAGCCAGTTCAGAGCCGACCTGTATTACCGTTTATCTGTCTTCCAGATCACCCTGCCTGCATTGCGCGAAAGAACTAAAGATATTCCCCTGCTGGCGGAATATTTCATGCAGTACTTTGCATCCAAAATCAAAAAAAATGTGTCCCGCATATCGGCTACTTTCCTTGAAAAGATAGAGGCATATCGCTGGCCGGGTAATATCAGGGAACTCAAAAATATCATCGAAAGAGCGGTTATCCTAAGTGATGGTCCTGAGTTGGACGAAACCCTGCTCCCCTATGAGATCCAGCAAGCCAGCTATCGTACAGATACCAGCCTTTCGGCTTTTGACCTGTCGGCGGTAGAAAAGCTGCATATCCAACGCGTGTTGAACCATACCCACGGTAACCGCGCTGAAGCTGCCAGGCTTTTGAATATCGGTATAGCTACTTTGTATCGCAAACTTAAGGAATACGGGCTGGAGTAAGTGCGAAGTGCGGAATGCCAATTGCGGAATGTAAGATTTTTTCTTTTTCAAGTAAATCCTCTAATCTGTTTAATCCTGGTTCAGACAAATGCGGAATGCGGAATGCCAATTTCGGAATGAAAGATTTTCTATTTTCTTCAAGTAAATCCGTTAATCTGCTAAATCAAGGTTCAGACAAATGCGGAATGCGGAATGCCAATTTCGGAATGTAAGATTTTCTATTTTCTTCAAGTAAATCCGTTAATCTGCTAAATCACGGTTCAGACAATTGCGGAATTTTCTTTTTTCATGCAAATCCTTTAATCCGTTTAATCATGGTTCAGACAATTATTTTTACATTTAGCTCAACCAATTATTTAGATCATGAATTCACGCAGAGATTTTTTGCAAAAATCGGCTATGCTCACTGGCGGAGCCATGTTAGCTTCGGCACTGAACACCCGGGGATTTGCAATGTTTAAAAACCGCATCGCACCATCAGACCAGGTAAATATAGGCGCTATTGGTATCAATGGTATGGGCTGGTCGGATACGATGGCAGCTTTGAAGGTGCCCGGAGTTAACCTGGTGGCTATTTGCGACGTGGATAAAAACGTACTTGCTGCCAGGATGAAAGACCTGGCCAAAATGAACTATGATACTTCCAAAGTTCGGCAGTTTGACGATTACAAAGCTTTGCTTGATCAAAAAGATATTGATGCCGTGATCATCGGCACGCCCGATCACTGGCACGCATTGATCATGATCCATGCCTGCGAAGCCGGAAAAGATGTTTACGTGGAGAAACCTGTAGGTAACTCCATTGGTGAATGTGTTGAAATGGTAGCAGCACAGCAGCGCTACAACCGGGTGGTACAAGCAGGGCAGTGGCAACGCAGCCAGCAGCATTTTCGCGATGCGGTTGATTTCGTGCAAAGCGGTCAGCTGGGTAATATCCGCACGGTAAAAGTATGGTGCTACCAGGGCTGGATGAAACCCGGACCTGTAGTGCCCGACAGCGCCCCTCCTGCAGGTGTAAATTATGCAGGTTGGTTGGGCCCGGCTAAAACGGTGCCTTTCAACTCGAGCCGTTTTCATTTTAACTTCAGGTGGTTTTGGGATTATGCCGGCGGATTAATGACCGACTGGGGAGTGCACTTACTGGACTATGGCCTGCTGGGAATGAAATCGCCGGTGCCAAAAACAATATCGGCACTGGGCGGTCGCTTTGCTTATCCCGATCTGTATGAAGAAACCCCGGATACCTTAACTACGATCTACGAATTTGATGGCTTTAACATGGTTTGGGATTCGGCGATGGGTATTGATAATGGCTCTTATAACCGCGACCACGGGATAGCATATATTGGTAACAATGGTACTTTGATCCTTAGCCGCGGAGGCTGGGAAGTTATTGAGGAAGGCGGGTCAAAAAATAAAGTGAGTAAGCCTTTCGTAAAGCCCTCAGACAACGGCCTCGATCAGCATTGGGTGAATTTTATTGATGTGGTCAAATCCCGTAAAACGGAGGACCTGCGTTGCTCAATTCAGGCTGCGGCACACGTAGCTACCGTTGCTCAAATGGGCAATATCTCTTATCGTAGCGGCAAAAAACTGGAGTGGAACGAAACTGCTCATGCTTTCACCGACCATGCGATCAATAAACAGTATTTAACTAAAGAATATCATAATGGTTTTAAGTTGCCAAAGGTGTAAATGATACACTAAGTACTTTTTCTGTTTTTGCAATAATGTTAATATCGGCCTCAAATTTTTGAGGATTTTTATTGCTATTCAATTTTATCGCCTAAAAAATTATAATTTTTCAAAAACCTCATACGAGCAATATACGTATTACCTACATTTGGCTTACTAATTGGTTACACTAACCAATTATAAACCATAGAAGTAACAGATAGATGCGTTTTTAGGTACAGGGTTTGTAATCCCTTTACCGGTTTAATTTAAAGATATGCTTACGACAGTTTTAGAAGTATTAGCGTTGGTGGCCATTATGATTGTGCCTTTGGCCGGCCCGAAGAAAAAGAAAAAAGGTACCTTAAAGGTAGATAGCGACGTAAGTCGTGCACAATACGCCGTAGATGAAGAAGGTTGCCTGGTAGAGATACGCGGTAATGAGCTTAGTAAACATGTGAACTAAGGTTTTCATCAATAATTTAACTGAATACTCAAGCCCTCTTTTATTTTAAAGAGGGCTTTTTCTATTTAATACCCATCCCCGTTCCACCTCTTCGATCAGCTATCAAAATGATAAAAAGCTATCATTTTGATAGTGCTGTTCTGTTCGCCAACTCCGGGCGAAAAAATTAAATAACCGATTTTCTAAGCTATCAGGCACTATTTCCGCCGCGAGATCGCAAGGGGCATCATTTTGGTAATACTCGGGTCGGCCGGGCTTGTTATGGCAATAATTAAATGGCGGGCAGATGAAAAGACAAATTGTAAAAAGCAGGTTTAAAGAAATAATGCTGATTGTTTTGTTCTGGTTACTGGCACTTTCAATGGCTTTATTGGTCTGGCTAAAAATTAAACTTTTTCTACACTAAACTATATGATCCAATTCACTAAAAAAAATTGAAACGATGTTAACCATTTATCTCTTTGCAGCCCTCATCGTATTGTGCTTGCTGTCTTTCAAATCAATCGACTGGTTCGAAAAAATTTAAAAACATGATCACATTATTATTCATCACATCAATAGCAGTTTTCATCTACATGGTATATGTACTGCTGAAACCCGAAAAATTTTAACCTGATATCATGAACACAGAACTTATCGGAATAATTGTAACCTTCGGCATAACGCTCATCATTGCAATAGCATTAGGGCGCTATATGGCAAAAATGTATGCCGGCGAAAAGGTTTGGACCGACTTTATGAAGCCGGTTGAAAAATTGCTGTTCAGGTTAGGCGGCATCAACCCCAGCGAGCATATGAACTGGAAACAGTTTCTGAAAGCCATGATGACCATCAATATCCTTTGGCTGGTCTATGGCTTCTTTCTTTTAATTTATCAGGACAAGCTGCCGCTCAATCCGGATGGAAATCCGGGCATGACTGCCGACCTTTCTTTTAACACCATCATCAGTTTCGTAGCTAACTGTAATCTGCAGGATTATTCGGGTGAAACAGGGGCAAGCTATTTTGCCCAGCACTTTATATTCATGTTTCTGCATTTTACCAGTGCAGCTACCGGTATGGCTTGTGCTATTGCTGTATTCAAAGCCTTTCGCGATAAAACCACTACCGATCTCGGTAGTTTCTGGAACTATTTTGTAAAGTCGATAACCCGTGTATTACTGCCCATTTCAGTAGTGATCGCTTTGATCCTGACTTTTAACGGTACCCCAAGCAGTTATGCCGGCAAAGATAAATTCATCTCCCTGCAAGGTGATACGGTTACACTATCGCGCGGTCCGGCTGCGCAGATGATCGCTATCAAACACCTGGGCACTAATGGAGGTGGCTGGTTCGGAGCCAACTCGGCACATCCGCTCGAAAACCCGAATTACCTGACCAATGTTGTTGAGATCGTTTCTCAGTTCATTATTCCGGTTGGGATGGTGATCGCACTTGGTTTCTTTGTTCGTCGGAAAAAATTGGGCCTGATCATTTTTGGTGTAATGATGACCGGTGTATTGATGCTGATGATACCAACCATCATAGGCGAAGTTGGAGGAAATCCCGAAATAGCCAAAATGGGTATTAGCCAGACCACCGGTTCGATGGAAGGTAAGGAATTGCGATTTGGTCCGGCAGCAACAGCCTATTGGAGCACATTGACAACGGTTACCTCAACAGGATCAGTGAACGGGATGCATGACAGTATGATGCCATTAAGTGGCTGCTGGGAATTGCTTGCCATGATGATCAATGGTTTCTTCGGCGGTGATGGCGTAGGTTTCCTTAACTATTATATTTATTTAATTATCGCAGTGTTCATCTCAGGCCTCATGGTTGGCCGTACGCCCGAGTTTATGGGGCATAAGGTTGAGGCCCGCGAGGTGAAAATAGCAGCTTTTATCACGCTTTTAAGTCCATTTCTGATCAAGGCAGGGACTGCACTGGCCTGCTATATCTTCTACACTTATCCGAATGCCGATTGGGCAGTTAAACCTTCGGCATGGCTAAACAATCCGGGTTTTCACGGATTTTCAGAAATGCTGTACCAATTCACCTCATCCAACGCCAACAATGGCTCAGGCTTTGAAGGATTGGCAGACAACAATATTTTCTGGAACGTAAGTGCTGGTATAGTGATCTTTTTAGGCAGATTTCTGCCCATAATAGGCCCTATTGCTATATCAGGTCTACTGGCTCAAAAGAAATTTATACCTGAATCGGCAGGTACATTAAGAACCGATACGGTAACTTTTGGTGTGATGACCTTTGCGGTTATCCTGATCCTGAATGCGCTATCGTATTTCCCTGCACTGGCATTGGGCCCGCTGGCAGAATATTTTTCAATGCTTAAGCACTAATAACCATGAAGAATCAATCCAATAAATTATTTGAACCTGCCCTTGTAAGGACAGCACTCAAACAATCATTCATAAAACTCGATCCCCGTGTTATGATCCATAACCCGGTGATGTTTACCGTCGAGATCGGGACCGTAATCATGCTGATCGTTAGCGTTTATGCTTTCTCTCATATCGATCAGGGCTCATTCGGCTACAATTTCAGTATATTTATTATACTGCTGTTGACCGTTTTGTTCGCCAATTTTGCTGAGGCTATAGCCGAAGCTCGCGGCAAGGCACAAGCCGACAGTTTGCGCAAGACCCGCGAAGAAACACCTGCCAATGTATTGCTGGAGAACGGCACCATTATCAGCAAATCATCCAGTGATTTACGCAAAGGCGATGTTTTTGTATGCGTTACCGGCGATACGATTCCAACCGATGGCGAGATAATTGAAGGTATAGCCACTATTGATGAATCGGCAATTACAGGCGAATCAGCCCCGGTGATACGGGAATCAGGTGGTGATAAATCCTCTGTTACGGGTGGCACAAAGGTGCTGTCTGACCAGATCAAAGTATTGGTAACAACACAGCCCGGCGAAAGCTTCCTGGATAAGATGATCGCTTTGGTTGAGGGGGCATCCCGCCAGAAAACACCAAACGAGATTGCACTGACGATATTGCTGGCTAGCTTCACACTCATTTTTATCATTGTTTGTGTTACACTGCAACCTTTTGCTACCTATGCCAATACACCGATTACCATTGCCGCTTTGATATCGCTTTTCGTGTGCCTTATCCCAACAACTATCGGGGGCTTGCTTTCAGCGATTGGTATAGCAGGCATGGACCGTGCCTTGCGTGCCAATGTCATCACTAAATCAGGTAAGGCGGTTGAGACCGCTGGGGATATCGATACACTTTTGCTGGACAAAACTGGCACAATAACTATTGGTAATCGGAAAGCAACCCAATTTTGGCCTGCAAAAGGTGTTGAGCCGGATGCGCTGGTCATCGCTTGCGTTTTGGCTTCCCTGGCCGACGAGACACCTGAAGGCAAATCTATTGTCGACCTTGCATCTACCCAGATCAAATTACCTAATGCACCCGAGGGCGCTGAATTTGTGAAGTTTACCGCCGAGACCCGTTCAAGCGGTATCAATACTAAAAATGGCGTCAGAATCCGTAAAGGCGCCTCAGACTCCATACGGAATATTGTAACCAAGGCAGGAAATCCATACCCGGATGAAGTAGACGAAAGGGTTAAAAAGATAGCCTCTGATGGTGGTACTCCGCTGGTTGTATCCCAGAATGAACGTGTACTGGGAGTGATAGAATTGCAGGATATCATCAAACCCGGCATCTCTGAACGTTTTGAGCGTCTGCGCAAAATGGGTGTTAAAACCGTAATGGTTACCGGCGATAACCCGCTTACAGCTAAATATATTGCCAATAAAGCAGGTGTCGACGATTTTATTGCCGAGGCTAAGCCTGAGGATAAAATGAATTATATCAAACTCGAGCAAAACAGTGGCAAACTGGTAGCCATGATGGGCGACGGCACCAACGATGCGCCCGCGCTGGCACAGGCCGACGTAGGTGTGGCTATGAATAGTGGTACCCAGGCTGCCAAAGAAGCGGGTAACATGGTCGATCTGGATAATGACCCAACCAAGTTGATCGAGATCGTGGAGATTGGTAAACAGTTGTTGATCACCCGTGGTACGCTGACCACATTTTCAATTGCTAATGATGTTGCTAAGTATTTCGCGATCGTACCGGCATTGTTCATTGCCTCTATTCCTGCATTGCAAAGCCTGAATATCATGCAATTGCATAGCCCGCAGTCGGCCATACTCTCAGCAGTTATCTTCAATGCTATTATTATACCAATGCTGATACCATTGGCGCTGAAGGGTGTAGAATACAAGCCGATTGGCGCCAGCGCACTATTGCGCCGTAATTTACTGATCTATGGTTTTGGTGGTGTGATCGCACCGTTTATCGGCATCAAATTGATTGACCTTGTTGTTTCACTTGTAGTATAATTTATCATGAAAAAATATTTAGTTCCATCCATAAGGCTCACGCTGGTACTTATAGTACTGCTGTGTGTCATTTATCCACTGTTTATTGCATTTACAGGCAAATTGGCAAAAGGCAAAGGCGATGGCGAAGCCATTATTGTTTATGGTAAAACCGTTGGTTACGCTCTTGTTGGGCAAAACTTTAGCAAGCCGCAGTATTTCTGGGGCCGCCCTTCAGCAGTGGCTTATAATGCAAACGGTTCGGGCGGTTCAAACAAAGGACCAACCAATCCCGACTATCTGAAAGACGTTGAAAAACGCATCGATACCCTGTTAAAATATCACCCCTATTTAAAACGCAGCGACATACCGGCCGACCTGGTAACAGCATCGGGCAGCGGGCTGGATCCGGATATATCGCCGGAGGCAGCTAAAATACAGGTAAAACGTGTGGCAGGTTTCCGCAAGCTCGACGAACAAAAGGTTGCCGACCTGGTTAACAGTCATGTTGAAGCGCCATTGTTAGGTTTTATGGGCCCCGCAAAGGTAAACGTATTGAAATTGAACGTAGCGCTTGACGAGCTGCAAAAGCACTAAATAAGCGTGAAAGTGACGCGAAAGCGGCATGGGTATTTTGTTTAATTTAGTTTGATTAATGCCCGTTGCTTAAAAAGGGATGCTTGCATCCCTTTTAATAGTTTTATCATAGTTTAAACTGCCAGGCAGCATATGGACGAAGCGACAAACAAGGAATCGGTACAGCATTTTCTCGAACTGATCAAAAAAGCAAGGCGGGGGAAGTTTAAAATATACATTGGCATGAGCGCCGGTGTAGGTAAAACCTACCGGATGCTGATGGAAGCGCAGGCGCTTTTGCGGAATGGTATCGATGTAAAGATAGGCTATATAGAAACCCATAACCGGAAGGAAACCCATGCTTTGCTCGAAGGATTGCCCTGTATTCCGCGCCGAAAACTATTCTATAAAGGCAAGGAACTGGAGGAAATGGACCTTAATGCGATCATCAACCTGCGGCCCGAAGTGGTGATTGTTGATGAACTTGCACACACAAACGTAGAAGGCAGCAAGAATGAAAAGCGATGGCAGGATGTGCTGGATATATTAAACGCCGGAATTAATGTGATCAGCGCCGTCAATATACAGCACCTGGAGAGTATCAATGAGGAGGTGGAGCGGATAACGGGAGCGGCAATCAACGAGCGTATACCTGATAAGGTACTGCAATTAGCCGATGAAGTAGTCAATATAGACCTGACGGCTGATGAGCTTATCACCCGACTTAAAGAGGGTAAGATCTACGATCCGGCGAAAGTACCAACTGCATTGAACAATTTTTTCCAGTCGGTACGTATACTTCAGCTGCGAGAGCTGGCATTGAAGGAAGTAGCCCACCAGTTAGAACGTAAGATAGATACAGAGCTCCCCAAAAACGTGAAGCTGAAACCGGAAGTTTTTATGGCCTGTATCAGTACCAATGACGAGGCGGCAAGGATCATTATCCGCAAAACAGCGCGACTGGCTTCGTACTATCGCTCTAAATGGTATTTGCTTTATGTACAAACTGCCAATGAAAGTGCCGATAAGATCAACCTTGCAGCGCAGCGTCATCTCATCAACAATATGAAAAATGCTACCCAGCTTGGCGGTGAAGTGCTAAAGGTAAAAAGTGATAATATTGCCAAAACTGTTTGGGAAACAGCCGAGAAATATGATATTACCACCATTTGCATGGGCAAACCTCATTTTAAGTTTTACCAGGTATTGTTAAAGACGGCTGTGTTTACCCAATTACTTAGTAAAATGTCAAAAACTGATATCGACTTAGTTATATTATCATGACTATAAAAAATAAATTACGGGCCGGATTTGGATTTCTATTTCTGCTGGCTTTTGTGTGCATCGGCTTATCTATTTATTACCTCAACCGTTTGTCGGATGACAGCAGCCTGATATTGAAAGATAATCATGAGACGATCGTTTACATGCGCAATATCGGTGCGGTCGTAGATCAAAATTCGGGTGAGCTCAACCCCGCACAGATCAAAACCATTGAAGCTAATCTGGTTAAACAGGAACATAATATTACCGAACCCGGCGAACAACAGGCAACCGATTCGCTACGCTCAAAATACGAGCAATTAAAGCTTTTGAATAATAACCCAAACAAACTGACGGCACTCAGAGCCGAGATGCGTAAGTTTTTATATCGGATCATGAAGCTGAATATGGATGCCGAAGAACATAAAAATGCGGTAGCCAAAGCAACAGCCGAAAATGCTACGCTGTTGGTAGCCATCATCGCTTCTTTCCTGTTTTTGGTAGCCTTTACTTTCATCATAAATTTTCCGGGTTATGTGGCCGACCCTATAAAAGAACTAACGGAACGTATCAAGGCCATTTCCAATCGCAACTACCATCAGCAGCTTGATTTTAAATCGAATGATGAATTTGGGGAGCTGGCGCAGGCCTTCAATACAATGACCTTTAAATTGGATGAATACGAGCACAGCAGCCTGGCAAATATAATGTTTGAGAAAAAGCGGATCGAAACCATCATTAATTCTATGCATGATGCGATCATTGGTTTGGACGAGCGTTCGGTCATCATCTTTGTGAATGAGGTTGCCTGCTCACTAATTGGCGTACCTGAATCGAGGCTGAGCGGAAAATATGCACCAGACGTGGCACTGGAGAACGATTTGCTGAGAAACCTGCTCGTAAGCGAACAGCATAAAATGAAGATTTATGCGGATAACCGCGAAAGTTATTTTTCTAAAGAGATATTGAACGTTACCAGCGAGGACAGGTTGATCGGTAAGGTGATCATCCTGAAAAATATAACCGAGTTTCAGCAACTGGATGAAGCCAAAACCAATTTCATCGCTACCATATCCCATGAGTTGAAAACACCGATATCGTCCATCAAAATGAGTTTAAAATTGCTGGAAGATGAAAGGATAGGTGCCGTAAATACCGAGCAGCGGCAATTGCTGGGAAATATTGAGGACGATGCCCGCAGGCTATTGCAGATAACCGGTGAATTACTGGATATGGCTCAGGTAGAAACGGGTAAACTTAACCTGAATTTTGGCAGTACCCATCCGCGGAATATCGTCGAATATGCCGTAAAAGCTGTAAAATTTACCGCTGAACAAAAGCAGGTAACCATCAATGTTAAATACGATGAAAATTTGCCGGAGGTGCGCGCCGACCTGGACAAAACAACCTGGGTGCTGATCAACCTGTTATCCAATGCCATCAAATACAGCCACGAGCGTTCAACGGTTGACCTGGTAGTTAAAAAGCGCCGGGGCGATGAGGTGGAATTTTCGGTGGCCGACCACGGGCAGGGCATTGAAGCCCAATACTTGTCGCGGATTTTTGAACGCTATTTCAAAGTCCCCGGCTCAAAGGCTGAGCAAACCGGCACCGGGTTGGGCCTGGCCATCGCCAAAGATTTTATTGAAGCACAATCAGGCAAGATCAACGTTGAAAGCGACCTTGGCGGAGGGAGCAGGTTTTACTTTACATTGAAGAAGGTTGCGTAGCCTAATCAACTTAAAAATTTAGCTAATTATTATAAATTTGCCGTGCACTGCCTATTTTCGGGCCTGATCACATCGTATGGAAAAACGGCTACTTTTTTTATTGATTGCGCTATTTATTTTTTCAGCAGCCCGGGCACAAACAACGGGCGACACTACGAAAACAGTAATAGCAGATAGCACAGCCCGGAAGCAGCTAATTGAATCGGTAAAAGATCTGCCCACCGACAGCGTGTTGAGAAAGCGACATGCCGATAGCCTGGTTAAACATACGGCTGATAGTATCGCACAAATTCATGCAGATTCGGTGGCAAAAAAAAGGGTAGCCGATAGCCTTGCTAAGCCGGCATCCAGTGATACCGTCGCACAAAAAGCATCAGCTTTACCTCAACAAATTGCAGAACCGGTTAAAGTAAAATTGCAGGATAGTATAGTTAAAGTGAGCCCTGTAATTTCGCCACCAAAAGCTACTAAAAAGGACAGCCTGGCCCATCATATTGCGGTGAAACCAGTAGTCCAGGTTATTCCCCCCGAGGCAGCAGTCAAACATTCGCCGATAAAATCTCTAAGTGATAAAAAGTACCTCGGCTACCTTAATGGCGACGACCTGGATGATATGTCGCTGGCAGCCGAAATCAACCATTACCCGCTGCCTGATAAAGCCTTGAAATACAAAGTTCAATTAGGGCTAAATCCCGGGCAGATAACCCAGTTGAAAGCGATAGTAACCAACCTGACCCGCAAGAAAAAGGAAATGGGAACAAACATCATCAACAATGAGCGTACGCTGGATACCCTTTTTAAAAGCCACCAGATCGTAGACGGTACCATTATATTTTACAGTAACCGCTATGGTCTGTACCTGGGCGAATTGCGTAACGCTATCCTCCAGGCCTGCTTCCAAACCCGGGATATTTTAGGCGATGCACAGTTGAAGAAGTTGGATGTGTTGGAGAATGCCGGAGGCATGGAGTCCGGAAGTCCGCACAAGACCGGAAGTCTGAAAGACGCTGAGTAGATATTCGAAGTTTAATGAACTTCGTGAAGCTGCCAATGTTCAGTTTGGCTAAAGCCCATTATCGGATTTTTTTAATCTGTTGGCTGAAGCCAACGGCAATGAGAATTGATTTGCTGAATTTTGCATTATTTGATTTGCCAACTTCATCGGGCAATGAGAATTGATTTGCTGAATTTTGCATTATTTGATTATTCGACTCCATCGGGAGTCGAATAAAAGCTTTTATTGCCGTCCCATTTATGGGACGGACGAAGAATAAAAAGTAAAAGGCTTTAGCCAAAATATGGTCGCCTTTGATTTGAGCGACATAGTAACTCGTAACCCTGAATGTCGATTACATCAACCCGTTTAGATTTAAGAAGTTTAATGATCTGCGTGAAGCTGCCAATGTTCAGTTTGGCTAAAGCCAATTATCGGATTTTTTTAATCCGTTGGCTGAAGCCAACGGCAATGAGAATTGATTTGCTGAATTTTGCATTATTTGATTTACCAACTCCATCGGGAGTTGATTAAAGCCTTTATTGCCGTCCCATTTATGGGGCGGACGAAGAATAAAAAGTAAAAGGCTTTAGCCAAAATATCTCCGGCTTTGAATTGAGTAAAATTGTAACTCCTAACTCTGAATGTCTATTACATCAACCCTTTAGATTTAATAAGTTTAACTCGGTATCAATTGTTATTTAAAGGCCTCGCAGAGGGCTTCGCCGTTTTAAAACTTCGTAAATCTGCCTATAGCCTCTTGCTCAACCAATACAACCAGTATAACTAATACACCACTACAACCAAATAAAAATTTCTCCAACTAAATTAATTAACTTTGCAGTCCGTTATATAGCATATGAAGATCTCTTTTGATTTTGAAAAGCCCCTTGCCGACCTGCAATCGCAGATTGAAAAGGTGAAACAAGTTGAGGAAAAAACCAAGGTCGACATGTCGGCTACCCTTAATGAATTGGAGGAAAAATTTGAAACTACCAAGGCCCATATTTATGCCAACCTTACCGGCTGGCAAAGGGTACAGATATCGCGCCACCCCGAGCGGCCCTATACGCTGCAATACCTGGAGCTCATATGCGATGATTTTATTGAGCTGCATGGCGACCGTACGGTAGGCGACGACAAGGCTATTATTGGTGGTTTTGGTTCTATCGGCGGCGAAACAGCCATGTTTATTGGTCATCAAAAAGGACGTAACACCAAGGAACGTCAATACCGTAATTTCGGCATGGCCAATCCTGAGGGGTATCGTAAGGCCTTGCGTCTGATGAAGCTGGCCGAGAAATTCAATAAACCTATTATTACATTAATAGACACACCCGGAGCATTCCCCGGCCTGGAAGCTGAAGAACGCGGGCAAGGCGAAGCTATTGCTCGCAACCTGCTCGAGATGTCGGTTTTACGTGTGCCGGTTATCTGTGTCATTATTGGCGAGGGAGCATCCGGTGGTGCCTTAGGTCTGGCTATTGGCGATAAGGTGTTTATGCTTGAAAATTCATGGTATTCGGTGATTTCGCCCGAAAACTGCTCGACCATCCTTTGGAAAACATGGGAAAATAAAGAAAAGGCAGCCGAAGTACTCAAACTCAGCTCGCCCGAAATGCTGAAAAATAAACTGATCGACGGGGTGATCAAAGAACCCCTTGGCGGTGCGCACCAAGATCCGGTTGCTATGGCAACCATCCTCAAAAAACATCTGATCAAAGATCTGAAAGAGCTGAAAGCAAAAGACCCCGATCAACTGGTGACCGAAAGGATCGAAAAGTTTTGCGCTATGGGCGTGGTTGTGGAAGATTAATTTGTTAAATCAGCTTTTAAATATTGGATAAAGATTTAAGGTGAAGGGAGTTCGCCCGGCCAACAATTGTCCTTTATATCATTGTGCAGTAGGTAGATGAATTTTCAAAAATCGTTAGCGTTTTCGCAATATTAGATACATGACCGAATACTGCTAAAAATTGTAAAAGGCTGACTTATCGGTCATTTTACAATTTTTTAAAATTTGATTGTAATCTTCAAAAAATCGTCTTATTTTTGCAGTCCGTTTCAAAAGCGTGCTTTTGCGGTGGAGATTGTCCGATAGTATAAGGGTAGTACAAGTGATTTTGGTTCATTTAGTCTTGGTTCGAATCCAGGTCGGACAACATTAAAAGATTTCGGATTTCTGATTTTCCAATTCAGATTTGGTCTGATTGAGAATTGAGGTCCGAAATCTTTTTTTAATACGTTACAATAAGTAATTTCGAAATTGCAATACCCAAATTCGAAATCAAAAGAAAATGCCATTACAGTTCAACCCCATCAAATTATTTGCAGGCTCAGGTACTACCGAGCTGGCTGGAAAAATCGCTTCCGCTTACGGCAAGGAATTGGGCGAAGTCGCCGTATCGCGATTCAGTGATGGGGAGTTCCAACCGCATTTTAATGAAACGGTACGTGGCTGCGACGTTTTTTTGATCCAGTCGACCAACCAGCCTACCGATAACCTGATGGAGTTACTAATGATGACCGACGCTGCAAGGCGTGCATCGGCACATTATGTAACGGCAGTTATTCCTTATTACGGGCTGGCCCGCCAGGACCGTAAAGATAAGCCACGTGTGGCGATAGGTTCAAAACTGGTGGCTAATTTACTGGTTGCATCAGGCATCAACCGTATCATGACGATGGACCTGCATGCTGCCCAGATACAAGGTTTTTTTGATATCCCGGTTGATCACCTGGATGCTTCGATCATATTTGTGCCTTATATCAAAAGCTTAGGTTTGCAGGCGCTCACAATTGCTTCGCCCGATATGGGTGGCTCGTACCGGGCACGCAGCTTTGCTAAGTTTTTTAACGCCGAAGTAGTGATCTGCGATAAGCGCCGTAAACGTGCGAATGAGATCGAATCAATGACCTTGATAGGTGACGTTACAGGCCAGGATATTGTACTGATAGATGATATCTGCGATACGGCTGGTACGCTGGCTAAAGCAGCAGGTTTGATCATGGAACGTGGTGCAAAAAGTGTTAGAGCTGTTTGTACTCATCCTGTATTATCTGGAAAGGCTTACGAGACCATCGAAAACTCGGTTTTAGCCGAACTGATCGTTACCGATACCATTCCGCTTAAACACCATAGCGATAAGATAAAAGTTTTATCAACTGCCGAACTGTTTGCCAAAGCGATATTGAATGTAAATGAGCATGGCTCGATTAGCCAGCTGTTTAGGGTAGACTAGTGTTGTTTGTCAATGGACGATGGTCCATGGCTGATTTTGTATAAAATTCAATAATACCATGGTCTAACGGCCATGGACTAACAAACAAATAAACAATAAATAAAAAACAATGAAATCAATTGCTATTAGCGGTTCTCCAAGAGAGAACGTAGGGAAACGCGACGCTAAAGAACTGCGTTACGAAGGCCAGGTGCCTGCAGTACTTTACGGTGGGAAAACCCAAACCCACTTTTCAGTGTCCGCAGCTGATTTGAAACCGGTAGTTTACACTCCGGAAGTTCACTTCATCGACTTTGAAATTGGTGCTGTTAAAGCACAAGCTATTATCCAGGACATCCAGTTTCACCCATTAACTGAAAAGATCCTGCACGTAGACTTTTTGGAACTTGACCAGAACAAGCCTATCGCCATCGAAATTCCAATCCGTTTAACCGGTACTTCTCCGGGTGTTAAAATGGGTGGTAAATTGGTACAGAAACTGCGAAAACTGCGTATCAAGGCTTTACCTAAAGACCATGTTGATAACATCGACGTAAGCATCGAAGGCCTGGAAGTAGGTAAATCAGTACGTGTGGCGGACCTGAAATTCGACAAACTTATTATCACCAATGCTAAAGAAGATACCATCGTTTCGGTGACAACTTCACGTGCATTGCGTCAGGCTGAGCAGGATGCTGCCGCCTCAGGAAAAAAATAATAAAGGTGATTACACCGATTTGAAAAGCGACAGGGTTTAAACCTGTCGCTTTTTTATTTTGATAAAAGACGAAGGATGGAAAGACAAAGGATGAAGGACGGAAAGATGAAGGACGGAAAGATGAAGGACGGAAGGATGAAGGACGGAAGGATGAAGGACGGAAAGACGAAGGACAGAAGGATGAAGGACGGAAAGACGAAGGACAGAAGGATGAAAGATGAAGGACGGAAAGACGAAAGATGAAGGATGAAGGATAAAATTTAATGGAATATATTTGTTCTGTTATACAAACCTTGTCACATGTTAAAACATAATTTTCGGCAATTGAGAATTTGGTTGGATTCGGTCGAGTTGACGACTGAAGTTTACCAATTAACTCAAACTTTCCCGATTCAGCATAAATTTGGGCTGGCTAGTCAACTATATAGGGCCGCAGTATCAATCCCTTCCAATATAGCTGAAGGGTCATCACGTAAATCAGAAAAAGAATTTGCTCATTTTGTTTCGCTTAGTCTAGGATCAGCATTTGAGTTGGAAACTCAACTTATTATTGCAGAAAAGTGTTGTATCGGAGAAGATTTTGACTATCAGGCATTAACGATGAAAGTTCAAACCTTGCAAAAGCAAATTGCGGCTTTTGCAAATACGCTTTAATAGTCTTTCGTCTCTCATCCTTTGTCTTTCCGTCTTTCCGTCTTTCATCCTTTGTCTTTTCCACTTCATCTGCTATCTTCACAGGCACAAATGAAATACCTCATCGTCGGTTTAGGAAATATAGGGCAGGAATATGCGGACACGCGGCATAATATAGGCTTTATGGTGCTGGATGAATTGGCAAAGCAAGAAAATGCCAAATTCTACAACATGCGCCTGGGCTACTATGCCGAAATGAATTACAAGGGCCGCTCGCTTTTTCTGGTGAAGCCAACTACTTATATGAATTTGAGTGGTAAATCGCTCAATTACTGGATGCAGGAGTTGAAGATACCGATTGACAATGTGCTGGTTATTGTAGATGATATCGCGTTACCCTTGGGCACGCTGCGCCTGAAACCTAAAGGCAGCGCCGCCGGGCATAACGGGCTAAAGCATATCGAACTAACACTCGGACATAATAATTACGCGAGGTTACGTTTTGGCGTAGGCGATAATTTCCCGAAGGGCCGCCAGGTTGATTATGTATTAAGTGGATTTGATGACGACGAACTGCCAGAGCTTCCGGCTTTGATCGAGCGTTCGATAGAAATGATCAAAAGTTTTACCACGGTAGGTACAGAGCTTACTATGACCCGATACAACAAATAGCTATAAAAACTGCTGTTTATCCCGGTCGGGTTAAATATTTATTATTTTCGCGGCATGACAGTTTACGGCATCCCTAATTGCGATACAGTGCAAAAAGCACTTAACTGGCTCAAAGCTAACCAGATCGAATTTGAGTTTCATAATTTTAAAGCAGCAGGGATCGAGCCCAAAAAGTTAAAGCAATGGAACAAGAAAGCCGGCCTCGAAGCTTTTCTCAATAAAAAATCTGCCACCTGGCGGAGCCTCGACGATACCCAAAAAGAAGCTGCGTTAAGCTTCGATGGCGCTTTGCCCATATTCCTTGAAAAAACCAGCCTCATCAAAAGGCCGGTGATCGAAGATGGTGATTTTTTATTTTTTGGTTTTGACGAAGGAGTCTATCAAAACCATTTTCTTAAGAAATAATTGAGTGCGATTAATAGTTATCGGGATGCGGACTTCCGGTCTTCCGCGGACTTGCGGACTAAAAACCCTCACTCCACCTTAATAAAAAACACCTTCCTGCCCAGGTCGCCTTTATTATCTATACCCTCAACAACCACGCGATAGGTGCCGGGCGTATCAGCATTATAGAACGCAAAATTGGCATTGCCGTCCTTATCGGTAATTACCGCCGGATTCCAGTAAATGGTACTGCGGAGGTCGGGGCGGGGGTTGGGCGGCAGGTTGGCTTCGTATTTAGGAGCATAAAACTCGCGGGCACGGTAGAAGCCTTTGACGGTGATGGGGAGGATACCGAGGGATGCGATATCCTTTATTTGAAGGCCTTTTCCTTGTTTGCTTGTGATCACCAATACGCCGTTTCCACCTTCCATCCCGTAAATAGCTGTACTTCCAAAACGTAATACTTCTACTGTTTCGACATCATTTGGGTTTATCGCATCTATAGATTGGGCTCTTACCCCGTCAACTATGATCAGCATGCTTCCTTGCGCCATTCCTGGGGGTAAAAAAGGAAGATTGCCATAAAAAATAACTCCTCTTAACCTTCCATTCAAACGCGTAGAAAGCGGACCTTCTATTTTGTCGATTTCCTCTGCATGCATTACCTGATCGGCATGACCCGGCCCCAACAAGCTTGATGAAGGGTAGTTATTTTCATCCTTTACTGCTCTGATCTTTACTTCTTTTAAAACCCTACTGTTTAAGGGCAGGTATTTTAGATTAATTTCCTGCTCTTTCCTGTTGTTATCCAGGTAAGTGCTCATTAGGTTATCGTTCTGAAGCTGAGCTGATGGTGCAATACCAACTTTGGGTGCAGGTAATTCGTCTTGATAAAACAATTTTGTTGAGTTTTTTCCGGATGCATTCACCGCCTGCAAAATAAACTTCGCACTATCCGCAAATAACAGGTTACCAAATCGGAACGTACCTTTGTCGTCGGCGGTGTCACTGATGAATCTTTTATTTTGGGAAGACAGCAGCGTCACCCGTGCTTTAGCGATAGGATTTCCCAGTAAATTCTCAGCTGTGCCTTGGATGGTCAATCCTGTTTCTACGGGATACTTAATTGCAATATTGGCGCTATCCAGCACCTGTTTCCAGGCAAAATGCCGGTAGCCATGGGTCAGCATCACCAGGTCGAGTGCTTTTTGTCGTGCCTGGACACTATCGGAAAAATAATAGTTTGGTTGCTCCACATATCCTTTCAGATCCGATGTCAACAGCAGATTGCTGAGTATGCTCGTTTGATCAGCGTCATCCTGTTTTACTTTATTTTCGTCTGTCACCGATGCCGAAAAATGTCCGATAGTGGCCGAATCAGCCCGGGTTTTTGCCAGGATCCGTATGGCAACTTTGTCCCTGGTTTTGTAATGTTCTTTATCCGGATGGAGATCAATAGCCATCTGGTCGAAATTCTGGATAAATATCAACCGCTCACAAAGCGGCTGCAAATTTTCCGAAAGCAGCGTGATGCGGGTAACGCCGGTAAATAGTCGCCTTTTGATGATATCCATCGTAATAACGGCACTATCCAGCCGGCAGTTTACAGTTGTGCCATAGCCGCCTGACCAAATGAGTACACTGTAAACTTTGCCTTTATTCGTTTCAAAATAGGTTTTGTTAGCTGCTATTCTTATGGTAGCTTTTTGAACGGAATCGTTATTAACCAACAAGCTTATCCCCGTATTAACAGCATGCGGCAGTATCACATCATTTTTACTGCCATTAGCAAATAAAAGGTGGGCTATATAGGTTTTGTTTGCTTCGGGTTTTATAAAAAAATCGCCCATGCCCAGATGTGAAGAAGCCAAGCTACACAGTGTTTTGCCAGCTTCATCAACAATATCTCCGCTAAGTCCAATGCTTAGTCCATTAGGTCCGATGGCTTTAAAAGCAACTCGGGTAGGTATGCCGATTACCAGTTCGCCACCTTCCGGAAAGAACTGAACATCAGGCATCCGGTTGGCTACTTTACTGGTCAAACTTTCGGCAACTTTTTTAGGATGTATATTGCCTACCGGAATAAACTTTTCAAAAAAGCCATCCGGACCCTCGTTCCTCATCCATTGCGTATATGCTCGTACCCGGTACTTGCCTGCTGGCAGCGAATCAGCCAAAGCAAAATCTCCCCAGGTTACACCATTTAAAATTTGCAGTTTGATGGATTTATCGATCTTATTTGCAGTATTAACAAG
>CAISPD010000233.1 GCA_903887275.1 uncultured Mucilaginibacter sp.
ATGCAAAAGATCATTATAACAGGTGGAGCCGGTTTTATCGGCTCGCATGTGGTACGCCGTTTTGTGCGTAACTATCCTCAATATTCCATCATCAATCTGGATAAGCTTACCTATGCCGGCAATCTGGCCAACCTGAAGGATATTGAAAATGAACCCAATTACCGCTTTGTAAAAGGCGATATTGTTGACGCTGCTTTTATCGATCAGCTCTTTGCCGATGAACAGCCCGATGCGGTGATCCACCTGGCGGCTGAGTCGCATGTGGATCGTTCCATTGCCAATCCTATTGAGTTTGTAATGACCAATGTAGTGGGCACTGTTACCCTTTTAAATGCTGCCCGCAAATACTGGAAAGGCAATTATGATAAAACACGCTTTTATCATGTATCAACCGACGAAGTTTATGGCAGCCTGGGCGAAAGCGGCATGTTCACCGAATCAACGGCTTATGACCCGCATTCGCCGTACTCGGCATCCAAGGCTGGTTCTGACCATTTTGTAAGGGCCTACCATGATACTTACGGGCTGGATGCAGTGATCTCCAATTGCTCCAACAACTATGGTTCATTCCATTTCCCCGAGAAGCTGATACCACTGGCTATTCATAATATCAAACAAAATAAACCTGTACCGGTTTATGGCAAAGGCGAGAACATACGCGACTGGCTATGGGTAGAGGATCATGCAAGGGCCATTGATCTGATCTTTCACCAGGCTAAGGCCGGTAGCACCTATAATATTGGTGGCCACAATGAATGGAAGAACATTGACCTGATCCGTTTATTATGCCGTATATTGGACCAGAAGCTGGGAAGAGCCGAAGGTGAATCAGAAAAGCTGATCACCTTTGTGACTGACCGGGCCGGGCACGATCTGCGTTATGCAATTGACGCCACAAAACTTAAAAATGAACTGGGCTGGATACCAAGTATTACTTTTGAGCAGGGTTTGGAAAAAACAGTCGACTGGTATCTGGCAAATGAGCAATGGCTCAATGACGTTACCTCGGGCAATTACCAGCAGTATTACCAACAACAATACGCCAACCGATAATTATGTTTAGTTTCTTCAAAAAGAAAGAACGTTATACTGATACCAATCTCACTTACAGTTCCATTGCTGTAGACATGCATTCGCATGTTTTGCCCGGAATCGACGATGGTGCACAAAACCCGCAGGAATCTATTTACCTGATCCGGAAAATGATGGAGGCCGGCATAACCAAGATCATTGCTACGCCCCACATTATGGCCGATTATTACAAAAATACGGCAGAGTCTATCAACGGGGCATTAAGTATTTTGAAAGAAGCCCTGGTAGAGGAGCAGATAGAAATAGAGATTGAAGCTGCTGCCGAACACTATTTTGACGAAACGTTTGAAGATCGCATCAATAACCATAAGTTGATGATTATTGGCGAAAACTATGTGCTTTTTGAGTTTTCATTTATTAGTCCGCCTCCAAATGCCTTTCCGGTAATTCAAAGGTTGATTCAGCTTGGCCACAAACCTATTTTAGCTCACCCTGAGCGATATTCTTACCTTGATGTTGACCAGATCAGGACATACCGCGATTGGGGTTGCTGCTTGCAGCTGAACACCATTTCTTTAACAGGGTATTATGGAAAAACGGCACAGAAAACAGCTGAAGCTTTGATCGACAACCAATTGGTTGATTTTATATCCAGTGATATGCATCATCCCAAACATGCCGATGCGTTCAAGTATGCCTTAAGATTGCCATACGTTCACCGTTTGTTGACAGACTATCCTTTAAAGAATATCCTTCTAAAATAATTCAGCGAGATTTTTACAGCTAATTTGCGCTGTTGCTATTCATAGCGCAATGCCTCTACGGGGTCGAGCCTGGATGCTTTTTGAGCAGGGTAAAAGCCCGAAAGCAGTCCGATGATCGTACAAACACAAACAGAGATCAGCAGCCATAACCATGGCACAGTGAAGGATCCACTAACACTTACTGCAATAACATTACCAATTGCAATTCCGAGAATAATACCTGCAATTCCACCCATCAGGCAGATCAATACGGCTTCGATCAGGAATTGCTTACGAATAACTGAAGGAGTAGCACCGATGGCTTTCCTGACACCGATCTCCCTGGTACGTTCTGTCACAGAAACCAGCATGATATTCATCAGGCCGATAGATGCACCTAACAAGGTAATAATTGCAATAGCCAAACCTCCGTATGTCATACCAGCTATTTGGGAGCCAAGCTCCTGCTGAATTGATTCGTTGCTGGATAATTCGAAATTATTTTCACGAGATACGTCAAGGCCGCGGGCGTTTCTAAAAACTGAAATAGCTTCACCTTTGATCGTTTCGAGGTTAACAGCGCTTGAGCCTTTTATGGTTACTGTAAATGAAGGACTTGAGATGCTATCCAATTGTTTGGCTTTAGTAACCGGAATTACGCAAAATTTATCGCCGGGCCCAAAACCCGAGCTTGAACCTTTAGATTGTACAATACCAATAATTCGGAATCGATTCTTGCCGACAAAAATATACTGGTTGATCGGGTCCTCATTTTTAAATAACTTCTTTTTGATCTCGTCCCCTATGATAACTACTCCTTCGGCATGTTCAATCTCGGAGGTTGAAAAATTGCGCCCATAGGCAAGTTTTTTGCCATTGTTTAACAAATAGTTTTCGTCGGAACCAGCGAAATAAATATTGGGACTTGATTTGATATTTCCATGCTTAACTACAGCCGTACCAGTGAGTACCAGATCGATCGAAGTAGTAACAGGCATATTAAAACTACGCTTAAACCTATCGGCTTGTGCAAAGGTAATAGGCGGATATACCTTTCGGTGACCACCGTTGCCGAAATTCAGGTTATTGCCACTATTTTGTATCGAAAAAGTATTTGCACCCAGTTCGCCAAAAATATCATTGGCCTTGCTTTTGATGCCTTCTATTGAGGTAAGGATGCCCACCAATGCCATAATTCCAATGGCAATAATAAGCGAGGTAAGCGATGCCCGTAGCCGGTTACCCGAGATTGATTGAAGCGCAATAGATATATTTTCGCTGAGCGAAGTTTTAACCGCCATTTGGTTTGTTCAAATTCTGTGTTTTATGACGTCTGACCTGTCCGATTTGTTACAAGCTATTGCGATTTTAAATTAACTACCCTTTTACTGAGAAAATAAAGGGTCCGGAAACTTAAAATCTGGTCAAAAATAAAAAAGCAGCCATCGGGCTGCTTTACATCATTCCTTCAAAATTACATTTTATACCGAAAACGACGTGCCGCAACCGCAGGTGCTGGCAGCATTTGGGTTGTTGAAAGTAAAACCACGAGCATTAAGCCCGTCCTGAAAATCAATTTGCATCCCAACTAAATAAAGGCCATGCGCTTTGTGCATAAACACCCGGATACCTTCAATCTCATATTCCTGGTCGCCATCTTTTTTATGATCGAAACCTAACACGTAGCTCATACCCGAACAGCCACCGCCTTCAACGCCAACTCTTAAGCCGAAATCTTCACCTAATTCCTGCTGATCTTTTAATTTCTTTAACTCTTTAACGGCACCATCCGTAAAACTTACGGGGGCGGCTTCAACAGCTACACTCATGATATTTTAAATTAACTATACAAATATAAGGTAAATTGCAGATTTTTACGCCCGGTCGGAATTTATGACCTTCTCCCAACATTAACACACATGCAGATATACAATTATTTTCTCGAGATCATCAAATTTACCATGGCCGGTGTAGGAACGGTTTACATTGCCTTTTACCTTGTAAAGCCATATTTGGATAAGGCAGAAAAAATTCAACTGGTTGAATTGAAAAAGAATGTTGCCAGTCAGACTTTGCCGCTGCGGTTTCAAGCCTATGAAAGATTAGTTTTGCTTGTAGAGCGTATAAACCCCGCCAATATGCTACTCAGGTTGCACGGCACTTCTTATTCGGCCCATGAGTTGCATAGCCTTGTCGTAACAGAGATACGAGAAGAGTTTCAACATAATGTTTCGCAGCAGATCTACGTAAGCGATCGTGCCTGGAATGTTGTTAAAAGAGTAAAAGATGATACAATAAGCGTGGTGACCAATGCGGTCAAGGCCCTGCCTGATTCAGCAACCGGACTTGATTTGAGTAAAACAGTATTGGCTCACCTCTCTACCTTGCAGGATAATCCCTATGACATTGCTACCCAGATGTTGCGCAGCGATCTGGAAGAGCTATTTTAATCTGAAAATTTGGTAATTTGAAAATTTGAAGATTGTTTTTGAACTATGTTATTTAGCTAAGTAATTTTTCAAAAAAGCGATCAGTCTTAAAAAGCCATTTTCAAATTACACTATTTTCAAATTTTCAAATCACCAATTTTTCAAATCACCACCGTGAAAGGCAAAAAAATCACCACCACATCAGGGATCGAGATCAAAGAGGTTTATTGCGAGCCTTCTGCGATGAACGAGTTGCCGGGTGAATTTCCTTTTACACGGGGTATTCAGAAAGACATGTACCGGGGTAAACCCTGGACCATGCGCCAGTATGCAGGGTTCTCTACTGCGGAAGAATCGAACAAGCGTTATCATTACCTCCTCAGCCAGGGCACTATGGGTCTTTCGGTGGCCTTTGACCTGCCAACGCAGATAGGGTATGATTCGGATAATGAAATAGCGGAAGGGGAGGTTGGAAAAGTTGGCGTTGCGATCGACTCGCTCAGAGATATTGAATTGCTGTTTGCCGGAATTCAATTAAAGGACATCAGTACATCGATGACCATAAATGCTACTGCGCCAATATTATTAGCCATGTATATTACGCTGGCAAAAAAGCAGGGTGCCGATCTGAAACAACTTCCTGGTACGATACAGAACGATATATTAAAGGAGTATGCTGCCCGAGGTACCTATATCTATCCGCCTGCACCATCGATGCGTTTGATCACCGATGTATTTGAATATTGCAGCAAAGAAGTACCAAAATGGAATACCATCTCTATCTCGGGCTACCATATCCGTGAGGCCGGTTCAACCGCTGTGCAGGAACTGGCTTTTACACTGGCAAATGGCAAAGCATATTTACAGGCTGCCTTAAGTAAAGGGCTCGATATCAATATTTTTGCCAAAAGGCTATCGTTCTTTTTCAACTGCCACAATAATTTTTTCGAAGAGATCGCCAAATTTCGTGCAGCCAGACGCATGTGGGCCAACATTGCCAAAAATTTAGGTGCAACTGATCCCGGGGCTCAAAAACTACGCTTTCACACACAAACCGGAGGTTCAACCTTAACGGCTCAGCAACCTATGAATAATATCGTTCGGGTTACTACCCAGGCATTGGCAGCTGTTTTGGGAGGCACCCAATCATTACATACCAATGGTTACGACGAGGCATTGTCGCTACCTACCGAAGCGGCGGCAAAAATAGCGCTTCGTACCCAGCAGATCATCGCCTTTGAAAGTGGTGCGACAGATACGGTCGACCCTCTGGCGGGTTCTTATTTTATCGAATCACTGACTAATGAGCTGGAAAAAGCAGCCTATGAATATATCGATAAGATTGACGCCATGGGTGGGGCAGTAAAAGCCATAGAACGGGATTATATTCAACAGGAAATTGCCCGCTCAGCCTATGAGTATCAGCAGGCGGTTGAGAATGGAGAAAGGCTGATCGTTGGCGTTAATAAATTTGATGAGGCTGAGCCTACCGCACAGAATCTGTTTCGCGTTGATGATGCTATTCGGACAACCCAAATAAATAAGTTAAATGAATTGAAAGCTGAACGAGATAATGTGGAAGTGAAAAATTCATTGATCAACCTGGAAGCTGCTGCCAGAGGAGATTCAAATTTGATGCCTTTCATCCTAACCGCTGTCGAAAATTATGCTACCCTGGGCGAAATTGCTGACACCTTGCGAAGCGTTTTCGGTGAATATTAATTTCAAATAGCAACGCAAACCAGTTTTTATATTGCTTCACAAAAAAGCAAGCGATTCAAAGGCTTGCAGGTATTGAAAAATAGGTTGAATTTGTATAATATTTTAACCCCAGCTTAGGTCGATTTAACTAAAGTTATAGAAATGTCCTGGTCAATGATCTTTCTAGTAAAAAAAAAGAACAACATCAATAATTTTTAACTTTCGCTCTTAAAAATGAAGAAGATGCCTATCACACGTGCGTGCAAAATATAAAACTTTTATTCGGAATATCAGCAAAACACGAGGTTAATAAATGATGAAATAATTCAATAAAAATTTCAAATTTTATTTTTTAAATAGCTTTTTTTTTGAATATTCGATGTTCCGTAGCAGCCCCATTGGAAGCTTGCCTGGGGCTTGAAAATCAAGACTTTAATTGAAACTATATGGATAAAACTTGTACTACCGTTTGGAACAGCTGCCTGCAAATCATCAAAGACAACATTCCGGCCCAGAGCTTCAAAACCTGGTTCGAGCCTATTAAAGCTTTGAGGATAGAAGGGAGTGTGCTAACGATACAAGTTCCGAGTCTGTTTTTCTACGAATGGCTGGAAGAACATTATGTTGGCCTTTTGCGTAAAACCATCAAGAAACAACTTGGAGAAGAGGGACGCCTGGAGTACAATATCGTTGTAGAGCAGTCGTCTTCCAGCAAGCCATATACAACCAATATGCCATCGAACGGTAACGGCGCTGAATCAAAAAACCAGTCGATGCCCGTTCCTATCTCCATCAATAAGGATATTAAAAACCCGTTTGTAATTCCGGGCTTGAAAAAACTTAACGTGGACCCCCAACTGAACCCCCAATATACTTTCGAGAATTTTGTGGAAGGTGATTGCAACAGACTCGCCCGTTCGGCAGGTTATGCTGTTGCAGCAAAACCGGGTGGTACATCATTTAACCCATTAATGATCTATGGTGGCGTAGGCCTTGGTAAAACGCACCTGGCGCAGGCCATAGGCAACGAGATCAGGCAGAAATTACCGGATAAATTAGTGCTGTATGTTTCCTGCGAAAAATTTACACAGCAGTTTGTTGATGCGCTGAAACATAATAATATAAACGATTTTGTGAACTTCTATCAGGCAATTGATGTGCTCATCATGGATGATGTACACAATTTTGCAGGTAAGGAAAAAACACAGGATTTCTTCTTCCATATATTCAACCACCTGCACCAGTCGGGCAAACAGCTGATCATTACTTCAGACAAAGCACCAAAAGACCTGGCAGGTTTGGAGGAACGTTTATTATCCCGATTCAAATGGGGTCTTTCTGCTGATCTGCAGGTTCCTGACCTGGAGACCCGCATGGCTATCCTGAAAAATAAAATATATCAGGACGGTATCGAACTTTCAAATGATGTTGTTGAATATGTCGCACATAACATTGATAACAACGTACGCGAGCTGGAAGGTGCCATGGTATCCCTGCTGGCCCAATCGACGCTGAACCGTAAAGAGATCGACCTTAATCTGGCTAAACAGATGCTGAAGAACTTCGTCAAGAATTCTTCCAAAGAGATTTCAATGGAGTATATCCAGAATCTGGTTTGCGAATATTTCGAAGTGCCGATTGAAATGGTGAAATCTCAAACACGCAAGCGTGAGATCGTTCAGGCAAGACAAATATCGATGTATCTGGCAAAAGCCCATACCAAGAGTTCATTGAAGTCGATTGGTAGTTTCTTCGGCGGCCGCGATCACTCTACCGTGATCTATGCATGCCAGACCGTAGAGGACCTGATTGATACTGATAAGAAATTTAAAGGCTACGTAGCCGATATACAAAAGAAATTGAAGATGTCGTAACCTGCGAGCCTGAACACAAATTTTTTAAAAACGCCTTTGCTTTTGCAGGGGCGTTTTTTATTTGGTGTTCTTTTTACATCACCCCCAACTTCACCAGGCCAAAAAACAGCGCCGAACAATGCATTGCCTGTAATATCTTGTTGTCTAGAAGCATTTGTTTAACTTCATCAATAGTATAATGGTGAACGACGATCTCTTCATGCGCGTCCAGCTCTTGCCCCTGTACTTTTTTACCACCGCGAGCCAGGTAACTGTATACCCGGTTATTGGCGGTAGAAGGGTTGGAGCATAATTCGCACAGGAATTCGAAATCGTCAAACTGGTAGCCGGTTTCTTCAAGTAGTTCGCGACGCAGGCCAGCAACTTTATCTTCGCCATCTTCAACCACTCCGCCGGGTATCTCTAAAGAAACTATATCTGCTGCGTGACGATACTGTTCTACCAACAGTATCTTGCCCTCATCTGTTACCGCAACGGCGTTTGCCCAGGAGCCATATTCAAGTACATAGTAATCATCCACAATGGCCCCATTCGGCATTTCGCAGGTATCAACCCTTAAAGTTGCCCACTTGCTTCTGTGGATGTATTCGGAAGAAATAAGTTTCCAACGAAGCGCTTCGCTATTATTTTTTTTTATGCTCATAGTTGATGGAAGGTGGTTGTACAAAGGGCCATGGTCTATTGTTTATGGATCATAGCCTATCATCTATGATCCATGAACTATGAACCAAAAAAATCACCAGCTTCCGCTCGCGCCGCCACCACCAAAGTCGCCGCCGCCGAAGCCGCCAAAGCCACCGCTGTCACCGCCGCCGGAACCGCCACTGTCGCCGCCCGAAAATCCACCCCAGCCGCCGCTTTCGCGGCCCAGCAGAGCGCCGCCCAGGAACCACCAAAACGGACTTGCGCCGCCTCGGCTATCGATGATCTGGCCACCACCGCCCCGTCCACGGAAAATGATGATAAGGATAACGACAACTATAACGATAAGCACAAGAACATTTCCGCCGTTGCTGTTGGTTTGACGTGCCTGGGGTTTTTTATCCGATTTGTATTCGCCTTTAGACAAGCGTATCAAATCGTCTGTTGCTGCATTCAAACCGCCATAGTAATCACTGGCGCGAAAACGCGGCACAATATCCGTGGTTATGATCTCATGTGCTGTAGCATCCGGAATAACGCCCTCAACACCATAGCCGGTTTGGATTGATACCTTTCGGTCGCCAAGCGCCACCAATAACAACACGCCATTATTTTTACCCTTTTGGCCAATTCCCCAGCTTCGGGCAACTTTCTGGGTATAATCGTTGATGTCGTATTGTCCAACCGATCGTATGATCAGCACCGATATCTGGGTCGATGACGAATCATCAAAAGCCACCAGCTTATCTTCCAGGCGCTGCCTGTCGGCCTCAGAAAGTGTATTAGTATAATCAGTAACCAGCGTACTGGGTTTGGCTGGCAGGTCCTGCGAAAAGGCCGAAAAAGCACAAATCAGGAACCCACAGACGAATATGATCTTTTTAAACATTGTTTTACCGTTTAATTGCCATCCATGAATGCGATATCATCCGGCAATTCGTTTTTGCCATCGGATAAGTGTGGGAAAAATTTTTGCAGATGCTCACCAGCAATGGCAAGTCCGGTTACGATGCCCTCAACAATATCGCCATATTTAAAATGGTTAAGCATATCCTCCTTAACATCATCCCAAAAATTTTCAGGTACCAGTTTGTTCAGACCACGGTCGCCAATGATGGCAAACTTGCGATCAACCGTAGCTACATAGATCAGCACCCCGTTACGCAGTTTGGTCTTGTGCATATCCAACTGATGGAAATACTTTGCTGCCCGGTCGAGCGGATTTTCGCCGCATTTTTTCTCGATGCAAACTCGTATCTGGCCCGAGGTGTGCCGTTCCGCGTCCTCAATTGCCTTGCGGATACGTGATTGCTCTTCTTCATTAAATACTGCCATCTGGGGAATTGGTGAATGAGTGAGTTGGTGAATGAGTGAGTTAGTGATTGAGTGATAGATTAATTAAACCTCTTTTTAATTCACTCATTCGCTCAATCACTAATTAAATTAAAACTGCACTTTCGGTGCTTTTTGGGCGTCAGCTTCAGCTGTGAAGCTGCCTTTTTCACCAAAACCATAATGGCTGGCGATCAGGTTAGCCGGGAATGACCTTGCAGCAGTATTAAACTGAAGCACGGCATCGTTAAAATCAATACGCGCAACACTGATGCGGTTTTCACTACCCTCGATCTCGGCCTGTAGATCGCCAAAGTTTTTGTTGGATTTGAGGTCGGGATAATTTTCAGAAGCTACCAGCAAGCGGCTTAAAGCCGAAGTCAACTGACCTTGCGAAGCCTGGAATTTTTGAATTGTTTCAGGCGTAAGTTTTGTTGGGTCAACCTGTATCGAAGTAGCACGGGCGCGGGCGTCTGTTACTGCTTCCAGTGTGCTCTTTTCAAAATTGGCCGCACCTTTTACGGTAGCTACCAGGTTAGGAATAAGGTCTGACCGACGCTGGTATTGCGATTGCACATTACCCCATTTAGCCTTAACAACTTCGTCTTTAGCAACAAGGTCGTTATAAGTATTCTTTACATAATTGCATGAACCAATGCCAAATAGCAATAGTACGCCGACTATGCTTAAGGTTATTATTAATGATCTGCTCATTTTGATTTTTTTATTTTAATGGTTGAATTTACAACTTTGATGTCAAAAGCCATACCGTTGTTACATTTTGTTCTTTACTGATAGTTTTGTTGACTTTTTGGCAGTTGGTTGGTAGTTAGCTAGTGATTAGTTAATTGGTAGCTTCCAATATAAATTATGAAAAATGCTGCCTTCCGCCAAACGCCCCTCTCCAATGTAACTAAACTGTTAATATCACATTTAAAATCGGAATTTTAAATTTTTGATTCTATCTTTCCGATTCAAACCTGCAGGATTAAATTTAAACTATTCATGCGTTGTTATTTGCGCCTTAGCGCCCAACTTTTTTTGCTTGCCATGTTTTGCGCAGCAGGATATAACGCTTCTGCGCAAAAAGCAAACGCCAATTACAAATACCATATCCGCCGGGCAACTTCACCCATCAGCATCGACGGAATGATGGATGAGCCCGCCTGGTCGGCAGCCGATTCGGCAAAAGACTTTCATATGGTATTGCCAATGGATACCAGTTTTGCTAAAGTTAAAACGGTGGTCAGGATGACCTATGACGACAATAACCTCTATATCCTGGTCATCAATTATAACCTATTGCAGGGTCCATATATGGTTGAATCGATGAAAAGAGATTTCAACTTTGTAAAAAATGACAATTTCATTTTCTTCATCGACCCCTTTGATGCACGTACAGATGGCTTCACTTTTGGTGCCAATGCAGCGGGTGGTCAGTGGGATGGTAGCATGTATGCCGGAGGCAGTGTTGACCTGAACTGGGATAACAAATGGTATTCGTCTGTTAAGCATTACAGCGACAAATGGATTTTTGAGGCTGCTATCCCTTTCAAAAGCATCCGATACAAAAAAGGTATCCGCGAATGGGGCATTAACTTTAGCCGGAATGATTTAAAGACGGCCGAAAAATCGTCCTGGGCACCGGTA
>CAISPD010000234.1 GCA_903887275.1 uncultured Mucilaginibacter sp.
AGCAATGGAAAAAATAACATTAATTAGAGGTTCATTTAAACACGAAAATGAGGAAGCAAAAAAACTTTTAGAAGAATCTAATATACAATTTAGACAAATCTTTTCAAGTTCTTCCTATGATTCACCAGTTCTTATCACAAAGATTAGCGCGTTTCCCTATAAAGGTGTCGCGTCAATTAAAGCTTATTGTGATATTTTCAAACAGTCTTCCTAACTGTGTAAATCCTCTATTAAGAGGATTTTTTTATATGCCACTTCCTTCTTCAGTTTTTTCAATAAAATAAATGCCCCGCGGCAAGGCAGGGCATTTAGAAATGCTTCTAAGCATTCGGAAACACGATACTCGCCTCAATATCCGCCAACTTTTCATGGCAGGCATTAAAAATGAATTGTGATACCAAACGTATCAGTCCTGGTGTAGTAGTGACAAACTCCCGGTTTTTGTCATCCCTGATAATGAGCTTGCAGCCTTGATACGGGTTGTCTTCCAATTCATCATTTTCCTGGGCTAATGCAACCTCAAAGGCTTCTAACTGACCTTTTCGTTTAATCAGATTGAGCCGTTGCGTGCTTTTCCTATGCAAATCATCCACCACTTTCAACCTGTTCTCTAAATTCAAAACGGGTTTCGCTGGAAGTAGTTCTTCTTTCAACTGTACGGCTGCAGGTTTTTGCTCTTCTTGCAATTGCTCTCCAGGCTGATGAATTTCTGGCTTTTCATCCTTCAACTGCACAGGATGTGGTTTTTCAGCTTCATTGTTACCGTTTACATTTTCCTTTTTAGGATTGGGAATGCTGCCCTTTACAATTGCACCTTTTTCTGCTACTTTGCTGCTGTCTTTGGCGGCTCCGTTCAGAGTGTGTGCGCCATTTGTGTTTTTAGTTTCCATTTTGTTAATGGGTTTTAAAGGTTAAAAAACTGTTAATTCTTTCTTTTATCCCTTTCCCATGAAAAGCATTTTTCAAAAGAAAAAGGAAAAAAAGAAAGCCCAATACGGTGTGTCCATAGCAGTACGGGAGAGCTATAAGTCCCGTAGGGTGGTTTGAGAAGAGGTAGGGTGTAGCGCAATGGCCTTCAAACCATTATGCGCTCGTATGTACTGCGGACACTACCTTTGCGGCTCTTTTTTGCCTTTTTTTGAAAAGGTGGCGGGAAAAGACAAAGCAGGATTTAACCGAAACCCTGAAAGAAATGTGAACAGCGCTGTGCAAACCGGACAAAAAAAGTGCTTCTATAACCATTTTCTGATTAATAATCTATAATCTACAGTAATAATTTAAGACCTGTGGTTATAAGATAGTTTCTATGGGCTGTTTAGATTTGCTAACACCAGCCATGCATATCGGAAGAAACATTAGAAAGGTGCGCGAACTGCTTGAAGTCAAGCAAGAAAGTCTTGCTGAACTATTGAAAGTAAGTCAGCAAACGATATCCAAAATAGAACAGACGGAGTATCTCACTGATAAAGCCATTGAACGTATCGCCAACGCACTCAACATTCCTGCCACCGTAATTGTGCATTTTAGTGAACAGGCGATAGTAGAGTATTTGAAAGATTTCCCCAAATCTAATTTTGCTACCGGGAATGAAGTGGAATACCTTAAGCTATTTGAGTCCATCATTGACCTGTACGGCCAACTATTGAAATTGAAATATAAAAAAATATAAAGCAATAACCTTGCACTACATCGGACGCTTATTTTTGATTACAGCATTATATCTCGACCTTGATGTTGCCGCTAACCATTTTTCAGCTGAAACCAATTATCTCGTTTAATCTGAAATAACAAAAAGACCCATCACTGGGTCTCTAATACTTGTTCTGCCTGTACATCTTCGGCACGCTGGTAGGGCTGCACATTTAGAATGTAATCCGTGGCACGTTGTGCCTGTCCGCTGGCATACACCAGCATCCGCTTATCATTGCGCAACTGATCGATCCAGCCCTTGATATAGGCGACGCTATTATCAAATTCCTTACCGGAGATACCGGTAACGGAATTCAGGTAACAGGCACCTATTTCCGCGGTGAGTTCTTCGATGCTATAGGGGTCAGAACCATACTTATTCGGTTCGACGATCTCTTTGCGGTTCAGCCGGGATTGGTGCCCTGTACTATGAATCAATTCATGGAAAAGGGTACCGTAATAGCTTTCGGCGCTGTCAAATGATCCTTGCCTGGGCAGATTGATATAGTCCATTAGCGGATCATAATATGGTGCCTGTTTGCCATGCTTAATCACAGGGCAATTGGTCATGCGCTCAATCACCTCGTCGCAGGCACCGATTTGATTAATCGTGTGTGGCGGGTAGGGAATTGAGAATACTTCCGGCAAATGATCACATTGGGCAATATTAAAGACATAGAAATACCGTAACAGGAATTTCGGCTTTTGCTGCTCAGCATCAGGCACCGTCTGCTCATTTTGCAGTTTCTTCCAAAAAATAACGAGATGCCCCTTTTCTCCCTTGATCACACTTCCTCCTACAGCTTTGAGCTGCTTCCAGGTGAGAAAGTAGTTTTGGGAATAGCCCAATGATCCAAGGAGCCAGGTATTCATGCCGGTGTACAGTCGCTTGGTAAGCAGGTTTTGCGGATGGCCTGCTTCGGTCCAGGGTTTTCTCCAGGGTACAACTTGTTGCTCCAGTTGTGCAATAATGCGGTCGGTGATGATTTGATAAACATCGATGGGTGTTGTTGTGGTGTTCATTGCGTACAATTTTAAGTTTTCAAAGAATTTTCTTTGATTGTACGCGAACAAGAAAAAGGAAAATAGGGGGGCAAAACCCCCACCCGTGAACAATTCACAAATTAGTTCACATCTGATCTAAAGAGAATAGCTTTTTTGAGATTGTTAAGCTTGTCTTTAACGCTGCCTTAGAAGACTAAACTAAAGTCGGTCGTTATCGCGAGTTTTTTAAAATACCGTTAAAACACGGTATTAACTTATCATCCTTTATAGATACATTTGGTAATTAAACTTTATCTAGGCCGGCAATATTTATTAAGTAGCTGGCCGAGTCTTTAACCAGCTATAAATTCTTTTCTAATAAATGTGGTCAGATAATGAAACTTCTGAAGACCTTTTAGGCTTCAAAATACATGCAGATTTACTAATTGATGTAATTAATGATGAAACCATTCTCCCGGTAACAATTGGCGTATTTGGAGATTGGGGTAGCGGAAAATCAAGTATTCTCAAAATTATTAATGAAGGGCTTGTTGGAATTAACGGCGATCTAAAAGATGAAACTCTTGTATTATACTTTAACGGATGGGTATTTGAGGGTTATGATGACGCTAAAGCGGCATTATTAGAATCAATTATCAAGGCTTTCGCCGAACATAAAACGATTGGTAACAAAGTAAAAGACTACACCACAACACTCCTGAGATCGGTCAATTGGATGAGGGTCATGGGTTTTGGGTTTAAAAAAATTGTTTTACCGATTGCTGCCGCTCATTTTACCGGCGGTTTATCATTAGTACCGTCAGCAATTGAAAGTATTGCGAAAAAGGAAGCAAAAGATGTAACAGAAACCTTATCTGGAAAAGAGGGTGAGAAAATACTAAAGGGTTTTGTAAATCCACACAAAAAAGAAGATAAATATACGCTAGTAAGACATTTTCGAGATGACTTCAAAAAGATGATTGATAAATCGGAAATCAAGAAACTGGTTGTAATAATCGATGATTTAGATAGATGCACACCTGAGCGAATTATTGAAAATCTTGAGGCAATTAAATTGTTTCTAAACGTAGAAAAAACCGCATTCGTCATTGGAGCTGATCCGCGAATAGTTCGTCATGCTATTGAATATAGATACAAAACAGATAGTATTGAAAATGCCGATGACGCAGATACTCAAAACAAGCGCATAGTAAGCGATTACCTTGAGAAATTAATACAAATCCCTTACAATCTTCCCAAACTGTCTGACGGTGAGGTTGAAACGTATATCACTTTATTGTTTTGCAAAAATGGATTAGGGGACGATTTTGAAAAGATACAAACAGCCTTCTGTGAGTTTAGGGTAAAGGATCGTTACAGTGTTTTTGGATTTGGAAATTTGCAAGAAATTATCACACAGGAGCAGAAGGACAAATTAGGGGATAGCGTCACTTTAATTGCCTCTTTATCGTCAATAATTACTGAAGGATTGAATGGAAATCCCAGGCAAATAAAAAGGTTTCTAAATACCTTTACTTTGCGCAGGCGATTGGTAACAGTCGCAAAGCTTACTGACTTTAAAATTGATATCCTTGCCAAACTCATGGTCTTGGAATATGCCAGCCCCAACTTATTTAGAAAGCTATATAACTGGCAAGCGATTCAACAAGGGGAGCCGAAAGAAATTATTGAATTGGAGCAATTGGCCCAATCCGGCAATAAGGAAGAAATGAAACTTAAAAATTATTCCGATTGGGCAAATGATAAGGTGATCAAATGGTTAAAAGTAAATCCGCAACTTTCAAAAACTGACCTAAGAAATTACTACTGGATTACCAGAGATCAATTAACCAGTAGCATAAGCGGTACTTCTTTAATCCCGGAATACATTCGATCATTATTTAAAAAACTCGTTGAACACGGTTCTACTAAAATTCTTGAAGGAATAGTAACAAAAGAGGTCTTGAAATTGAACAATGATGCTGACTTAGAAAGCGTTTTAACACTACTAGAAAAAGAACTTATTAGGGCTCCAGAAAAGGAAGGGCTGCACGAGATCATAATTGAGTTTATGCAACAAAAAATTCCAAATAGTATTACTACCTACACTCGTGTCATAAAGCAAATTGATCATAAAGTTATTCCTCACCATTTACATAACCAGTTAAAAACCGCCGTTGCGAAAAATGCCGAAGTCAAATCTATAGTAACCTTATTCGGTTCTGATTCAAAGATTGGCAAAGCCTTAAAACAAGATTAACCATGGGTACTACACAAAGAATTGGTTCAGGGGTTAAAAATGAGCCGAATTGGGCAAATTTAACTTCATCAGTAACAAGCGCAGCAAAAGCGGTTGCCGATATTGAAGACGAAGATCACAAAGAAAAACCTACGGAGCCTGAAAAAATAGAAATACAGGAAAAACGATATGCGACACTTCTTAAACGAAGGGATGCCCATGTACGGTCGGCATATGAGCGGTTGATAAGAATTGGTGGAGGCAGCAAAAATATAAGTTCGGGCAATTCATCAAAAGTTGGACGTGCCGGTTTAAAATCATCAGGCAAACTTGTTTCTTTCTTTTCAAGTGCAAGCAGCAATGGATTCCAATCTGCTTTAACTGAAATAGGCTTTGCAAGTTTAGCCGGTAAGACAGTCAGGGATGTCATAGATTATCTGATAACTTTCTGTGGTGATTCGGCTACAGGTATGGATGAAACTGCCGCCAATCAAGCAATTTCCGAGGTTTTACGAGATGTAGAATCAGAAGCGGATAATGATTTGAACAACCTTGAAGATCTCTTTAAAGTTTATACTGATGGTGATAAGCTATCTGAGTTACTTTGCAACTTTTTTGGAGTTTATATTTTTGAATACTTGTCGCAAAGGCTTGAAGAACGGCTAAAGCAAATGAAAGGCGAAGCTATTGCAAAGGAAACTTTTGATCATATAAAAAAAGATATTTTGGGACGGGTTACGCGGCTTAACCAAAACAAACCAGTAGCTAAAATAGATTGGGCTGGCCAAGCGGGCAAGAATGAAATTGAAAGAATTTTTGAAGCGGTTATTAAAATAGAGGAATGATGAAATTAAATATATCTGTAAATACTCCCACAATTGACAACGATGGCAAAATTGCAGCAAATATTAGCTGCAGCGAGTTGGGCGCTTCCTCAAAAGTTGAAATTGATTTTATCAATTTGCTTCCATTTGCATCCGTGGCTAATAAAAATGCAGTTGATTTATTTCTGATTGCGAGTTTTGTATATGGAGTAGATCGCTTTATTGATAGGCACACATACTCCACAGATGGTTGGTCCAGGGAATTAGCCGTCACTTTTCCAGTTTACAACCCCCAGCTTTGGAGTGAATTAACTGATAAAACAGAGCAATTGCTATCATTTTTAACCGGGGATTATTGGACAGTTAAGTTTATATCAAACGATTTAATTTTACCGGCTTCGGAAATTGGAGAGATTTATAAAGCACCGTTTTCACAAGTCAACCTTTTTTCAGGAGGCTTAGATTCATTGATTGGAGCGTTGAACTTTTTAAAGTTAAATCCTAATGAAAAACTATTAACGGTATCCCATTTTGATCCGCATATAAGTGCACGTCAGGAGCAAATTAAACTTAGGGAGAAATTAAGTGAAAAGTACCCTAATGGTTTTAAGTTTATTCCATCAGTTAGCGTAAGTTTGGCTCATTCACAGTTAGAAAAGGAAAAGACGTTCAGGAGCCGTTCATTACTATTTATAAGTATAGCTGTATTAGTGGCTGATTATCAGCAATTGTCAGTAATGGTGCCAGAAAACGGCACTGTTTCTTTAAATCTTCCGCTAAGCGCCTCAAGAAGAAGTGCATGCAGTACGCGTACTACACATCCAACTTTTCTTCAACATGTAAGAGAACTATTAAATGGTCTTTGTTTAAATTCATCAGTTGAAAATATATATGATTTAAAGACTAAAGGCGAAATGGTCAATGAATGCGAAGATTTAGACTTTCTTAAAACTATAGTGGCGATTTCAAACTCTTGTGGAAAAAGAGGGCATCGCGCCAATTGGACACATACCGATAAAGATCATTGCGGTGTTTGTATGCCTTGTATTTATCGGCAAGCCGCATTACAACTAATTGCAGACCCTACCGGGTATGGCAATTCAATAAAGAAAGGCTTTACTGGAAGGCACAATCAAACACCTTTCTTGTCGTCAAAACAGGGGCAGGATTTCAATGCCTGTCTTGACTTCCTAAAGAAGAACTTATCTGATAATGATATTAGAGGTGAATTATTAATAAATGGAGTTAAAGATTTAACAAAGCTTGATGGGTATGTTGAATTAGTAAAAAGAACCCGAGCTGAATTAAAAGAATGGATTGAAAAGGCTGGAAACAATAACTTGAAGCAAAGGGCTGGAATTATATGATAGACACACATTGTCATATTGATTTATATGAAAATCCAATACAAATTGCCAATGAATGTGAAAAGGCTGGTATCATAACCATAGGAATGACAAATCTCCCAAGTCATTTTGAGATGGGCTATCAGCATTTACTTTCTTATAGCAAAGTAAGATTAGCATTAGGAATGCACCCCCTACGTGCTGATGTACATAATAAGGAGTTTCCTGGCTTTGTTCGTAACTTATCAAGAACCTCCTATATTGGAGAAATAGGATTAGATTTTTCAAATGACGGGATTTCGACCAAAGAGATACAATTAGACACTTTTATCAGAATACTTAGGGAGTTAAACGGGAAAAATAAATTACTAAGCCTTCATTCAAGGAAGGCTGAAAAAGAAATTCTGAATTATCTAATTTCTTTCAATATCAAATCGGCAATTTTTCATTGGTACTCCGGACCTCTTGCATTGATAAATGATATTGTAAAGGCTGGGTACTATTTTTCGGTTAACACTGCAATGATAAAATCCAAATTCGGCCAAAATATAATTTCAAAAATACCTTTAGCTAATATCTTGACTGAAAGCGATGGGCCTTTTATAGATGTTAATGGAGTGCCAGCTAAACCAACTAACATCACTTTAATACACGAATATTTATCTAAAAAAAATAATCTTTCAATAAAAGAAATCGATATATTAATTACCAATAACTTCAGAAGAATAATTTCACACCTTAAATAAACAGACAATATGTTTCTAGTGAATTGATTTTAAAATCTCGGGTTGCAGCAATTAATAAATTAGGCTATCTAATCTTTGCCCCATTTTTAGTCTGAATGATGGTATTGCATACTTTATACCCATTCTTTTTAATATATTTTGCGAGAATTACAGAAGCACTATATATTTCTTTACCTGGCGGAGGTAGCGCTTCTTGTGCAAAAATGCCGTCTGAAGTTAATTCGTCATGAAACCCATCTTCACTTTTGTAAATTGAATACTGTAGGTCTTCAACTCCATCAACCTTGGTGACAACGGTTCTAATATAACTTTTCCCCTTCCGATGTATAAAAAGCAGTGTTAAGCTTTTAGGACTGTCAATTGATATCATAATATAAATCTATGAAATTTAAATGAGAACCGAAACTGAATATTGGTCGGAATTTGCAATCCTCGCCCCTATAGTTAGAGATTTATAAATCCAATAAAAATGACCCATCACGATGTCTCTATAAGGTCGCCCAACCAGTCAGTTCTTTTCCAAACTCCAAAATAACAAAACCAACACATATATCTTGGTTTCCGTTTTAAGACTTCCTAGATGTCTACTCGGATTGAATTAAATGACTTACCTTTAATCACGGTATATAGTATTAATATGGCTAAAATCCATCAGCTGACAATAAAGAACTTTAGGAGTCTAAAAAATTTCTCACAAATGTTCGCTTCTGATTTCGTCTGCCTGATCGGAAGAGGTGATTCGGGTAAGTCTTCTATACTTGAGGCAATTTCGTCAATTCTATCCTCCAGTTGGAATCTTCAATTTTTCGATAATGATTTTTACAATTGCAATACCGCCGAACCTATCGAGATCGAGGCAACGCTGACAGAAATTCCTGAGGAATTATTGCGCGAAGATAAATATGGATTATTTCAACGTGGGCTTACAAAGACCAATGGAATTATTGATGATATTGAAGATGATCATCAACCAGTACTAACAATTCGGTTAACGGTGGAAAAAGATTTGGAGCCAAAGTGGACTGTTTTCACAGAAAGGGAAATCGGATCAAAATCAATTAGCGCTCATGATAGGGCGAAACTCAATACAGCCATGGTATCAGATTATATAGATCGGCACTTTGCCTGGAGTAAAGGGAGTCCGCTGTATACATTGTTGCAACAAGAAGAGCCAGATGAAGATACGGACGGCACGCATATGATTGATGCCCTAAGAGATGCAAAAGGAAAAATAGATGTGGGTTCATTTAGTAAGTTCGACACAGCGGTTAGTAAGGTAAAGGCAGTTGCTGCAACCTTCGGTATTAACATTTCAAAAGCGAGCACAACCATAGATTTTAGGGATATTGTTACTAAAGATGGAAAGGTGTGCTTACATGACGAGAAAATCCCTTTCCGACTAAAAGGAAAAGGGTCAAAACGGGTAATTTCAATTGCGATACAGTCTGCCATCGCAGAAACTGGAGGGATTGCTTTAATAGATGAAATAGAACAAGGGCTTGAACCTGATAGAGTACAGCAGCTTATTAACTCTTTGAAAATGCACACCCATGGACAAGTTTTTATCACAACACACTCACGCGATGTTCTTGTTGAGCTTGCTGTAGAAAACATTTTCTTGATGCGAGAGGGGGCAAAGTCCCTCGTTAGTTTTGATGATAAATTTCAAGGCACGCTTCGAAGACATCCCGAGGCATTTTTTGCAAAAGCCATTATCCTTTGTGAAGGGGCTACTGAAATTGGTATCGGAAGGGCATTAAATGATTTTCGAATTGCCACAGGAGCAAAGAACATGTCATACATGGGTGTTAGGCTGGCTAATGGTGAAGGGACATCAATTGCGGAGTATGCAGCAAATTTAAAAGCAAGCGGATTCCCATTGTGTCTATTCTGCGATTCAGATGATGCAACTTTAAATGGGCAAAAGGCCTCACTATCGACAAGCGGAATACAAATAATCGATTGGGATAACGGTGATTGTCTGGAAACGGCAATTATGCGTGAGATTCCATTTGATATGCTTAAAGAAGCATTTGAATTAGCTGTAACAGTCAAATGCGAAGAAGATGAAACATTAGTGCTGGATGACGTAAAAAAGAGTATGTGGGACTCTATAAAGGCTCAATTTGGAGCAGGATGCGTTGCCAGTATAGATATTGCTACGGATTCTTCACAATTACGTTTAGCTATTGGTAAAGCGGCTGCTAAAAATAGATGGTTTAAGAAGCAATATCGCGGGCATCGGCTTGGCGAATTAATTTTCAGTCACTTTGATCAGCTTCCGGAAGGAAAATTGAAACAGCAATTGACCGCATTATCAGCTTGGATTGATAAAAATGGATCATAGCGAGTTTGTAGCAGTATCAAAAAGCATGCTTATTGCACCGGCGGGACATGGTAAGACTCACGCCATTGCTGAGTGCTTGCTTCATACATCGGGAAGACAACTTATTCTTACTCACACTCACGCTGGGATCGCCTCAATCAAAGAGAAAATCAAAAAGGCCAACATTCCCCACAACAAGTTCCATATTGAAACAATAACTGGATACGCGCAGAAATATGTTAATGCATTCTATGTAGGAAACGATTTACCTGATGTAGACGATGGTAAGTATTATCCATTCCTTATCATAAAAGCCACAGCTTTATTCAAGCGCCCAATCATTCAGAAAACTATCGCAGCAAGCTACGAGGGTTTATTTGTAGACGAATATCAAGATTGCACATCGGAGCAACATGAGCTAGTTACTATCCTGGGTGCTATCCTGCCCACTCATATACTTGGTGATCCGCTACAAGCCATTTTTGGATTTAAGGGTGTTTCCATGGTCAATCTCACTGACGAAGAACAGATGAAAGATTTTCAGGAACATAAACAAAGGTTAGAAGAGCCGTGGAGATGGAAAGGAAAAAATGAATCGTTGGGAAAGGAGTTGCAGCTTATACGTTCCGATATCGAAGCAGGCCAAAAAATTGATTTGAAAAAATATCCCTCAATAGAATTGATAACTATCACTGATTCCAACGATTTGTATATTCCTAATAAGCAGTATTATCGTGCAATTTCTCATCTGCTTTCAGAAAAGAATGTATTGCTAATCCACCCAGTA
>CAISPD010000235.1 GCA_903887275.1 uncultured Mucilaginibacter sp.
GCACCCGACTCTGTGAAAGTACCATTGTGGTTATTGATATAGTAATAGTCGTTTTCGTGGAAGTCGTTGCCTACGTATATATCCTCCCAGCCATCGTTATTCAAATCGCCAACGGCCACGCCAAGGCCATACCCCAAAGCACTGCTGTATATACCCGATTTTAAGGTAATATCTGCAAAATGCCCACTTTGATTTAGGTATAATTTACTTCCTGCCAAACTATTCACCTTTTTGCGCAAAGCGGTATCGCCATAAGTATCAACCGAGTGGTTGGATTGATTTAACAGAAAACAATCCAGTTTACCATCATGATTATAGTCGAAAAAAACAGCCTGGGTTGAATAGCCCGAAAAGTTGAGCCCATATTCTGCCGAACGTTCCGTAAAAGTGCCATCATGGTTGTTGATATACAACATATTATGGCCTTGCAGACCCAGTTTTCCCGCTACTGCGCAAACATAAATATCCAGGTACCCATCATTATTTACATCGGCCATTGTAACACCGGTACACCAATCTGCAGTACCAGCCAGCCCTGCTTTTTGGGTAACATCTTCAAACCTGTAGTTGCCTTTGTTGATATACAATTTATTGCCGCCTTTTTTATTGGAGGTAAAGAAAATATCGGGCAAACCATCATTGTTTACATCGCCTACAGCTACGCCGCCGCCATTATAAAAGTATAGGTAGTTTAATATGCCTGGTGCATCATCGTCACCCAGTTTATTATTGAAACTAATACCTGTTTTGGTTGAATCGAGTAACTCAAATAATGGCGCATCGGCTTTACCTCCATCACACGACTCTAGTAGGGTAGTCATAAGAAAACCAGCCAGTAAGGGCAGAAAAAGCACCCTGACCAGGCGGCCGATCGTTAATTGCAGGCTTATCATGAATGGTCGTATACCAGGGTTTTTCGCAGAACAGAGTTTTAGAATTCCGGAGACGAATCGGGTGATTTTCTATAGCTTGGTTCTGAATGCATTTTTATAATTATTCGGGTTAAATTGGCTTTTAAAAGTATCAATAAAAGCTGAACAAACAAAGGATATTAAACTAAAAAGGCTGATTTTACTATAAAAAACCGATTTTTTGTTACTTTTACCGTCCGCCAATTTTTGCTATTCCTGATGAAGAAAAAACTGTTATTATTACCCCTGCCAATCCTGGTTCTATTTGCATTTTTCATACCTGTTAGCCGGCATTTCGAGGTAAAAATAAAGGCTACTTTTTTTAATACTTACCAGGTAATTTCAAAGGCAGATAACTGGAAAAAATGGAGATCAGATCTTCGTAGCAGCTGGCTTGCCGATTCAGCTAAAATTACTTCAGTAAGCGACCAAAGCGGTTTTTCATTAAAACTGAACGACCTTGCTTTGCAGGTAAACCCTGTAAATGGTTACTCTTTTAGTGTAAACGAACAAAGTGATGATCAATCGAAACAATACCTGTATACCCTGGTTCCGGAAAAAGATCAAAACTACACAATTGCGCTAGCGGACGAGAAAGTTAGCTTCTATCGTTACCTGGTTGATCTAATTAACGGATCTGCTATAAAACATACCCATTTACCCGATCTGGAGCGATTTATGGAAACACCCGACCTGTATTATGGCATTCATATTGCCAAAATACATGTAACGGATACCAGTATTGTTGTATTAACCAATACCGTATTGTCAAAAAATAAATTTTCGGGTGCAGGTGCAATACTACACACTTTACAGGAATACCTCAGTAAAAATCAATTGCAACAAACGCAGCCTTTAATAGCACAGTTTTTACCGGGCCGTAATGATTCTGTGCATCTTAAGGTAGGCCTGCCTGTAGGTAAAAAAGCACAAACAAAGGCGCCCTTTATTTTTATGACGATGCCTGGTAGCGGTTATTTCTATACCGTAAATTTCAAAGGAAAATTTAACGAACGGGAAAAAGCCTACGCTGCGGTTTACCGTTACTTTAAGGACAGAAACATGCAGGTCCCTATCTTACCTTTCGAAACTTATCTTGATAATAAACTACCGCAATCGGATACCGACAAGATCAATATCCGGATCAATTTTTCGACGTTTTAGTTCGTTCGAAAATTTGTAGTGCGTCATGGTTTCGGGCGATGATGATCTTATCGCCGGTTTTAGTCTTTATCGTTGCTATATCGCGTACTTCCCCCTTTATAAATAATCCACTTTCGTTCGGCTGGATATAATCAAACCTTCGTCCCGGATGACCCAGGAAAGTTACACCATAACTGGCATCGTAGCGCCCAACCTCCGGCTTTAACCCATAGAAATTACCGCCCAAAACAATGTCTTTTTGCCCGTCGTTGTTTACATCGGCAACCAAAATCCCAAACACAGCCGAAAATTGGGCTCTTATGGGCAGGGGGCTCATTGTAAATTGTCCTTTTCCACTATTGTAAAAAACACAGGTTTGGGTTTGGCTTACCTGTAATATTGTTGCTTTGCTCAGAACTTCCGGCGCAAAAATATCTTCAATTGCTTTCCCGGCATAAGCGTCATACCGCAGGAATTTCTTTTTCAAATACGGCATTTGCTTGATCATGTCATCATGCAAATTGAAGGGATATGCTTTACCGTCAGTTTTATAATAAACGGGGATACATTCATACTGACCGTTCTCATCAAAATCTGCAACATACATTTTTGCTGGATGGTCTACATCTGCCTTAATTTTCGAATTCAAACCCATGTTTCCTGCCACAAGGTCGGGTTTGCCGTCGCCGTCAATATCGGCAACAGTAAGGCAATTCCACCAACCCGACGAGTTGGCTATTTCGCCAGTTTTCTGCAGTTTACCGTCAACATATTTCAATATCGTTACGGGCATCCAATCACCAACAACAACCAGCGCATTTTTGCCCGAACCATCGATATCAACCCATTGGGCGTCAGTAACCATACCTAACTTTTGAAGTTCAGGTGCCAGAGCTGCGGTAACGTCTGTAAAATTACCGTGCCCGTCATTTCGCAATAACTTGCTGGAAGGAATAAGCCCGTATGAGCCGGGCACACTTCGGCCACCAATAAATAAGTCGCCATTATTGCTATTCAATCTTACGCAGGATGCATTAATAGATATTTGCGGCCAACCATTAAACTTCCTGGTATAATTCCCTTTTCCGTCATTGATATAAAGGCGGGTAAGCAGGTCAAGCGAGCCTTCTTTTTCCTGGTTGCCACCCGAAGCCACTACCAGGTCTAAATCCCCATCGTGATCAGCATCAAAGAATAAAGCCCCTACATTCTCGCTATTTTTATCCTGGACAAATGTGAATTCGCTTTTCTGTTGAAATGTTCCATCAGATTGCTGGATAAACAATTTAGATGTATCCCCTATAGCACCCCCCATGAAAAAATCGGGCAAACCATCACCGTTTACATCGCCAACTGCCAGCTTAGGACCTTCGGTTGAAAGCATTTTAGGGATGAGGCGCTGCTCATCAAAATCTTTGTAATCATTTTCTTTATGTTTGATATCGCCTTTTACCTGTGTGGCGGTAACATTTACAAAATAAGGGTTATGCTTAACCAAATCAGGGCGATAGTTCAGTTGCGCGTCCGATTGGTGCAAAGTAATAGTATTATTAGCCGCAATATTGCGTATTACCTGCATCTTCATATTGGGCCAGGTAACCCTCAGGCTGTCAACTTTGGTAGTAGTACCCAAGCCAAAATTCAACACAGGCTCGCTGGCACTTTCAAAGCCACGGGTTGGCATCTGTTCAAGCAACTGCTGCATGCCTTTGGTATAGATCGTAACTTTAGCTCCTATACCAAAAGTATTCATACCGGTTCCTTTCAGGTTTACTTTCAGGAAATGAGCACGGGTTCTTTCCGAAGTCATGTTCCGGTATATAAATGCCTGCCCATTTTCATTGCTGACAACCAGGTCAAGGTCGCCGTCGCCGTCAAGGTCGCCATAGGCGGCGCCGTTGCTAAAACTGGGGGTTGTGAAACCCATCGGTATGGTTGCATTTTTGAAAGTCAGGTTCTTCTGATTTAGGAATCCATAGCTTGTAATTGGCGTTTTTGGCATTTTATCCAAAAAATTCTTCGATCTGAAACCGCCGCTTTTTACTTCATTCATCACCTCCTGGCTACTGAAATAGGTCAGAAAATCCTGGTTGGTTAAATCTCTGCTGATACCGTTGCTAACAAAAATATCCTTCCAACCATCGTTGTCAAAGTCGAAACTAAGTGCACCCCAGCTCCAATCCGTGGCATTTACGCCCGCCAGATCAGCTATTTCACTGAATGTACCATCTCCGTTGTTAAGTTGCAGGCAGTTTTTGGTAAATTGATGGTGAAAACTGTTTTTTAGTTTCGCGTTATAAACATCGTACTCGTCAAACTTGGTCGTGGTTTTTAAACGGTAATCATTCTCTGGAAGCATATCCGTAGTAAATACGTCCAGCAAGCCATCGTTATTAATATCCACCATATCAGATCCCATCGACGATAAGCTCATATGCCCGATAGCATCATCACTTATTTCTTTAAATTTCCCGTTATGTTGGTTTTGATACAGGTAATCGTGCTCAAAAAAGTCGTTTGATATATACATATCATCCCAACCCGTATTAAAAAGGTCACCCGCAGTTACGCCAAGGCCAAATCCAATTTCACTCCCATAAATATTGGCCTGGGCACTGATATCAACAAACTTACCGTTGTCATTTCTATAGAGGCGGTCGCCGTTTTGGGGGTCGCGAATATTTCTGATATCACGGTTATAACCAAAACTCCCAATGGGCCTGTAAGTATTATTCAATACAAAACAATCCAGGTCGCCATCATGATCAAAGTCAAAAAATATGGCCTGGGTTGACAATCCTTTGTCTGCCAGCCCATATTTTACTGCTTCTTCTTTGAAAGTACCATCCCTTTGATTGATGTAAAGTTCGTTAGCCCTGTCGGCGTCTTTCAAGCCACCACTATTGGAAACATAAATATCAAGCCATCCATCACCATTAATATCAACCATGGTAACACCGGTATGCCAACGGTGATAACCTTTAAGTCCTGCTTTTGCTGTAACATCCTCAAATTTCCAATTTCCCTTATTGATGTAAAGTTTATTTTCGCCCTGATTTGAGGTAAAAAAGATATCGGGTTTACCGTCGTTGTTTACGTCGCCTATAGCAACACCGGCACCATTATAATAATTGCGATAGTTAAAAACGTTGAACTGACCGTCTTCAATAACTTTATTATTAAAATTGATACCGGTTGCAGTTGAAGGCTGCAGTTGAAACAAAGCATCTTTGGGATCGGGAAGGTTTTCTGCCTTGTGACAGGAGCTAATTCCTAAAGCAAACAATAAAAGGGTAAAGCAAGTGATCTTGTTTAGCATACAACAAGTTTAAAACAAAAAAAACAGAGTAGTATTGAACTACTCTGTTTTCTTTTATTATTGATACAATTAATTAATAACCTGGATTCTGGTGCAGGTTAGAGTTCGAGATAAGCTCAGGAGCCGGGATCGGGAACAAGAAAGTGTGGGTATCACCATCGTCAGTTTTAGCAGGTGTACGAGCACCGGTAAAGTACTTAGTGCCGGAAGCAACTTCGTTACGGATCAGGTCATTTCTTCTCCAACCTTCCCATGCCAGTTCACGAGATCTTTCATCAAGTAAACTTGCATAAGTTAAGTCTCCTGCAGCCCAATTAGCAACACCAGCACGTTGACGTACTCTGTTTACAGCTGTCAAGGCAGTAGCGGCATCGCCAGTATGCAATGAAGCTTCAGCAAGCATCAGGTAAGCATCAGCTAAACGGAAAATAACCATGTCATTACTTTGACCACCAGAAGTACCTGCTTCAGGATGGTATTTAACGTTACGCGCACCTTTCATACGGAACAAACCAGAAGCATCTGATATCGAAGTGATGTTCGGATCGAAGATCACAGGTAAGTTTGCCTGCGGGTCGCTCAATGGAGTTACACCATCAGAAGCATATTGCTGACCAACCAGGTATTGAGTACGGCGAATATCAGCAACTTCGTATTTGTTGTATACATCAGCAGTAGAGCAGAAACCGTTCCAAGGCTGACCTGTAAGGCCATAAGTAGCATTTGAAGAGTAGTGCAAAGTTTGCATTTCCCAGTTATTACCACCAATGTGTACTTTATCAAATGGAACTACGAAAATGTTTTCTGTAGAACCGTCGTTATTGATAGAGAAGTTATCAAAATAGTTAGGCTGCAAAGAATATTTGCCTGAATTGATCACCTGGTTTAAAGCGGTAATAGCTTTAGCCCATTGTGCAGTACCAGTATATACCTGAGCATTCAGGTACAATTTAGCAAGCAGCATGTAGCCACCAAATTGTGTGATACGACCGTAAGTAGTTTTATCAACTGTTGTGGTCAATAAAGGCACGTTAGTATTCAACTCTGTTTCCAGGAATGCATACACTTCCGCACGTGTTTTCTGAGTTACTTTACTAGGGTCGGTGTTGTAATCAGTTACCAAAGGCACGTTACCATACATATCCATCAACTGGAAAATAAAGTAAGCACGTAAAACCTTTAACTCAGCAACGATTGCGTCAAAGTTAGCTGGTTTGTTTGGAAGGCCACCCAGGATGTTCAGCGTAAAATTCACCTTACCGATACCATTGTTCAGATCGCTCCAACCGCCGTCAACAAAAACGTCTGGTTTAAATTTGTGCAACCACAAACCCTGCCATTGACCGCCATCATACCAGTCGTTACCACGGGTTGGTACAATAACCTCGTCAGAGGTAATTTCATTCATTTGGTTTACGTTTCCATCCGGAATGTTCTGTAACGCAATGTAGGCTGGTGCAACACCGGCCGCAATTTGGTCAGGTGTCTGGTAGAAATTGCCTACAGGCTCGACGCTGTAAACCTTTTTATCGAGCTTTGTACACGATTGCGTGATACCACCCGCCAGTAACACTGTACAGGTGATAATAAATAGTTTTCTTCTTTTCATCACTATATTTCTTTAAGTAATATTTTTATTTCAATGTTACGTTCAAACCAACAGTTATTGTTCTAACACGAGGGTAGTAAGCCTGACCACCGTAGTTTGCATCTATATAAGCCTGGTTGTTTGAACCGTTCAGGTTATTACCGAACAAGATATTACCGCCAGCAGCATTTTCAGTTTTTACTTCCGGGTCAAGACCTTTGTATTTGGTAATTACAAACAAGTTGTTAGTTGCAACATAAACCTTCAGGTTACTTGCAAAACTTACGTTTTTGAATGTATAGCCCAATGAAGCGTTGTCAAGGCGCAGGAATGATGCGTCTTCAAGCCACAAGTCGGATGAAACCGGTGCGTCTTTGATACCATTGGTCAATGCTTCTTTGGTTATGTTGTTTCCGGGTAAACGGGTAACAGTTGCAACGTCAAGTAAAGTGTTGTTAAATACTTTCTGACCGTAAACACCACGCAGTGCAAATGTCAGGTTAAAGTTGCCATAATCCAAGCTATTGGTGATACCGTAATTGAATTTAGGGCTAGGGTCGATGTAGTGACCTGTTGGGCTGGCGTTCTGAGCAATTGTCTGTCCGTCAAAAGTTTGGTTACCGCTAGCGTCAACACCTGTGTAATGTGGCAGGTAGAATACGTATGGGCTGTAACCTGGTTTCAGGAAGGTAATAGGGTTAGAACTCAAACCACGACCAGCAGCATAACCTACTGGAATCTGGGTTGCAGTTAACTGGTAAGTTTGACCTGCATAAGAGTACTGACCTGACAGGCTGGTAATAGTGGTTTTAACGAAAGTGATCTGACCACCAGCGGTCCATTTAAAGTTATCGCCTCTAACAATTTGAGCGCTCAAAGCTAATTCGAAACCTTTGTTTACCAATGTACCAACGTTAGCAAGCAAGGTATTGGTTACGAACGGAGGAGTTGGAACAGTATAGTTGTACAGCAGGTTTGTAGTTTTATCATTGAAGTAGTTGATGCTACCAGTGATACGGCTGTTGAACAAGTCAAAGTCTAAACCTACGTTACGTCCTTGTCTTTGTTCCCATTTCAACAATGGGTTAGCATTTTGAGTTGTAGAGTAAGCGCTTGGGAACGAACCGGTAGCAGCGTTGTAGTAATTTCCTACAGGGCCTACAGTTTCAAGTGTTCCGTATGGAGAAATAGCGTCAGAGTTACCGGTGATACCGAAACCTGCTCTCAATTTCAAATCAGAGATCCAATCAACGTTAGCTAACAGATCCTTTTTGAAACGGTAAGCTAAGTCGAAAGATGGGAACCAACCGCGTTGGTTAGCTGAACCAAATTTTGAAGAACCGTCCTGACGAATAGTTGCTGTTGCATAGAATCTGCCATCATAGTTGTAAGCAGCACGTGCAAAGAACGAGATCAATTGGTATTCTTCTTTATAAGAACTGATACCATTGAACAACGAGTTACCAGCACCGATGTTATTGTCTAACTCTTCTGGAGTGATGTATTGCTGACCAACAGCGCGGAAGTTATCATACAAGTAATCATTGTACTCGTAAGCACCATAAACATTGATAGAGTGCTTGCCGAATGATTTATCATAGCTGATGTGTATGTTACCAGCATAAGAGTTCCTGTTGGAGTTAGCCTGACCAGCCTGGTTTACGTTTCCTTCAAGTGGGAAGGTTGGAACGAAACCGTGCATTTGGCCATTTTCACGGGAAAGTGACCCGTTAACACCTACTTTTAACGAATTGGTGATGCTGTAATCAGCTGCACCATTCATTAGGGTCAGGTATTCATATGACCTGAAGTATGATTCCTGGATATGTTCAACAGGGTTAGCTTCGTTAAAGTCGGTATAAGCATAATAAGTGCCATCAGGGTTTTTCACAGGGAAAGTTGGTGGCGAGTTGTACATGTAGCTGAAATTAGCATAATCAATGAAGCTACGTTTAGTACTAACGTTTTGGATACCTGCAGAAAGGTCCAATTTGTTATCCAAAGCTTTAGCATGACCTTTCAGGGTTAAGCCTAATTGCTCTTTACCTGAGTTAAGTACAATACCTTCTGCATTTGAATAGTCGGCAGCAGCGTAAAAATCAGAAGTCGAAGTACCGCCTGATAAAGAAACGCTGTGACGTTGCTGGTAAGCTGTGCGTGTGATTGCTTTTTGCCAATCAGTGTTAGCACCTTTGTCCAAAGCACCCAGTGCAGGAACAGCCTGGCGTAATTGGTCAGAAGTTAACAGATCATAATATTTGCTTTGCTGGCTCGATCCTATAAAACCATTGTAAGCAACGGTAGATCTTCCGGCCTGTCCTTTTTTAGTTGTTACGATGATCACACCGTTTGCACCTCTTGAACCATAAATAGCAGCAGCAGACGCATCTTTCAACACGTCATAACCAGCGATATCATCCGGTGGGATGTTCTGAAATTGATTAGGGTCGGAAAGAATAACACCATCAACTACAAATAGAGGTGATAAACCACCAGCTAATGAAGATTGACCGCGCAAACGTACCGAAGCAGTTTGGTTAGGGTCACCACCCGGTTGGGTAATAGTTAAGCCGGCAACCTTACCTGCCAACTGATCTACCGGGTTAGTAATAGCACCCTGGTTGAAGTTTTTAGGAGTCAAACTTTCAATTGCACCCGTTACATCCCTTTTGCGTGCGGTACCATAACCTACGCTAACTACGGTAACTTCATTCAGCGAAGTAGCGTTTTGATCAAGCGCGATCGCCAATGGAGCGCCTGTAAGGGCAACTTCTTTAGAATTGTAACCGATGTAAGATACAACGATTGACTTAGCCGATGATGGAACAGACAGCTTGAAAGCTCCGTTAACATCGGAAACGGTACCAATTGTGGTCCCTTTGACTAAAATGGATACGCCTGGAAGAGACGAACCATCTTTCGAGTCTGTTACTTTACCTGTTACCACCGTGTTCTGGGCCATCGCAGGGATAGCAAAGAAGAGGGTCAGGATAAAACAACTTACTTTGAGTAAATTTTTAAGATGCATAAAATTTGGGTTGATTTTTAATTGGCTGAATAAATATAACTATTAATTAAACAATAAAATGCTTCTGATAAAGTTTACCTTATTTAATGCATTCGCATGAACAACGAATTTCATCCCTCGGGTAAACATTCATTTTTGCGTGGATTTTACAGATAGCCGGAAACCGACTTTCGCAAAATCCCGGCAGGCACCTGGATGCCAACTTACCGCAACAAAAAAATTAATCTATTGGTTTATAATTTGTGTGCTTTCGAAACTTATTATTTCAAGGCCACAATACAAAGTAATAAAGACGCTTGAGAAATACCTAGCCCTTTACTAAAAATATAAGAAAAAACGAGTTTTTTAAAAGCTATAATATTGATTTTCAAATATTTAAAAAATAAAAACTATTGAAAAATATAAGCCTAATTTAACCTTTTTGAGTATTAATTTAACACACTAAGCCCTTTTAAAGGGACTGGAGAAAGTATAGTAAAAGAAGATTTACTGAAATTTCCGGGAACGATACCGGTTATGACTTATTAAACAGGTCCACCGCTTTGATATCCATTATCCGCTGATCGAACTGTTCACTGGGTACAAGTGCCTTTGCTTTGATACGCATTTTATAAACATAAATGGTGTTTACAGAATACTCCAGGATATTGGCTATGGTCTCATTATCATTGATTCCAAGTCGCATCAGGGCAAAAATGCGTAGGTCGGTATTCAATACTTCATGGTCTTTAGGCCAAATCTGATCCTCTTCTTTAAATAAAGCGTTAAATGAAGCAATGAAATTGGGGAATATCTTAAGAAAAATATGATCAAAGGTGTAAAACAAGGCTTCGCGTTCCTTTTTAATATTGATCTCGTTTACTGATAAAAGCACTTCATCATATTTTTTGGTGGTGATCTTCCGTTCAACGCTTCGTTTCAGTTTTTCCAGCTTTAAGATATAACCTGATATTACGTTAAAAAAGTAACCTATATATTCTTCCTTGATATGGGTGTCTTCTGATAATTTACCATTGATTTTTTCGAGCAGTATATTTTTCTCTTCAATGATCTTTTCTTTAGCCTTAAGCCGCCTGAACTGATAAAATACTATAAATAGAATAGAGGAGATAATAATAGCAACTACAGTTATCGAAACAAAGTAGGCCAAAAACCTGTCCTTTTCTTTTTCAGTGATAATATTGCGCTGTGCAGATACAATCGGTAATACCGCACCGATTTTTACTTTGCGCAACCTTGCGCCATAAAATTGCGCATCGTCCATCGCCTGGTTAATAAAAGTATAGGCACTGGTAATGTCGCCACCCAGGTATAATTCCCAGCCTAACTTAAAAATCGCAGTTGTTTCTTTTGTTGACGACCTTATATCATTGATCGCACCTTCTGCCATTAAAAATATCCTGTCCGATTCCTGGTAAGGGCCCGTATAAAATGCGCTCAGCCCGGTGGCAACCATAGCACGATGATGTTCGGAAAGGTTATAATGCAATAATAATTGCACATATTCAGCCGAAGGCGTCTGAAAATTGCCCGAGATCACCCGCTTATTGCCCTGATAATAGAGTTTATCGAACGATCCGGGAGCTGAAAATAAAATTGCCGAATCGACATATTTGATCGCCTCCGTCTGATCGTAAACGGCATAAGCCTTATCGCCGTTATATTCAGAAAGGTCATTATACGCTCGTGATTTTGTAGAATAATAATCCAGCTTGGCTTCATTACTCAATACCTGCGAATTGATCTGACTTAAACATTCAAAAGTTTCTTTGAACATACCTGCAGATAGCAGAATAAAAGCCAGCTTGATCTTGGTCTCGTAATATTTAGGCAGGTCGTTGTTGTGCAAGGATAAGGTGAGCAGTTTTTGGGTATACACATAAGCCGAGTCAAACTGGTAAACCTTATATTCTTCATAAAGCTGACTGCAAAGATCGTACTGATAATTGTATTTTGTGGGTGGGGCCGATGCAAGTTTTTCTTTTAACTGCCTGATGCGCAGCTCTTTTTTATCATCGTAGAATTTTCTATTGGCCAGTTCCTTTTTCAGAACTGCCATAATACTATCTACCCTGGCCTGCGGAACAGTTGCAAAAGCAGCATGCGCAAACAGTACCAACAACAAGGCAGGTAGTAAAATTCTCTTCATAAAATTGGTTTATAACTAGCTACTAAGCTATCGTTTAAAAATAATATTAAAAAACGATTTTAGGCTAATTTAAATTAACCTTTAGCTAACTGATTAAAAATAAACCAATAAAATATTACAAGGTATCTATGTGATAATGGTTGAGTAAATTAAGCAGAACACCATTTGTCCAGCCAAAACCATCCTGTAACGGATACTCCCCTCCCCCTGCTTTCACATCAGTATCGATCACATTATATTTCTCCATCAATTTACCGGTTGCATTGAATACTCCTATGTTAGATCGTACCCAATTTTCGGCCACAGTACGTGCAAGGTTAAAGTTGCCATACTTATTCAAACCATCTATTGCCATGTATTGCAGTGGCGCCCAGGCATTGGGGCTGTCCCATTGCTGTCCTGAACGATCGAGTGTAGTAACCAGTCCGCCTGCTTTTAAAAATTTTGCTTTAAGATTGGCGGCTACGCCTGAGGCCTGTTTTATATCCGCAATTTTAAACGATAACGGAAATACACCTGCAAGTGATAAATGTGTTGTGGTATGCTTTTCTACCCAGTTATAGTCCATAAACCAGCCATCTTTGGCACTCCAGCAGTATTTTTGGATCGCTCTTTTCCGTTGTTGCGCTTTGTTATAATAGTATTTGAACTTCGCCTCGTTGCCCTGAATGGTATATGATTTAGCAATGTCCAGTTCAAGATGGTATAACAGGCAATTCAGATCAACCGGTATAATATTGGTAGTTTGTATTGTTTCGAGCTTTCCGGTGGTATCCATCCAGCGCGTACTGAAATCCCATCCAGATTCAGCCGCTGCGCGAATATTACGGTAAAAATCGCCGGGAGCCTGTTTGGTGTCTTTTGCCGCATTAACGTCTTTCTTATACGACTCTTCGCGCGGTTGGTCCGATTCGTCCCAATAACGATTCAATATTTCGCCTCCCTGCATCCGCACTGTGTTGCGAATGGCTTTTCCGGTTGCCAGATTTTGGGAACCCTTCATCCAAAACTCATATTCTTTCAATAATTCGGGCTGATATTTGGTATATACCTTGTTACCTTCATCTTTTGCAAGTATGTCTACCATCATCGAAAAAAATGGAGGCTGTGAGCGTGTCAGGTAATAAGTACGAATACCATTGGGAATAAAGCCATAGGTATCAAGCAGATAAGCGAAATTGCCGATCATATCCTGGATGATCTTTGTTTTATGACTCTCCTGCAAACCGAGCATGGTAAAATAACTATCCCAGTAATAGGTCTCGCGGAAACGGCCACCGGGGACTACAAAATCATTAGGAACCGGCAAAAGTGATGAATACTGCGATACCGATTCGTGCCTGCGGTATAAAACCTGCCAAAGCGTATCGATATGCTTGCGGATGCCACCTTGTATATCGCTTTTAAAACCATCATTATGGGTACCGGGAATAATGAAATTGTCGGTAACAAACTGTTTCAGATCAAAGCCAGGTTTGTCTTTTTGTTCATTATAGTCTTTTAAAATTAAAACCGGATCGCGCTTTGCGGTAGCATCCACGAAGGTTTTGTTATCCGGGAAAATATCAGACATCTGTACAGTCTCGAATAATCCGGGAAATAACTGGCGCGGAGATTTAAGCTGTGCATGAGCTGCTGTAAGCGCAAATGCAAAACATAAAGCAAAAAGCAATTTTTTGAGCATTGGGATCATAGTTTGGTTTACGGGAATCCCGATAAAAATAGTTGCTTTGGAAAAAAAGCGTGTATTTATTACGCTAACGGCAGACATTTTATAATAAAAATCGAATATTTTTTTTACCATTTCATTGATATACAATGAGATAAAAAGAAAGGCATGGTAAAAAATATACGGAGTAAAAAGTCAGATTGTGGATCAATGATACCTTCTGAGCATTATTGGCGCATCAGGGGAGCCTTTGCTGTTCCAGCTATTGGCTATAACTAAAGCCGCTCCAAGCGCCGTAGCCTGGGCAACTGTAGCGGCATATACTTCAATATCCGGAAATTGGCGGGCAAGCAACTGCATATAAATTTCATTGCGACTAAAACCACCATCTACAAAAATCTTATTAACCGCGGGCCCCTGCATTACTAACTGTGTTGATTTCGCCTGTTGTTTTACCAGGTCGATGATCAGTTGGTGGTAGGCTATTGCTGCATCCTTAAATTCTGCGAGCGCCCGAGACTTAAACCCCGACCCGTTATCAGTTCCAATGATTTGCTGCGTAATGTTTTTTTCGAGCCAGGTCATTTTATCAGGGTCAAATGGCAGGTTGTTGAACGCACTAACCTGCCTATTAAAATGTGCAGCAATACGTTTTACCTGTTCTTCATGTTCATGTCCCGAAAAAAGGCGCGATGCCTTGACAGGCTTTCCGGTATATTTCAGATAACACAGGCAATCTTGCGCAAGTTCGGCTCCGGTAAGTGGAATATGATTAAATGGATTAAGGCTAATAGCCCAGGTACCGGTAGATAACAACACAAAAGGTTCCTTAAAATTCTGAAGGTAAGGGATCAAAGCGGCAGAACTATCGTGTAAGCCGCTGCCCACACAATATTGCCCTGCCATTATTGTTTGCTGAGCCGTAACGATAGCGGGAAATTTTGCAGCAATACCCTCCTGTCTTACCCATTGGTGATGATCGGCTTTCTGAAAATCCCATATTGCGGTATGACAACCAATGCTGGTGATCTCATCCACATACCGGCCGGAAACAATTGAACTTAAATATTGGGGCAAATGCAAGGCATATTTTACGTTTTGAAAAACATGGGTCTGTTCTTTTTTTAATCGGTATAGTTGCAATCCTGAATTCAAACTACCTAAGGCAGGCGAAGCTGTAGCGATAGAAAAGGCTTCTTTACCTCCATAATTTTGGTATAAACTCTCCGCCAGGTTTTCGGGGTACGGTTTCAGGTAATTGTATAAAGGAGTCAAAGTTTGCCCGCTTTCGTCAAGATAAACCAGACTGGCGCCATAGGCCGAAAAATTAACAGCACGAATATCAAATTCCCCGGAAGTGCTTTTTTCCTTCAGTTGGCTGGTCAACCAATTTTTGAGGGCTTTAATATCTTCACAGGGAAAGCCGTCTTCATCGGAGATTTCATCAAATCGTGTTGAATATTCTTCGACAATATGGTAATCCTCATCAAAAAGAAACAGCTTTTTGTTGGTTTTCCCGATGTCAAATATGGCTGCGACAGGTTTCATCGGCTAGTTTAAAGGCCTGTTGCTACCGTTCTATCACCACGACGACCAATCAGCCCTTTCCGTATTTGCAAACTCCTGTATAAACCGATAGGATCGAGCGCTGCGCCTGCAATTAACCTTGATTGGGCTACCAAAGGCCGAACGTCTGTTCGGAATGCCTGTTGTAATATTTCCTGACATCTTACAACATCATTCTGTTCCTGCGCCTGTACCAATGCGGGGCGGTCGACCGTGAGCGCCTGTGCATAAGCGATCATTATTGCTTCAACCGATTGTAATAGATCTTCCAACGGGTCCTTCAAATTATGTGAGGCGTCGATCATCCATCCCAGGCCGGTCGCATGTTCAAGTCCGCGGGCGTCCATGCCTTCTACCAGTTCGTTAAAAATCAGAAATAACTGGTAAGGTTTAATACTGCCCGCCGTCAGATCGTCATCAGCATATTTGGAATCATTGAAATGAAAGCCACCTAATTTTCCTTCCATCAACAGCAATGCAACAATCTGCTCTATATTGGCATTGGCCAGGTGGTGCCCCAGATCAACCAAAGTATAAGCCTGCGGACCAAGTTTATTGGCCAGGGTAAATGATTGCCCCCAGTCGCCGATAGTGGTCGAATAAAAAGAGGGTTCAAAAGCTTTGTATTCGATCAGTAATTTCCAGTCCGGAGGCAATTCCTTATATATTGCCTGTAAACTTTCAAGTGTGCGCTGAAATGCTTTCCTGAA
>CAISPD010000236.1 GCA_903887275.1 uncultured Mucilaginibacter sp.
AAAAATTTGTCTTTGCGAGGAATGAAATGACGTGGCAATCGCAAGTTTTGCCTTTAGGCCAGTTTTGCCATTGAGATTTCCCCGCACATATCCAACCAGCGTACCGTCCTCCTTGCGATTGCTTTGTCGCTGCCCTGCGCTCGGCCCTACACAGCTCCTCGCAATGACAGGGAATTTAATTTTATTCCATCATTCCGAAATCGGCATTCCGACTTCCGAAATCCAATTTATTCAGATATTTTTAGCCCATGAAATCCGGCATCCTAAAACTCATCTGGCGCTTTGTAAAACTGACGCTGCTTTTGTTTTTTGGACTGTCGTTGTTCGGCGTTATTCTTTACCGCTGGGTAAATCCTCCGTTTACCTGGCTAATGATCACACGCGGGTTTGAACGTAAATCGGAGGGGAAAGACTGGAAGATCGACAAAAAATGGATCGATTTTGACGACATTGCCGACCCCATGAAACGTGCTGCTGTAGCAGCCGAGGACCAAAAATTTCTTGACCACTTCGGGTTCGACTTTAAAGCCATGGAGCGGGCCATTGATAAAAATGCACACAGCCATAAACTTATAGGTGGCAGTACCATATCTCAGCAAACCGCAAAAAATATTTTTCTTTGGTCGGGTCGTTCATATATCCGCAAAGCATTTGAAGCCTATTTTACAGTATTGATCGAGGTATTCTGGAGCAAAAAACGCATCATGGAAGTATACCTGAACGAGATTGAAATGGGCGATGGTATTTACGGTGTGGAAGCAGCATCACAAACCTACTTTCATAAATCAGCCTCAAATCTGAACAACCAGGAGGCTGCCGCGATCGCATCTATCTTGCCGGATCCGCTTAAGTGGTCACCCACAAATCCCAGCGGTTATGTACAGCACCGCCAGTATTTGATCAGAAAGAATATGCGTAGGCTGGGTCCATTAGATTTTTAAATTGAGTCGGGAAGTAGGCGTCCCGACTAGGATTGATACTTCCAGTGACGTGATTTTCCTTCAGATATCCATTCCAAAGCCTGTTCGATACGTTTTTGACGCGTTGCTTCCGATTTGGCATCGGCAAACCATTCCAGGTATTCGCGCTTTTTTGATGGACTGAATTTTTCGAAGTGAAAATAGGCGGTGGTGTTACTTTTTAGCAAGTTTTCGAAATCCGGCGGAATGCTTAATTCGGCTTTGGGTGCTACCGGCTTTTTCTCCAACTTTACCCCTTTTTCATTGATCGCGATAGCTTGATGAATAAAATCGAACAGTGCGTCTTCGGGAGGCAGGTCATTGATGCTACGGATCTGGCCAACACTACCAGCTGAAGATTCTTCTCCGTCAACCTTTAGGTAGCCACATGTATTATCAAGCAATTTTGCTTTCCAGAAACCAAAGGCGCAGTGCTGCTTAAAGGCTGCCATATGGCAAACGGGACCCTTGTAGTCGAAAAAAGGCATACCCCATTTAACAATTTCATTTACTTCAGGTGCTACCCGGTGAACAAATTCCCTGATGTGGATCAGTATCGGTTTAGCATAGTCGGGTGATTTTGCGATATAAGCATCAACCCTTTCGTCTCTTTGTCCCATATACTAAGGTAGGAATTTTCCAATGATAAAAGATGAAGGATAAAGGACAAAGGATAAAGGATAAAAGGCTGATTGGGTTGCAGACTTACGAAGTTTTTAAAACTTCGTAAGTCTTTGTTAAGTATTTTAGCGAATTTCCTGAATTTTGGTAAGTAATGAAATTCAGTTATGAAATAACTCATTGACCAGTGCAACCAGGTATTTTTTGTCGATACTACTTTCATCCGATTTATCATATATGGTCAACATATTGATAATAATGCCTGCATCAGATTGAGAAACGAGAAAAGTGATTATTCTGTATCCTCCCTTTTTCCCTTTCCTTTACTTTTTACAGCTAATCTGACTTTATATAAACCGGAACCCAAATCGGAACCTTGCCGGGGATTTTCGAGCAAGTCGCTTTCCAATTTGGCAAGATCATCAACAAGGGATTGATGTCTTTTCTTTAAATCCTTTGCTTTTCGAATAAAGGTTTTTGAATAGACAATACGATTAGCCATTAATTAAATGTCTTTTAGCGATAAAGATTTAGATTTACCCGCCTGGATGTCCTTTACTTCCTTTAACGCCTCCGCAATTTCTTTTGTTAAACTATTGGGCAACGAGGTAACGGTAACTTTCGCTTCAAATTTTTGAAGGATTTTCAGGATAAGTTCAGCATCATTGTCTTTTACTTGTACGGTAAACGTTGTCATGATCAAATTTAATTAATATTATCCAGTAACCAAATCACCAAAAATTGCTAAGACAGGAGAATTTGTTAATAGGTATTGGGTTACAGACTTACGAAGTTTTAAAAACTTCGTAAGTCTAAAAAATCCTATTCTACATTCCCAATGCCAAATGACCAATTCTTAATGCATATTGACTCAACACCCCAA
>CAISPD010000237.1 GCA_903887275.1 uncultured Mucilaginibacter sp.
CCCATTAATAACATGATTTGCAGATTGATTATTACGGCGATTGGGGGGGCACCTACGGAGCCCAACATTCTTCTTCAAATATTTGCTACAAAGGGGATACTCCTACGGAGTATGTGATGGTCTACCCTGGAAAGCGTCAATAAATAACCTTAAAAGCTTCAATAATAACGGTGGTTTCTTTAAAACCTTATGTCGATAGGCGGCCCCTGCGGAGCCTAACAATCATTTAAAATATTTGCAATGGGACAGTATGAGCCTGCGGGGTATTTGATATTAAAATTCGAGATAAATTGGTATTGATCCAAATTATTAAAATGATTTGACCAAACCTTATATTAATATTCTTATTCATTTGATGCTCCGTAGGAGCTACCCCTTTGTAGAAACAATGAAATCAAATAGCATTTCGGCTCCGTAGGTGCCGCCCATTAATAACATGATTTGCAGATTGATTATTACGGCGATTGGGGGGGCACCTACGGAGCCCAACATTCTTCTTCAAATATTTGCTACAAAGGGGATACTCCTACGGAGTATGTGATGACAGACCCTGGAAAGCGTCAATAAATAACCTTAAAAGCTTCAATAATAGCTGTTGTTTCTTTAAAACCTTATTTGCAATGTGTGTACTCCAAAGGAGTACCCTGTTTATAGAAAAATACCGTATTTGGTCGGCTCCGGCGGAGCCTCCTTTTTGCAGCCCGGTTTTTATACCATTGCCATCTGCCAGTTTGTAGCAAAATTCGTAGTTTCGCCTTCCGTTATTGGTATGAAAAAAAGCAAATTAACCCTTTACATTGTTATTGCGCTCGTTTTGGGTGTTGGCGTTGGTTATGTGTACAATAACCAGGTGATCAATGGCATCAACACAAAGATCAGTCTCGCCGAATCCAATATCAAAGTATCCGATGCACAACTCAAAGCAATAAAGGATACAACCGACGTTTCCTATTCCCGGCTAAAAATTGAAAGAACATCTCAGGCCAAAGCCAAACAACAATATAATAACGACAGGGATGATAAACTGCAAGGCTTCAGTATACTAAGTGACATATTTTTGCGACTAATCAAAATGATCGTCGGACCGCTTATTTTCAGCACACTGGTAGTCGGCGTTGCAAAAGTTGGTGATATTAAAGCGGTAGGCAGAATAGGGGGGCGAACGTTGCTATTGTTTGTTGGCGCTAGTTTTATTTCCCTTCTGGTTGGCATGCTGCTGGTTAACTTTTTTGAGCCTGGTACCGCTATGCATTTATCGCTGCCAACTACCGCAGCAGGGCTCGAGATCAAAAAAACGGCATTGTCGCTTCGTGATTTTATTGGTCACGTTTTCCCCCGAAGTTTTGCGGAAGCAATGGCAAATAACGAGGTATTACAAATAGTGGTATTTTCCCTGTTTTTCGGCGTAGCAACAGCGGCCATCGGAGAAAAAGGCGAGATCATCATCAAATTTATGGACTCCGTTGCGCATGTTATAATGAAAATTACCGGCTATGTTATGCAGGTGGCACCGCTGGCAGTTTTCGGTGCGATAACCGTGGTTGTGGCCAAAGAAGGGCTGGGGATCATATCAACTTATGCAACTTTTATCGGTGAGTTTTACCTGGGACTTTTAATATTATGGTTGTTGATCATTGGCGGGGCTTATGTCGTACTAAAGCAAAGGGCATTTCACTTGTTAAACAAAACCCAGGACGCCATTTTGGTGGCTTTCAGTACTTCAACCAGTGAAGCCGCACTGCCACGTGCTATGGTAGAGTTGGAGCGCTTTGGCTGTGATAATAAGATCGTGAGTTTTGTTTTGCCCTTGGGTTATTCCTTTAACCTGGTAGGTTCTATGATATATCTTACTTTTGCACTGCTGTTTTTGGCGCAGGCTTATGGTATCCATCCATCGCTGGCTCACCAGTTTTCGATGCTGATGGTATTGATGTTGATGAGCAAGGGAGTAGCCGGGGTGCCCCGTGCTGCCCTGGTTGTATTAGCTGGGGCAGTTGGTATGTTTAATATTCCCGAAGCCGGCCTGGCGCTGTTATTAGGCATTGACCCGATTCTTGATATGGGCCGCTCAGCCACCAATGTGCTGGGGAATGTAATGGCCACAGCTGTTGTGAGTAAATGGGAGGGTGAGCTAAAGGATTAAATGAATTAATAGAGAAATAGATAATGAAAAAGAGTTCGAAAAGAATATTCCTGATCGCGAGTGTTATTGTGCCGTTTCTGATCTATTGTGTGGTTTATTATGCCCATGTATTTGGTAATGCGCCATACCGTTTTGATGAATTTCAGTATTTCACTTTCGCTTATGGTCCCGGTGATAGTTTGGTGAATAAATACGACTCCCGCACGGGCGAATATCAGTTTGTAAATGTTCAGAATAAATTGGTAAAACTAAAAGTGCATCTACCTAAGGAAGAACTGCTTTATCTGCATCGAAAAGCATCTGAACTGGGTTTTTGGGACTGGCCATCTGAAATCGTTGGTGACACCACTCAGACCAGGGGAGGAGAAAAACCTCCGCGGTATGTAACTGAATTTGTATACAAGCGCAAATCAAAAAAAGTAATATTTGATGAGTCGTATTACCTCGACACCAGGCTGAAAGATGCCAACCGTCAGATGATAAAAGAAATACAATTGGTGCTTAAAAAAGAAACAGAACAACAGAATTAATTTTTCTGTTGCCTTTTGTAAATCAAATACCTATATTTGCACCTCGAATTTTAAAAACAAATTATTAATAACCATGTACGCAATAGTAAGTATAGCAGGACAGCAATTTAAGGTTGCTAAAGACCAGCAGATCTTTGTACACCGTTTGCAAGGAGATGAGGGCGCTAGTATTGAATTTGACAATGTGTTATTAGCAGAAAACGAAGGCAAGTTCAAATTGGGTAAAGATTTGAAAGGCGCTAAAGTATCGGCTAAGATCCTGTCTCATTTAAAAGGTGATAAAGTAATCGTCTTCAAAAAGAAAAGAAGAAAAGGTTACGAAAAGAAAAATGGCCACCGCCAGCAATTTACCAAGATCGAGATCACTGGTATCAGTTTATAATTAAGGTTTTAACAGGTCCCCTATACAAGGGGCTATAAAAAATACAGAAAATGGCACACAAAAAAGGGGCCGGTAGTTCCAGAAACGGTCGCGAATCACATAGCAAGCGTTTAGGTATCAAGATATTTGGTGGTCAGCCCGCAATTGCAGGTAACATCATCGTTCGTCAGCGTGGTACCCGCCACAATCCTGGCCTGAACGTAGGCATCGGTAAAGATCATACATTATTTGCTTTGACTGATGGTTTAGTAACTTTCAAAAAGAAAGCTGACAACCGCTCATACGTATCGGTATTGCCTCCGCAACCCGAAGTTGTAGTTGTTGAAGCTCCTAAAGCTATACCAGCTGCTAAAGCTGCTCCAAAAGCAGTCGAAGCCCCGGTTGCTGAAGTAGTAGCTGCTCCGGTTGCAGAAGCTGCTCCAGTAGTTGAAGCACTGGTTGTTGAAGAAGCCCCAAAAGCTAAGAAAGCTGCTGCTCCAAAAGCAAAGAAAGCTGATAAAGAAGAAGGCGCTGCTGAATAAGCAGTAATTCAGAAAATAATTAAGAGCCTGTATCGAAAGATACGGGCTTTTTTTTGTTAGGGGGTAGCGCAGGGCGGTTGGCGCGTGGCGGCGATGAATTATTGCAGGGTTGTATATTTGTCTGAACCTGGATTTATCGGTCCCGATAGCTATCGGGATAGGGATTGCCCAGATGTTTAAATATAAATTGTCATTGCGAAGAGCGTGGCTGACCGCGCCGAGGCGGCGATGAAGCAAACGCAAGGAGATCTGTATCCTGGTTGGTTATGTACGGAAAGCTCAACAGTACGACCGGCCTAAAGGAATACCTTGCGATTGCCACGGTGCCCCTTTCGCACAAAACCCATGCCGGCACCTCGCAATGACATGGGTTTTAGAACTTAATTGGGCTCATGCTAATCCAAAAATCCAGTAAATCAGGGTTCAGACAATAAGCAATGCACTTGCAAGATTTCCTGTTGATTTCCTATTCAATTACTACTCGCTTAATATAAAACACCTCCGGATCAACAACCGGCACAGTTTTACTCTCAATCATTACACCTTTACTGTTTGCCAGGATATGTTTAATGCCGTTATCAGTAGCAATATCCAGGGGTAGCGGTATACTGATGTTTGTTAATTGAATCCAGTATTTATTGCCCTGTTTAGCCTGAACATGTACCTCCAGTTTGGCAGTAGTTCGTAAGTACAGATCAAACAGAGGCTTCAGGTTCTGGCCCGATTCTTTGGTGAAAAATTGTTCCACGTCGTCTGTATTCACCAGGTTATCGTAGGTGTACTGCGGACTTGTTACAAACTTCTTTAAGGCCGGGAAAAACAGGCTGTCGCCCACCACGTAGCGCAACGTGTGCATAAAGAAAGCACCTTTGGAGTAGATATCACCGATATAGGCTGCTTCTTCATCCATGTCGGGATGTTGTACTATGGGCAATTGGTTTTGAATCCCGAAAATACTTCTTTGAAATATCTTATTATAAGCAGCTTCACCTTCCAACTCTCGGGTATACAGTGCGTCGCCGAAAGAGCAAATGCCTTCGTGGATCCAGTAATCGGCCCAGTCTTTGGCAGTTACCTTATTGCCCCACCATTCATGCCCGAATTCGTGGTGCATCAGCCAATCATAGTCTTCACCACCAATCTTCGCATACCTGAATTTATTACCGTATGCCACCATCGTCTGGTGCTCCATGCCTAAATGCGGCGTTTCTACCATGGCTATCTTTTCTTTGGCAAAAGGGTATTCGCCAAAATACTTTTCCTGTTCGTGTATGGTCTTTTCAAATACATCCAGGAAATGCTCAGCTTTATCGGCATGCTCCTTCAATACATAAAATTGTACCGTAGTTTTGGTGCCGTTTACCGTAGTAAATGGACGAACAAATGCCTGGTAATCGCCAACATTGAACAGAATGCTGTAATTATTGATGGTATAATTGGTTTTCCAGTGGAAAGTGGCGGTTTCGCCATGTTTTTTAACGCTTTGCAGTAAGCCCGGGCCTGCAACAACCAATTCCTTCGGTACGGTAATGATCAGGTCAACTCCTTCATTTGGCTCGTCGGAAGGGTGGTCCTTGCATGGGAAATATAGCTTGCCGCCGGAACCCTCGGCTGTAATGGCCAGCCATTGGTGGCCGGTTGAATCTTTGGTCCAGGTAAAGCCGTCATCCCATGGCGGGCGGCGGGCAACGTGGGGTTTACCACTATAAAATATTTTCACATTAGCGCGACCAACAGGCAAGTCTTTATCCAGGTTGATCGTAATCAATTCGTTCTTGAAATCAAATGCCTGTTTTTTGCCGTTGACCAAAATGTTTTCAACCGAATAATCCTTCATAAGATCGAATAGTAAAACCCGGCTAGGTTTTGACAGTATAAAATCAACTGTTGTTGATCCTGCAATAGCGTGCTGGTTAAAGTCGATACCCAATTGAATGGTATAATGCCTGATATCAACAATAGCTTGCTCGGGTTTGAGTTTGCCGCCGGAGGTAAGCACCGAGTCTGATTTTTGGGCTGATGCAAGCAGAGCAATTGAACTCAATACCAGGAAAATTAAAACTCTTTTCATATTCTAAATATAGTCAATTCAATAAGAGAAATTTTAAGCCTAAAACCTTGATGTTAATTTTTCAAAGAAAAATTAAGAGTTATAGTATATAATACTCTTACAGGCTTGAAATTTTGATATCCTGGGCTCCATTTTGGTGAATTGAGAATTACTCTTTTGGCTTCTGCGTCAATTTCTGGCGATACGCTACTATCAATTTTGACAAAATTTATGGATCCATCCCGCTCAATAGCGAAACTGATGACCACCATCCCTTCTACCTTATTTTTTTGGGCAATGATCGGATATTGAATGTTGTTTCTTAGATATTTCAAAAACGCTATTTCTCCTCCCGGAAAGCTTGGGGGGCGCTGGCCATTTCCCTCTTCAGTCACAAAACTGGCAATATTAAGATCAATTACTTTTGATGTGTCGTCCCGTTTGTCAAGGTTTAAAAGGTCAACGTTCGGTGGACTATCTTTAATTTGTCCCTCGGCATGAGAAGCGATGGTGATTAAAAAAACTAATAAGGCCATTTTCATACCATAAATATATTTAATTCTCGCGCACCATCAAGCTATCGGCGAAATCGCGCAAAGCTTGTTTGTTATCTTCGGGGAGTTTAACTGCGTCGAGGGAATCAAAGGCTTTTTTAACATTAGCATGCATAGCTTCCCAGGCAAAATGGCGGATATTCAATTGATCATATATCGCTGTTACCGCATCAACCTTTTCTTTAGGCGGAAAATCTGTACCGGATAACCAGTGATTTAATTCTTTCAAAGTTCCGGCATCAGCCAGCTCGAGCGCTTTGATGAGCAGGAAGGTTTTTTTATTGGAAAGAATATCGCCGCCAACCTGTTTGCCAAATTTATCCGGGTCGCCATAAACGTCCAGGATATCATCCTGCAACTGAAAAGCCACGCCCAGATGCTCGCCAAAGGATTGCAATAGCAAAGCATCGTTGTTATCAGCACCGCCGATAAGCGCACCGATCTTAAGGGCACTGCCCAATACTACAGCCGTTTTTAAACGGATCATATTGATATACTCATCAATATGGACATCATTACGCTGCTCGAAATCCATATCAAATTGCTGTCCTTCACACACACCAACTGCCGTTTCGTTGAAGATCTGCATGATAGGCCGTAACAGATGATCGTCCACATGCATCATCAACTTATAGCCTTCAACCAACATCACATCGCCCGAAAGTATGGCCACATTAGTATTCCACTTTTCATGAACGGTTACTTTGCCACGACGTAAGGGGGCGTTGTCCATGATGTCATCATGCATCAGCGTGAAATTGTGGAACACTTCAATAGCCAGTGCAGGGGATATCGCCTTACGTACATCGCCGCCAAACAGATCACAGGCCATCAATACCAATGCCGGCCTGATGCGCTTACCACCCAGTGCAAGAATGTATTTGATCGGTTCGTACAGGTCGGCAGGAGCAAGCGGAAATTGGAGTTGGTTAACTTCCCTTGCAATAAGTTCCTGCAGATCACTTAGTTTAGCCATGGGGGTATTTAGTGAGTGAATTAGTGAAAGAGTGAATTAGTGAGTAAGAGAATGTGTGAGTTGTTTTATTGTTTTATAAGCGATTAATCTAATGCCAAATGCCAAATGCCCAATACCAAATACCAAATGCCCAATCCCCAACGCCACGAAAGTAACAAATGCTCCAAAATTTCCCAACCTAATCAACAATTCACTCATTCACTAATTCATTCATTGACCAACGTAAAGTCGATTTGCTTTTTGGTTAGGTCTACGTTTTTTACTTTTATTCTGACTTCGTCGCCCAGTTGGTAAACCTTTTTCTTCCGTTGGCCAATGATGGCGTAGTTTTTTTCGTCGAGGGTATAAAAATCGTCGGCTATATCGCGCAGGCGTATCATGCCTTCGCATTTGTTTTCGATGATCTCGACATACATGCCCCATTCGGTAACACCTGAAATAATGCCGCTGTAAATCGTGCCAACCTGGTCCTTAAGGAATTCGGCCTGTTTGTATTTGATGGATGAACGTTCAGCATCTGCGGCCTTTTTCTCTTTTTGCGAGCAATGTTCGCAAAGCTTCTCATAGAAAGCGGCATTGGCCGATTGTCCATGGTTCAGGTAATGGAACAATAAACGGTGTACCATCACATCCGGATAACGGCGAATTGGTGAGGTAAAATGAGTATAATGATCAAATGCCAGGCCATAATGGCTGGTTGTTTTAGTAGTATAGATAGCCTTGGCCATAGAGCGGATTGCCAGATGGGTCAAAACATTTTGTTCTTTTTTGCCTTCCACATCTTCCATCAAAAAATTGAGCGATTTGGCAATTTCTTTATCCGATTTGGTGTTGATCCGATAACCAAATCGGGCAGCAAACTGCGCAAAGTTCGCGAGTGCGTCTGGTTTTGGCGAATCGTGAACGCGGTAAACAAAAGTGTATTTGCCTTTTCCTTTGCCCATTTTGTCAACAAACTCCGCAACTTTCCTGTTGGCAAGCAGCATAAAATCCTCAATCAGTTTGTGGGCATCTTTCCGTTCTTTCACATAAACGCCGATAGGCCGGCCACGTTCATCCAGGTTAAATTTAACTTCGGTGGTCTCAAAACTGATCGCTCCGTTCTTAAATTTCCGCTCGCGCAGTTTATAGGCCAGGGCGTTCAGCTGGTGTATCTCTTTTGAAAGTTCTTCGGATTTATTTTCAATTACCTCCTGTACTTCCTCATAAGTAAAGCGCCTGTCGGAATGGATCACCGTTTTGCCGAACCACTCATTAACGATATTAGCCTCGGCGTTCAATTCAAATACTGCGGCGAAGCAAAGCTTGTCTTCCTTTGGTCTAAGCGAGCACAGGCCATTGGACAGCCGCTCAGGCAGCATAGGTATTACACGGTCTACAAGATAAACGGAGGTAGCCCGGTCAAGTGCTTCTTTATCTAAAGCCGAATCGGGCTGGATATAGTGCGAAACATCGGCTATATGTACACCTACTTCAAAATTGCCATTCTCGAGGTATTTGAATGAAAGGGCATCATCGAAATCCTTGGCATCAAATGGATCGATCGTAAATGTCAGGGTATCCCGAAAATCCCGGCGTTTGGCGATCTCTTCGGGTGTAATAATAGCAGGTATCTCTTCCGATTCAGTTTCAACCTCCGCCGGGAACGATAATGGAAAACCGTACTCGGCAAGTATCGCATTCATTTCGGTGTCGTTATCACCTTGTACGCCTAATACATGTTTAATACGACCAATAGGGTTTTTAGCACCGGCAGGCCAGTCGGTTATCTCAGCTACCGCTTTTATCCCGTTCCGCGCACCATTCAGGTCGCTAATCGGAATAAAAATATCATGTTGCATCTTCCTGTCGTCAGGAATAAAGAATGCAAATCTTTCTGAAACTTTCACTATACCTGTAAACTCCAGCTTTGCCCGCTTGATGATCTCAATAACTTCGCCTTCCTGCCTGGCGCCTTTGCTTTTGGCATAAACGTAAACCTTTACACGGTCGCCATTCAGGGCATTACGCAGTTTGCGGGGTGCAACATATATATCAGTTTCGTCCTCGTCATCGGTCACTATAAAAGCCGAACCGTCATTGGTCATATCTACCACACCTTCTATAAAGGTCTTCAGCTCCAATAGCTGGAATTTACCGGGGGATATTTCTTTCAGTATACTTTTTTTGGCTTCTTCCTTTAAAATTTCAAGAATGATCTGCCGCGATTCATCGTCGTTAATGTTTAAGCGGCCCGACACCTGCTTGTAATTGAGCGGCTGATTGTTATTTTGTTCGAAAACATCCAAAACCAAACGGGTGAGTACCAGTTTGATGGATGAGGAGTTGTTTTTTTTAGACATAGGGAAGATTTGCTGCAGGATGGGCGGAAAGTTGATATGGGTAGAATGAAAATTATTCGATAATGAAATGATCGTATCTCGAATTCAATAACGCATTTTCGATTTCGTTGAGTTTAACTTTGATTAGATCGATCTTTTCCAAAATGTCAGTATAACGATTCGTTTTTGTGTTGATATTTAGAATAGAAATTTTCATTTCATTCATATTTTGCTGATAATACATGTTTTTATCATTGGTGAGCAAAACATTAAAACCATTTATTTGCATTAGTTTGATCAGTTCACCATTTTTCTTTCCCATCCATTCCATATCTCTTACCGTCACAACTTCATGGTTAGATTTGAGGAAACGAAATTTTAATTTGGTTGGCAATTGCTCATCTATTAATACTTTCATGAATTTGGGTATCAATAAGCAGCTTTTCAGAAAGTTTTAAGACGGCGAGACATGATTCTTTGGGGATATAATCAAAATCACTTAAAAATTCGTACAATGAATCTCCGGCTTCGAGATAATCAAATAGATTTTTTACCGGAACTCTTGTACCCTTAAAAACAGGTGTCCCATTCAAAATTTCCTTATCAACACTTATTACATCTGCAGCCTTCATAGTATTCAAATATAAGATTTTTGCAGTAACAAATTTTAAGCGCCTTTAGCTTTTCGGTATCGAATCGATCAATTTTTTAGTGTATTCATTTTTAGGATGGAAATAGATATCATCCGGGTCGCCGTTTTCAACGATCTCGCCTTTATTCATCACCATTACGCGATCGGAGATATGTTTGATCACCGAAAGATCGTGCGAAATAAATATGTAGGTCAACTTAAATTCCTCCTGCAGTTCCCTTAAAAGGTTCAGTACCTGGGCCTGTACGGAAACATCCAGCGCCGAAACAGATTCATCGCAAATAATAAATTTGGGTTGCAGAGCCAGGGCACGGGCAATAACAATGCGCTGTCTTTGACCACCCGAAAACTCATGCGGGTAACGGTTGAAATATTCAGGCGGAAGATTTACCCGCTCTAGCAATTCGAGTACCCGCTGCTTGCGTTTGGTGTTGTTATCGTAAAGCTGGTGTACCTGCAGAGGTTCCATCAACGAATCGCCAACCGTTAGCCGGGGATTTAAAGAGGAGTAGGGGTCCTGGAAAATGATCTGGATATCGCGGCGAATGTGGCGCAACGCTGCTTTGCTGAGTTTACGCATATCGGTATTTTCAAAACTGATGCCCCCAGCAGTTGGTTCTATCAACCTTAAAATACTTCGGCCCAATGTTGATTTACCACAACCCGATTCACCAACCAAACCTAAAGTTTCGCCCGGATAAACCTCAAAACTTACATTGTTTACAGCTTTTACAAAGTCTTTCTTTTTGCCAAACAGCCCTCCACCGGTTGGGAACCAGGTGCAGAGCTGGTCGACCTTTAAAATGGGCGGCTGACTGTAAATCTGTCGACGATGTGTTTCAATTTCGCCGGGCTTAAACGCATATAATGCTCTTATTTTATCGACAGTGCTACCTGCTTTATCCGGACCATCTAAAAAATCAGCCACTACTGGCAGGCGTTTTAATTGATGATCGGGCGAGGGGCGACAAGCCAATAGACCCCTGGTATAAGGGTGCTGCGGACTGGCAAAAATTGCATCTGCGGTTGCTGTTTCCACAATTTCACCTTTATACATCACAATAACATGGTCTGCTATTTCCGTGATAACGCCAAGATCGTGTGAAATAAAGACCAGGCTCATGTTACGTTCGGCCTTTAAGCGGTGCAATAATTCGAGGATGGTTTTTTGTACCGTTACATCAAGTGCCGTAGTTGGTTCATCAGCAATCAATATTTCCGGATCGCAGGAAAGCGCCATCGCGATCATGATGCGCTGCTTTTGACCGCCGGAAAGTTGGTGTGGATAACTGTCGAACACAGCTTCCGGTTGGGGTAATTGTACTTCTTTAAATAAAATGATCGTTCTGCGCTTCGCTTCGTGTTGATCAACACCCAAATGGACGCGGATAGCTTCTGTTACCTGGTGACCACAAGTTAAAACCGGGTTAAGCGAGGTCATGGGCTCCTGGAAGATCATAGCAATGCGGTTGCCGCGGATGTCCCGCATTTGATCTTCGCTGAGTTTCAATAGATCGGTGCCATTTACTCTGATCTCGCCATTAATGCGGGAATTTGCTGTCGGCAGCAGGCGCATAATAGCCAGCGAACTAACAGATTTCCCTGAACCAGATTCGCCAACGATGCCGAGGGTTTCGCCTTTTTTTAATGAAAAAGAACTGCCCTTAACGGCTTCGATCCAGCCCTCAGATGTCTTAAACTCAACTTTTAGATTATTTACCTGCAGCATTATTCCCCAACAACGGTTATGTTTTCATCGCTGATAAGCTCCTCACCACGATATCTTCTTAATAATTGCGCAGTTGCCACTACGTCTTTCTGGCAATAAGTAGCTATTCTCTGCAGGTCATTTTCTTCCCAGTAAACCTTGCCAACCATGCTGCCATCGATATCGTCCTTTGGTGTTGGGATATTAAATATCGTGGTAAGCAGGTTAAGGGAAGTGTAGTTTTTATAATCGCCAAATTTCCAGAGCTCCATGGTATCCAGGTGATTGATCTCCCAGGGTTTTTTGCCAGCAATTTCAAGTTGTGCGGGTATTTTGAGACCATTGATCAGTAAACGCCTGCAGATGTAGGGAAAATCAAACTCTTTGCCGTTATGCGCACAAAGGATCAGCGAGCTGGGTTGTGTATTCAGCAGGTCACCAAATTTGATCAATAATTCCTTTTCATCGTCAGAAAAAAAAGATTTAACCCTTAACCCTGTTCCTTTTCCCCGGGTAAAAATGCCTACGGATATACAAATTATCTTCCCAAATTCGGCCCAGATACCCGCCCTGCCGTAAAACTCTTCTGCCGTATCTTCCTTCCTTGAATAAGCTGTTTTTTGATCCCACAGTTTTTTGATATGCTCTGGTGCGTCCCCAAAACCTGGGTACTGAGGTACAGTCTCAATATCAAGAACCATAATGTTGTGCAGGTCGTATTGTTCGAGCATAGCAAAATAAATATGACGACAAGATACTAATTGTGCACAAAAGCAGCCACTACATATTTTAGCCGGTACTTATTTGGCAGTAATATCAAAACTGACAGCTGTGGTATTTCCATTAGCGTCTACCAGCGTAAGTTTATGGTGCCCCTCTGATGGATTTAAAGCCATTTGGTGAAAATCGGTAGTCTCGCCAACGTATTGATCATCCAGGTGCCAGAAGACCTTAATACCCGATTGCCGGTGCGCAGCATTGCATACCATGCGGCCGCGTTTGCCATCAACTTCCAAAGGGATATAAACTTTAGCACCCTCTTTTGGGTAAATGATCTCCATCGGGTTGCTTTTAACAGCGAGCGCGCAGTCGGACCTGAACGGCGGCAATACATGGTACTGATAGTTTTTTGCTCTGTAATAATATTCCATAGAAGGAGGCAGGACAAACCAGTTTTTAGTGATCATTTCAGAAGGGCTCATACAATCGGCGCTTACCTGCCATTTGCCGGTATTGTCAAGGTGGATCTGTTGATGCCAGGGACATACCGGTGCCTTCAGGCCACTTTGTGGCACCCAGGCAAGTTCCACATCATCGCAATAAATGCCCGCTCTGTAACCACTCTGGCGGCAAACTCTGATCTTTACCATATCATTTAAAGGCATTCGGAACCATTCGCGGGATACCGGCAGTAATCGAAAAACCTGGAACAGGATAGGTGCCGCAGTATTGATCCCGGTCAATCCCGGTCTGCCTTCGCCATCAGTATTGCCCACCCAAATAGCCACTACATAGCGTGGTGTTATGCCAATGGCCCAGCCATCACGAAAGCCAAAACTGGTACCGGTTTTCCAGGCGATCCTTTGTGTTGATCCGAATTGCTGCCATAACATTTCTTCGCCCGGGCGCATTACTTCCTCCATGGCATGAAAAGTAAAATAGATAGATGCGGCATCAAAAAGTCCGTTTTTTTCCAGATGATGTTCTTTAGCCTGCTGGTAGCTATATACCGGATTGTGGTAATCTGAGGTATCGTACTTGCCTTTATAAGCGCCGTTATAATGATTTAATACACGAGCCATGTCGGCATAGGCACCTGCCAGTTCCCAAAGCGTGTTTTCTCCGCCACCTAAAATGAGCGACAGGCCATAATGATCTGCCGGCTTGTTCAAAGTAGTCATCCCAACCTGGTGCAGCAAGTCGTAAAATCGTTCGAATTTGTATTGCTGCAGCATCTTTACAGCAGGAACATTTAAGGAGCGCGAAAGGGCACGGGAAGCAGGTACTGCACCATCATAAACCAGATCGAAATTTTTAGGGTGAAAGCTTAGTATTTGCGTTGGTACGTCGGGCACGAGGCTATTGGGTAATAGCAAGCCATCATGCAGCATCGAGGCATACAAAAAAGGCTTAAGCGTGCTTCCCGGGCTTCTGGGGGCGTTAACTACGTCTACATCACTTTGCATAGTCGAGTCTTCGGGGTGCGAAATATTGCCGGCATAGGCAAGCGTGGCGCCTGTTTCCACGTCAATCACTACAGCGGCTATGTTATTGATATCATTACCTTTTAAAACCTCATGGTTTCTTTCTAATATTTCATTGACCCGCTTCTGCAAAGGCGTATGAATGGTTGTTTTGATACGGGTCAGACTATCCGGATTATTGACATGGTCTGCTTTAAAACGTTGTAACAGGTGAGGGGCCAGCTGAGGTAGTGTTACCGGCTGATCGGGGATAGGTTCCAGTTTGGCAAGTGATGCTGTTGAGGCATCGATAGTGCCCTGTTCATTCAATTTATCTAACAGTAGATTTCGTTTTTTTAATAGCAATTGCCGATTCCTGCCGGGATGAACCAGTGAAGGCGAATTTGGCAGCACAGCCATAGCAGCCATTTCGCCCCAGGAAAGTTTATCCGGACTTCGCCCAAAATATCGCCAGGAAGCAGCATCCAGTCCTACGACATTCGAACCAAAGGGGGCATTACTGGCATACATGGCCAGTATTTCTTTTTTGCTGTACTTAAGTTCGAGTCGCAGTGCTTTAAATATCTCCGTAAATTTATGCCAGTAGGTACGCTTGTCTTTGGTCGATAGCCTGATCACCTGCATTGTCAGTGTACTACCGCCGCTAACCACATGCCTTCCGCCAATATTTTGTTTGATAGCACGCCCAAGCGCAATGATATCTACACCGGGGTGATGTTCGAAGCGCTTATCCTCAAATGCCAGAATGCAATGCTTAAATTTGATTGGAACAGCGGTATCGTAGGGGAAGCGCCATTGTCCGTCGCTGGCGATAGACGCACCGAGCAATTGACCCTGGTCGTCATCGATAACATAACTGGTGGGGTAGGTGAACAGTGTTTTTGGCAGGCAAAACCAAAACCACAGCAGGCAGCCAGCCAAAAAAGTAAGTATTATGATTACTTTTGGTTTACTGAATACGTTTTTTATTTGGTTTAGCCTTAGCTGCATAACATGAAATTAAAAAAGTTGTCGATTGTTATCCCTGCCTATAACGAAGGTAATACCATTCACCTGATCCTGGATAAAATTAAAGCAGTGGAGCTGATCGATCATTTTACCAAAGAGATTATTATTGTTAACGATTGTTCCACCGATCATACTGAAACTGCTATAGCCGAATACCAGTCGGTAAATCCCGACCTCGATATCCGTTATTACAAACACGAGGTAAATAAAGGTAAAGGTGCCGCATTGCATACTGGTATTGCAAAGGCAAGCGGTGAATACCTCATTATACAGGATGCAGACCTCGAATACGACCCCGCCGAATACAACGACCTGCTAAAACCCGTTTGCAAAGGCTTTGCCGATGTTGTTTACGGATCGCGCTTTATGGGTAATAATCCGCATCGTATCCTATTCTTTTGGCATACTATCGGTAATAAATGCCTTACCTTTTTCTCTAACATGTTCTCCAATCTTAACCTTACGGATATGGAGACCTGCTACAAACTTTTCGATACCAGGATAATCCAGTCGATCAAACTTAAAGAACAGCGTTTCGGCTTCGAACCCGAAGTCACCCAAAAAATTGCCCGCATCCCCCAAATCCGTATCTACGAGGTCGGTATTTCCTACTACGGCCGAACTTACGAAGACGGCAAAAAGATAGGGTGGAAGGACGGTGTCAGGGCTATTTGGTGTATTCTAAAGTACGGGCTTTTCCGGATGTGATCAGTTAACCGGTTAATCTGTGATTCGTTAACTTGTTAATTAGCGATCAGGAAACAAATCACTAATTAACCAATCACAGATTAACCAGCCACCTACTTCACCACCTCCACCCATTTCCCTTTCTGCACAGCATTGATCGAGTGGTTGTACATCGCTTCGCTGGATACGGCCGGAAGGAAATATTTACCGGTATAGGCTGCGTTCAGCGTGATATAGAAAGTAACCTCTTTATTCCCGGCAACGCTGAAGTAGGTATTGACCCGATCATCCCTGATATCGCGGTAATCGGAAGGTGAGGAACTCATCGCCTCCGTTGTATCGTTCATCCGGGTGTTGATGATCTCCCATCCCGAAGGGAAGATCTGTGTCAGTGCCATATTATCATACCTGCCGCGTTTGCCCGGGTTTTTGATATTTACCTGTGCCACAAAATCAGTTCCCTGTTTCAGTTTTGTAATGTCTATCGGGTGACCGGTCAGCGTGAAATAACCTACACGCATTTCAAGTATTTCCGGGTTATTAATTGATTGCACATCCTGTCCGGTAGCGGGTTGTCCACGTTGTATCAATCTGATATATAGTCGATTGTTGCCGACATCTTTAAGTGTTACTTTACCACCTGATGCAGTAAGGTCGGATTGCCAGATATAGGTTTTTGCATTAACAGCCGAAGCGTTATAGTTGAACTGCATCTTCGCACCTGCATGGTTAACCCCGCAATATTCTGCTATGGCAACCAGTGAATAGGCAGTTGTTTGTGTGCTGTACCAATCGTCGCGTGATAGCTTTGAAGCAACTATCCTGAGCTGTTCAGCTGCTCGTTGCTGTTGTCCCAGCAGGGTTAAGGTTTCCAATATCATGGCTTCATCACGCAGGTCGGTTCCATAGGTGCCATACAGGGTATAGTATGGCTTGACAGTTGTCGACAAACCTTTGATCAGTTGCAAACCGATCTCTGGCTGACCAACTAATTTGTAGGCGGCTGCCAGACGCCAACGGGCTTCCTCACTGATGTATTTAAATTCACGAAGGCGGTTCATGGCGCCCAATTCAGGCGCGCGTGCCAATGCCAGCAGGTACAGGCGATAGGCCTGAGTCAGGTCGGCTCCGTAAAAGCTTCGCGAATCAGGCGCCCAGGTCAAGGCTTTTAACTTCTGGTATTTCTTCCAGTTCTCCAGGAATCCAATGGGCAGCGAATAGCCTTTGCCTTGTGCCGATAATATAAAATGCCCGGCATAGTTGGTACCCCATTCGTCGGATTCACCCTGATTTGGCCAATAACTGAGGCCGCCGTCGTTGGTTTGGAAGTTTTTCAGGCGACTTATCGTTGTTTTTATATTCCTGTCAACCTCGGCATTTTGTCTTGGTGTAAGGTCGAGCAATTGACCCAGATACAGTTGCGGGAATCCCGCTGAAGTAGTTTGCTCCACACAGCCATAAGGATATTCGATCAGGTAATCCAGCCGTTTCGTGAGGTTAAGCGGTGGGATGGTCGCAACTTCGAGCGTAGCCCTGTTGGTGCCCGGCATGCCTACAGGCGCATAAGCTGTTGACCAAGCTTCACCCGGTGCCAATTCCTTTTCAATCACTTTGGTAATCGGTGGATTTGGATTGCGGACATTCAGTTCAACATCATAAGTGGCTGTTTCACCGGCACCTTTAGCGATTATCTTAACTTTTCCTACACCTATGAAGCTCTTCACATCCAGATCGAACATCACCAGCTGGTCGCCGGTTTTGCTAAAACTAACTGTCTTTTTATTGTTTCCTGTCAGATTTTCAAATGCGTTTGACTGTACTTCTACACTCACATTTTTAACTTTATCTTCCAGCGCAAATACACTCACAGGCAATTGTATTTTCTCGCCCGGTCCTAAAACACGTGGAAGGGTTGCCAATATCATTAATGGCTTTTTAACGGTTACTTCTTTATCTGAAAAGCCATAACCGCCATCGTGCCCGGCAATTACCATCACTTTTACTGCACCAATATATTGAGGCAGCGTAAAACGTTTGGTCTGTCTTTCGCCAGCATTGAGGTGGTATGGTCCCAGGAACTTCACAACCGGCTTAAAGCGATTCACCTGTACATTGTGATTCATTCCGTTGGTGCCGTCGCCGCCAATGCTTAAAATGCGTTCCAGTCCACCGCCGTAGGCACCGATAACATAATCGAACAGGTCCCAGCTTTTAACTCCCAGCGATTCGCGGGCATAAAAAGTCTCATGCGGGTTGGGTGTTTTGTAATTGGTAATATCCAATAAACCTTCATCAACAATTGCCACAGTATAGGTCATTTCTTTGCCATTAGCTTCCGAAACGGTCACTGAGGAAGGAGTCTCAGGCCTGATCTTGTCAGGCATATTGATCACTGGTTTAAGTATCGTTTGCGGATCATCTACCTGTAATGGGATAACACCATACATGCGTATCGGCAGGTCATTCACAGTTTGTGCATGTCGTTGCAGCAAAGTAACATTCACAAAAATATTGGGCGCCATCTTACTGTCGATCTTAAAGGTATACTGTGTTTGTCCCTTCCTGGTATCTATCCAGGCGGTTTGTAAAACCTGACTTCCGTTTTCGATGCTGATCAAAGCACGGCCGTTATCGCTGGTTGGAATAGTAAGCGTTGCATCTTCACCAACTTTGTAAGCAGTTTTATTGGAAGTAAATGACAGCATTGCAGCCTCAGTTGGATTGCTTTGCTGAAGGCGTTCGGCCCAGTTCGACCAATCCATATACAAAATTTTGCCTGTGGAGTGACCTGTTTGCGGATCTTTTACCAGCAGCAGGTATCTGCCCCAGTCATCATTGCTGACATGCAGGTTCCATTGTCCGCGACCATTGGTCAATTTAACCGTTTCGGTTTTGATCAATTTGTTGTAACGGTCCTGCGTGAAATTACTGAACTCGTTTCCGCTTTCGTCCCACCACCAGCGCCACTGGATCTTGTATAGCTCAACCTGTACATCGCGACTCCCGCTAAATGGTTCGCCTTTGGTGTCAAGGTCGGCAATGCTTATAAGGTTATCCCTGTTGGTGAACAGCATTCCCGAATAATTGCTTCCTTTAGGTGTTTTGATGCCTACGTAGCCGTCGTAAACGTTATAAGGCAATGAAATACCCTGTATACTAAAGGCTCCTCCAGGTTCAAATACTTTCACCAGAAAATTGGCTTTCAACTGACCGGGCGCTTGCTTGTCAACTTCAATATCCGGTTTAACTACTGCTTTGCCCGTTGCGTCAAGCCTGCCTTCAAATACTGTAGCTGTTTGGGTGTTAAAACTTAGGGTAGGATTATCAAATATATAATCGTCATAGCCTTTAAAGGTAGTATGCTGTGCCGAAAGGTAAGCATCAACCTTAGCCTTCAGATTTTGTGCAATACCGCCAAACAGCCAACGCGCCTGCAGATCACCGGTTTTGTCGCCTCCTTTGGTCAGTTGCGTTGCGCCGCCAAAATTCAGATTGATCTTGAGGCGATTCGGCATAATGGTCTCGATCTTTACATTCTTCTCAAAAGAAGCACCGCCTACCTTTACTTTGGCCGTCCAGTTACCTGTACGGCTTGAGGTTTCGGTCGCTACGTGGAAACTGTAAAATCCATCGACCGATTGCGTAGCAGTGATGTGCTTATAAATGTGTCCATCAGGGTCATCCAGTTCAAATTCTACAGGATGGTCAGAAGGCAGGGTCTTTAATTTATCCTGCAGGATAAAAGTTAGAAAAATAGAATCGCCGGGGCGCCAAACACCACGTTCGCCATAAATGAAGCCCTTAAGGCCTCCCTGAATTTCCTGTCCGCCAACATCAAAACGGGATAGGGGTAAGGAGCTTCCATCATCCAGTTTCAAATATCCCCGTTCATTGCCTTTACTGGCTACCAGCAGATAAGGTTTGCGTTTCAGATCGAATTTGGCAAGCCCGTCACTGCCGGAGGTTGTTTTATAAATTTCCTGTTTCTGATAATCCAGAAATTGCAGGGTCACGCCAGCCATTGGTTGTGCGCTCAGGATATTGGTCACAGCAACCACCATGCTGTTATTGGCACCACGCTTAGCAATCAGGCCAATATTTGATGCAATGATATTTCGCATTGCCCAGCGCTCGCGGGTATAGTAGGAGCTGGTGCAGGGGTCGCCTCGCTCGTTCCATTTATAGTTATCAGGATAATAATTGTCGTACCTCGACCAGAAATCGTCATCTTCATCGTTTACTTTATTGGTATTGTCGCGCTCCGAATAATCGCCATCATACTCATTGTCTTCATTGTTGGCTTTAAGGGTACCCGTGCCTCCAACTGTACAATTGTAAAGTGAGTATTCTTTTCTGAAACCTATCACTACGCGGTAGATCGCCCCGGGCTCGGTTCTAACCAATTGATCGATATCAAGCATAAACCGATTTTTCTTAGTCAGGTTAATACCCTTTTGCTGATCCAGATGTATTGTTTTTTGTAGAATAGGTTTACCGACCATACGGAGTTCTGATGAGCCATCAAAGCCGTTCGACTGGAAATATTGCGGTACATTATCTGCATAGATCTTAATAATACTCACATCCACCGCATTCAGGTTTACTGCTTCAAAGGGCATGGCCAGTTTGCCGGAATCTGGGAGGATTACGCCCTTACCGGGAATAGTAACGGAAGGCAATCTGTTTTCAAAAAAAACATTGGCAGTGAACGCCTGACCGATCTTTTGATGTGATATATTCTCGACACCTTCATTTACAAAAGCTGTAAAATTACCCTCCAAACGTTCGGGAGCGAATATTTTGATGGTGCTTCCTTCAATGGTATAGGCGGGATCTTCGATGTTTTTGATCCCAACCAGGCCTTTAAGCTCCTGACCAACCATGATGGCATCAGAGAATTGTACCAAAACATATTGGTCGTTGTCTTGTACTGCTGTAATATTCAAAACTTTAAAATCGCCAATTGCCGGTATCTCAAACTGCTGGTTGCCGCGTTTGTCAATATTCATACCTGCGCCATCCCAGTTAACGGTCAGCTGGTTCACTTTATCTGTCGCGCGGGTTAAGCCGGTTATGGTAAATTTATGCGAATGACCAACAACGTTATGCTGCCAGCTGATACCTACAGGTGCGGCGTAGGTTGTAGTTAGCAGTTTTTCGATCAGTGCAGGATCTTCTGCGTCGGCGGTCTGAATGCTGCCCTCCAGCTTCATTTTGTCGGTTGAAGTGTTTGTGGCGGTCACCAGTCCTGCAAAGCTTACCGTAAAATTAGGTTTAATGGTTTCGAAATTAAATTTGAAATCATCAAATGGCGAGGGCACGTCAACCACTTTTTTCAGCTTGAAATTGGCCGAATAACCCTGGTCAGGGTTTAATTTTGATTCCGGCCTGAATTCGATCGTTCGCTCGTCAACCCAATAGGCTTTGCCCTTGATAGCCGGCGAAAAATCGAATACCCCGTCCGGAAGCTGGTCGTTTTGGGCATGCGTGGTTTGTACCTGACTGGCAAGCCTGATCCGGATAGTGTTTTCTTTCGAAATAATGCCTGTGGTGTACGACTCAATGTACTTGCTGAAGGCCGGGTCGACAACACCTTTTTTGTGATGCAGGTGATAAATAAAAAAATAAACAGCAATGCTTACTAGAACGATCGCAGTAGCGGCGATAATTGGACGCTTGCCTTTGGGCAGAGGCGTCACTCCATCTTTCATTTGTTAAGGTTATTTATTAACGAAATTTAGATATTTAGAAAGCAATATTCCAAATAATTGCACAAATATTTTTTTGAAGATAAAATTATGTTCTGTATAATATAGTATTTACAAAATTATGACAATGTATTGCGGCGAAATATAGAATTTATCGCAATTATTTATCCGGGTTGGGCAACAATCCGCAACAAAAGGGGGTAGAAACTTTGATCTTATTATTTAAAAATTATTGGAAACGAGTCTTTTGAATTAAATCGGTTTTTGAAAGGCAATGTTAAGGTAATAGACAAATCACCAGTTAACAAATCACCGATTAACAACTCATCCGATCATCACCCCGGGCTTGTTTACGATCGGTAGCTTAATGAAATTTGATTCAACGATGCTTTCGGGCAGGAAGATGAATTTTTTATCGTATATATTCTTACCTATATAATAGCTTAGCCAGTATTCGTTATTAAGTCCGAACGTTGCTTCATCAATTGGTTCGATCAGCACATATCCGTTTTCAACAACTTTTGGGAACATATGCCGCAGTGTGGAGGTCTTAACATTTTCTCCATTTTTCTCGCCATAACCTTTTGACGTGATCAATACATTTTCGATCGGTTCCTTTTTCAGGTTGATGAGGTACACATACCAGGTTTTTTGTTCGATGTTTTCGCCTTCCAGGGCAACTGCTACGGCAATATCTTCGACAACGTTTTCGGGGAGGTCTTTGATCATTGTTTTTTTGTTGGAACCTTTGAAAGTTGAAATGATGTAATGCTGAATCGCCGGTTAACATTTCAACATTACAACCTTCCAACATTACAACTTATTTTTTCTTTACAAACCGTTTAGCGCCTGGCTTTTTGGGTGCTTTGGCTTCGGCATCGGCCAGGGCCTTGCATTCTTCGAAGGTGAGGGCAGTGGGTTCTTTGTCTTTGGGTATTTTTACGTTTTGTTTACCGAATTCAATATAAGGTCCCCAACGGCCATTCAATACTTTTACATCTGCTGCTTCAGCAAAGGTTTTGATCACACGCTCTGCATCGCGTTTGCGTTTGGTAACGATAAGTTCAATAGCCTGTTCTTCGGTCAGATCAAGCGGATCGATCTCCTTTGGTAACGAATAAAATGCACTTTCATGCCTCACATAAGGGCCGAATTTGCCAATGGCAACGGTCATTTCTTTATCTTCAAACTGTCCTACCTTTTTTGGTAATTTGAACAGCTCGATGGCCTGTTCCAGGGTAATAGTTTCAATACTCTGACCTGCCCTCAGGCTTGCATACAAAGGCTTCTCGGTCTCTTTATCTTCCGATTCCCCAACCTGCACAAAGGGTCCGAAACGTCCTATGCGGACCGAAACTTTTTTGCCATTCTCAGGATGCACACCCAGGTCGCGTTCACCAGTAGCCTTATCTGCAGTTTCGATGGTATTTTCCACACCTTTATGGAAAGGCTGATAGAAATTACGGATCATATCTGTCCATTCTTCCAGTCCCTGCGCAATTTCGTCAAACTGTTTTTCAACCGTAGCGGTAAAATGGTAGTCGACTATCTCTTTAAAATATTGTACCAGGAAGTCATTCACTACCGAGCCTATATCCGTAGGGAAAAGCTTGCCACGTTCGGCTCCGGTATTTTCAGTTTTTTCTTCTTTGCTTATATTTCCAGTTTTTAATGTCAGTACCCTGAAGTTTCTGGCTTTACCCTCGCGGTCTTCTTTCACTACATAACCACGGTTTTGAATGGTAGAGATGGTGGGAGCGTAGGTTGATGGACGGCCTATACCCAATTCCTCCAGTTTTTTAACCAGGCTAGCTTCAGTATAGCGTGCCGGTGGGCGGGTATAACGCTCGGTGGCACTGATCTCCTGAGCGTCCAATAGCTGCCCTTTAGCCAACGGTGGAAGTATTGCATTGTCTTCACTGGCCGTTGAATCCTCATCCTCGTCAGACGATTCAAGGTAAACTTTCAGGAAACCATCAAATTTCATTACTTCGCCATTAGCTACAAGCTCTTCTTTTCGGGTTGAAATGCTGATTTTAGCGGTAGTCTTCTCAAATAGCGCTTCGCTCATCTGAGAGGCGATCGCCCTTTTCCAAATCAGTTCGTACAAGCGTTTTTCAGAAGCATCCCCATCAATGGTATGCACGTCAAAATACGTAGGGCGAATAGCTTCGTGTGCTTCCTGTGCGCCTGCACTTTTAGTTTTGTATTTTCTTAATTGATGGTATTTCTCGCCATATGCAGAATTGATCTCTTTTGCGGCAGCATTCAAAGCCATATCCGATAAGTTCACCGAATCGGTACGCATATAGGTGATCTTACCCGATTCGTACAGCTTCTGTGCTACGGTCATCGTTCTTGATACAGAAAAACCCAATTTCCGGCTTGCTTCCTGTTGCAGGGTAGATGTGGTAAAAGGTGCGGCAGGGCTCCGTTTTGTAGGGCGGGTATCCAGTGTATTTACGGTAAAATCAGCACCGATACAGTCTTTAAGAAACTTTTCGGCATCTTCCTGTTTTGCAAAACGTTCGGGCAATTCAGCTTTAAACGCGTCACGGCCTTTTCCAAAAATGGCTACAATTTTAAATGCAGCTTCGGCATTGAATTTATTGATCTCGCGTTCGCGTTCAACGATCAGTCTAACCGCTACAGATTGCACACGGCCGGCAGACAATGATGGCTTTACTTTTTTCCAAAGTACCGGTGATAGCTCAAAACCAACAAGGCGATCAAGCACCCGGCGTGCCTGTTGGGCATATACGAGGTTATAATCAATCTTACGTGGATTCTCAATAGCTTTTAATATAGCAGGTTTGGTGATCTCATGAAATACGATCCGTCGTGTACTATCGTCTTTGAGGCCCAATGTGTCAAATAGGTGCCATGATATCGCTTCTCCCTCGCGGTCCTCGTCCGATGCCAGCCATACAATATCAGCTTCTTTGGCAAGTTTTTTTAATTCGCTCACTACCTGTTTTTTATCGGCAGGTACTTCGTATTTCTGTGCAAAATTATTTTTGATATCGATCGCGTCTTCTGACTTCACCAAATCACGGATATGTCCGTAACTTGATTTAACAGTAAAGTCTTTGCCCAGGTAACCTTCAATGGTCTTAGCCTTGGCAGGAGACTCGACGATAAGTAAATTTTTAGCCATTTAAGCAGTTATTTTTTGCAAATAAAGTATAAAGAAAGGTAAACGCAAATGTTTTTCTTATTGTTGGAAGGTTGTAACGTTGAAATGTTGTAATGTTTTGCTGCTTGTCTGACACTTGCATTATTATTAATATTATCTGAATGCCATCGTTTCAACCTTCAAACATTTCAACCTTCAAACCAAAAAGATCACATCAAAAAACCGCCTCCCAAAAGGTCGTTGCCTTCGTAAAAGACTGCCGACTGACCCGGAGCAATGCCTGAAACATGGTGATGAAAATCAACCTTCATATGTTCGCCAATTTCAACAATGCTACTAAGGGTGCCTGCGTCTTTGTAACGTATTTTAGTCACCGCTTCTATCGCAACAGGTATCTTCTCGTATTTAACCAGGTTAAGGTTTCTAACCCAGGCTTCTTTTCGTTGAAGCTCGTCCTGTGTGCCCAGAAAAACAGTATTGGTTTGAGGATCGATACGGGTAACAAACATGGGCTGCCCCAATGCGATACCTAAACCTTTGCGTTGTCCGATAGTATAAAATGGATAGCCTTCGTGCCTGCCAACTACGGTCCCATCGGCTAAAACGAAATTACCTCCGGCAACACGTTCTTCCAGGTGTTCAACCTTGTGGCGCAAAAAGGCTCTGTAATCGTTATCGGGCACAAAACATATTTCGTAGCTCTCGCTTTTTGAGGCCAATTCCAATTGTCCCATATCCAATGCCATTTGCCTGATCTCGGCCTTAGTAAAGCTTCCAAGTGGGAATTTGGTTCGGGCCAGGTTTTTTTGGGATACACCCCAGAGGACATACGACTGGTCTTTATTTTCATCACGACCCTTTGAAACCACATATCGCCCGTTATCATGTTGCCTTATATTTGCATAATGCCCGGTTGCGATAAATTCACAGTCGAGTTTATCAGCTCTTTTTAACAAAGCTTCCCATTTGATATGGGTATTGCATAGTACACAGGGGTTGGGGGTTCGTCCGGCAAGGTATTCCTCAACAAAATTGTCGATCACAAAATCGCCAAACTCACTTCTGATATCGAGAATATAGTGCGGAAAGCCATAGCCAACAGCTAATGCACGGGCATCATTGATACTGTCAAGACTGCAGCAACCTGTTTCCTTCGAACTGCTTCCGGATGAAGCATAGTCCCAGGTTTTCATCGTTAAGCCAATCACCTCATAACCCTGCTCATGAAGCATGACAGAGGCTACCGAGCTATCTACTCCGCCGCTCATTGCAACTAATATTCTGCCATGCTTACTCATGATGGCTGCAAAGATACGTTTTCTGAATTTGGCCTTGGGTCAGGGGATGGTAAATTTGAATTGTAGTCTTGTAGTCTTGAAATCCGGAAGCCCGGAAGTCCGAAAGACCGGAAGATGGATATTGGAATGAACTCCTTGAGATTTACGAAGTTTTTTAAACTTCGTAAATCTTTACAGCAACAAAATCTGTGTAATCAGTATAATCATTTTAAATCTGTGATTCAAAAAATGAGTCCGGAAGTCCGGAAGAATTGCAGATGCAATATTGAATTACGGCAATACCGGCACCGTCTTCACCGGTTCCAGATCTTCGCCGATTGTTTGGTTGATGGTATGAACAATCTTATCCAGTTCTTCCGCCGATTGATGAAGGCTTCGCAAAATAACCTCCTTTTCACTCATAAACTCCGTTTCTTTCATCAGGTTGGCCAATCCAATGATATTGGCAAGCGGTCGCCGCACTTCATGCGAGCTTAGCCAGGCCACTTCTTTCAATTTTTCATTCTGAAGAAATGTTTCTTCTTCTTTAATTTTTAAACTGGTAATATCATTATATACGGCAATATAACCGGTAAATTCTTTCTGATCATTAAAAAGCGGCGTATACTCGCCGTATACCCAAAACTTAACCCCGTGTTTATTATGGCAGTTAAGTTCGGTAGCAAAGGATTCATGTGCGTTCTTGCTTTTTAACACCGCATTTAATACCTGCATATCTGTTTCGGCACCTGCAAAAAAGGTTGCTGGATTGTACCCGGCAACATCTTCAAAAACATAACCAGTATAATCTTCAAATGCTTTGTTTACCCATTTGATATAATTGTTCTGGTCAGTTATGATAATGATATTATTGATTTTTGTAATGATGGTTCCAAGGCGGCTAAGTTCCTCATCGGCAAGGCGCGCTAAGGTTTCGTTTTCTTCGGTTTTTCTTTCATGATTCAGAATCAATCGGTAAACCAAATAAGCTGTAGCGGCAATAAAAACAAACCGTCGACCATTATTGATAAGATCATACAATCCAGTGCTAAGCAGATCATGATAAACCTTCAGCATTTGATCGCTGATCAGTATCCATGCAAAGCAGACAGACAAATAAATAAGTGTAATGCGCAAGGCGCCTGATCTCATGTTTAATTTCCGTTGTATAGTGTATCGATTCTATACGGAAATGGCGCTGAAAAGTTAAGTCAACGGAGGTATTAAGGTGTAGAAAAACTGTTTTTTCAACAATTAAAATAAAAAATCATGGGTTCCTTACTTGTCCGTCACCTTTAACCAGCCATTTGTAGCTGGTTAGTTCCTGTAATCCCATGGGTCCGCGTGCATGCAATTTTTGCGTGCTGATCCCTATTTCGGCGCCCAGACCAAATTGCGCTCCATCGGTAAACGCAGTGGATGCGTTTACGTAAACAGCGGCAGCATCAACCTTATTCAAAAATTCAGCTGCATTTGCGGCATCTTCCGTAACAATGGCCTCACTGTGTTTTGAGCCATTTTGAGCGATATGTTCCAGTACATCCTCAAAGCTATTCACTGTTTTTATTGCCATTTTATACGACAAAAACTCGGTTCCGAAATGCTCGGGACTGGCCTGATGCAGTAAATCATCAGGGTAATTGTGCTTAAGCTGGTCATATGCTTCTTCATCAGCATAAATTTCAACTTGTTTAGTCGCAAGCGGTTTCACCAATTCGGCCAGATCAGCTAAACGGTCACGATGAATGATCAAACAATCCAGCGCATTACACACACTTACGCGGCGGGTTTTGGCATTAAATACGATGGCTGCCCCATGTGCAAGATTGCCACTTTTGTCGAAATAAGTATGTACAATTCCGGCACCAGTCTCTATAACGGGCACACGCGACTGCTGGCGAACACGGTTGATCAATTGCTGACTTCCACGTGGTATCAATACATCTATGTATCCTACTGCATTAAAAAGGGCTTCAGTTGCCTCACGCTCTGCTGGTAATAGTACCGTTACGTTTGGATCAAGTCCGTGTTTTTCTAAAACAGCATGAATGACCCCAATAATGGCTTTATTAGAGTTTTCTGCATCGCTACCACCTTTCAGTACGCTTACATTGCCGGTTTTGAAACACAGTGCAAAAACATCGAAAGTAACATTGGGTCTAGCTTCATAAATAACCCCCACAACGCCCATTGGCACGCTAATCCTTGAAATATGCAGGCCGTTTGGCATTGTTTTTTCAGATAGTACATGCCCCAGCGGATTTGGCAAACCTGCAACATTGACCATCTCGTTTGCAATATCCTTTATTCGCGCTTCAGTAAGCTTCAGGCGGTCGAATTTAGGATCGGCAGGATCCATTCGGTCCAGGTCTTTCTGGTTTTCGGCCAATAAATGCCGGGTGTTTTCAATTGCAGCATTTGCCACGTCGTTAAGTACTGCCGAAATAGTTGCAGCGCTTAGTCCGGTTATTTGCCTTCCCGCAAGAAGAGCATCATTAAAATATTGCTGATAGTCTGTCAGTGTTTCCATTACGATAGGTAAAGATAATCATAGTGTACCAGAGGTTTTTGATTTTTTTGACCAATACGCTCTTTTGCTTTATCCGAACCATATTCGGCAATACCCAAACCAATAAGTTTATGCTGTTCATCTATAATTTTGATGATCTCGCCTTTGTTAAATTCAGCCTCTACCTTTATAATGCCTATTGGTAACAGGCTGGTGGCTTTGTTTGATAACAATGCCTCACGTGCACCGGCATTGAGTACCACAGCGCCGGTTGCCGAATGAGCGGAGTGTGCTATCCATTTCTTCTTGCCCGATTTAGATTTATCGGGTGTAAAAGAGGAGTGGGCAACTTTATTTTCGAGTACATCCAGTAAAATATTGTCTTTTGTACCATTGGCAATATGCACGGCGATACCCAACTGCGCGGTTTTATGGGCCATGGTCGATTTGGTGATCATACCTCCACGCCCAAATTGCGATTTATCCGGAGATACGAAGGCCGAAAAATTGATCGATCCGCCATCGATTTTTTCGATCAGTCTGGAACTGCTAAGTTTGGGGTCGCCATCATAAATGCCGTCAACATTGGTCAATACGATCAATGCCTGAGCATTCAGCATTGCTGCTATTAAACCGGCTAATTCATCATTATCAGTAAACATCAATTCGGTGACAGACACTACGTCATTTTCGTTTACTACCGGAATTACGTGGTGCTGCAGCAATACTTCGAGACAATTGCGCATGTTGAGGTAGTGCAGCCGATCGCGAAAATCCTCCTTGGTAACTAAGATCTGAGAACAGAGAATCTGATATTGCTCAAACAACGCCGAATAAGTATTGATGAGTTTAACCTGCCCGATAGATGCAAGCAATTGCCGTGCGGCAACTGCATCAGCTTTTTCGGCAACTTTGATCAAACTTCGGCCAGAGGCTACTGCACCAGAGGAGACCAGGATAACTTCTATACCGCGACTTTTAATTTCCGCAATTTGAGCCACCAGATGCGCAATCCGTTTGTTGTCGGGCAGTCCGTCGGCCTGGGTGAAGACGTTTGAACCTATTTTGATAACGATGCGCTGGTAGCCTGGTAACATAGCAGATGATATTGAAAGGCCAATATTAGCAAATTATAGCTAATTGCGCAGTCTCAACCCTAATCTAAATAACCCGAATGATTAACTTATATAGCCTTTTACATATTCCCGGGTTAGTTCCTGTTTAGGATTTAACAGTACTTCTTCCGTTGGACCGAATTCGATGATCTGTCCCATGTAAACAAAAATAATATAGTCAGATACCCGGCGCGCCTGGCGCAGGATATGGGTAACCAATACAATCGTGTATTTTTCTTTAAGTTTGATAAACAGATCCTCAATTATGCTGGTTGATACCGGGTCGAGTGCCGAAGTTGATTCGTCACCTAAAATGATCTCAGGTTCAACTGCCAGTCCCCTTGCCAAACAAAGGCGTTGTTGCTGACCGATTGACAAACGGGTAGCAGGTGCATTCAAGCGGTCTTTTACTTCATTCCAAAGGCCGGTGGCTTTTAGCTGTGTCTCAACGATCTCGTCTAATTCCGCTTTTTTTCGCGTTCCATGAATACGGGGCCCGTAGGCAATATTATCATAGATAGACATTGGCAGGGGATATGGTCGTTGCGAAAGTAATCCCATTTTTTTGCGTATATGAGTTACTTCGGCATCCGGAGCATAAATATCTTCACCATCAACTAAAACTTTACCGCTAACTTTTATATCTGCGGTATCATCGAATAAACGGTTAAGCGACTTTAGAAGTGTGGTTTTACCACATCCTGATGGCCCGATAATAGAAACAACTTTTTTATTGGGAATATTGATAGAGATATCTTTTAATATTTCCTGGTTACCGATCTGAACATTCAGATGTTGTATGCTGATGTGTGGAGTATGGGTCATCTGCTGGTGTTTTTAGAAAACTGTTTAGCAAGG
>CAISPD010000238.1 GCA_903887275.1 uncultured Mucilaginibacter sp.
AAAAAGGATTTAAAAAAAAATACATTTTTGCACAAATCCGTCAATTTGAGCAAGTAAATAGTTTCATTTAAATAAAGCCCGAACATTATATAATTCCTGTACGTTTAAAATCTGACTTGACAAAACCACTTGGAAATTGCATTTGAGAGGCAAAAAAAAAGTAACAACGCAACACTAAATTCTATTCATGGATCCTTTTAATTCCCGCTACATATTGAACGAAAAACGCTGGCTCTGGATCGACTACGATAAAGGTATCAGTATTATTCTTGTTGGTTTTGGGCATTGTTTTCTTACACTCAATGGTCATGGTTTGCCGCTTGATAAATACCCGTTCATCAACTATTTCAATACCTTTATGTACGGCTTTAGGATGCCGCTTTTTTTTATCGTTTCGGGTTTACTTGTAGGGCGAAGTCTTGTAAAAAAAAGCTATTCGGGTTATTTGAGCGATAGGGTCAATAATATTTTATATCCGCTTTTTATATGGGGATCTATACAGGTGACCATTCAGCTTCTGGCTGCAAAATACACCAATAACGTTACCACTCCCTGGTATTATTTATACCTGATAACAGACCCCCGGCAAAATGGGCCATTCTGGTACCTTAATGCCTTGTTTTTTATCGGCAGTATTTATGCATTGCTAAAATCGAAGCTTAAATTACCTGCCTTTGCGCAGATACTGATCGGCCTGGCACTATTTTCTGTTAATGCCTGGATCAAAGTTTACGGGCACGATTTTGGTTTCCTGAACGATATATGCGAGTATTATTTCTTCTTCGCTCTGGGCGACCTGGTATCAGATATCATGCTGGGCGAGGGTAATATTCAGCGTTTCACTTCCTGGAAAATATTCGTTCCGTTGGTTGTGCTGTTCTTAATCATCCAATATCATTTTACTAAAGCCAACCTGCAACCCACTAAATATGGGATACAGTTTACAGAATATAATCAGCCATTCTGGTTTATGGTAGAAGCGCTGGTAGGTTGTGCAGCTTCGCTGAGTTTTTCGTTTTTATTGCAAAAATATAAGGCATTTACTTTCTTTCGTATTGTTGGCTATCATTCATTATTTATTTATTGTATGCAGATAGTTACCATGTCTTTCGTACGGATACTTTGCATGAATTTTCTGCATATTTACTATGTGCCCGTATTGGTGCTGCTTGTGTGGAGCTCAGGCATCATTTTACCGATATTCTTTTATAATTTCTGCCTTAAATGCGGTTTGTGGTGGTTATATACTTTTAAAAAGCCAAAGAAGCAGGTTGAGTACATGAAAAATGCCAGTATCTTCTGGTTCAATCGCGATCCCAAAAGACTGATCAGTGAAGAAAAGGATGCACTCACTAAAACTAATTAAACTACAATAAACCACTAAAACATCTTTCCCTTTTCGGGCATTTTTCACACCTTTACGGCTATTCAATTAATGGCATTATGAATTATTGGCTCGTAAAATCAGAACCTGAAAAGTATAGTTGGACGCAGTTTACAAAAGATGGGCTTGCCGTGTGGGATGGAGTTCGCAACTATGCGGCCCGCAACAATCTAAGGGCGATGCGTGTAGGCGACCTGGTTCTATATTACCATAGTAATGAAGGAAAGGATATAGTTGGCATTGCCAAAGTGGTTAAAGAATCGTACCAGGATCCAACTACCGACGATACCAATTGGGTTGTTGTAGAACTTGCACCCGTTGAAGCGCTTAAAAAGCCTGTAAGCCTGGCTCAGATCAAAGCCGAGCCTTCTTTACAAGATATTCAACTGGTAAGGCTTAGCCGCCTTTCGGTAGCTGCTATCAAAAAAGAGGAGTTTGATAAAGTGCTGGAAATGGGGTCTTAATGCGCTTTGCCGTCTGTAAAAAACAATGCCTTCAGTTCTGTAGCGTCATCGGGCTTCATTTTACCGCCTAAAATTAAACGCAATTGCCGGCGGCGTAAAGCACCCGCGTATAATATCTCGTCTTCTTCAGTCTCGGGGTGCAATGATGGTACTGGTATGGTGCGGCCACTCTGGTCAACAGCCACAAAGGTATAATAGGCCTCATTGCTCTTTATTTTTGAACCTGAAGGGATATTTTGCGCCCAAACGTCTAACCTAACTTCAACAGACGTATTGAATGCCCTTGTTACTTTCGCCTCGATAGTAACCACATCGCCAAGTTTGATAGAATGTTTGAACGAAACATTATCAACTGATGCTGTTACTACGATCCGGTTGCAATGCTTCTGAGCCGAAATTGCTGCCGCAATGTCCATCCAATGTAATAAGCGACCGCCCATCAGGTTATTCAGCGTATTAGTATCGTTGGGCAATACCAATTCATTCATGATAGTATGTGATTCTTTCGGCGTCCTTGTGGTCATAAGTGGCATTTTGATGTAAATATAGGCAAATCCTCACCTTTTTGTGCTTGTGTTTAAAGCCCGGTAAGCTACCAGCTCGGTCCACCTTGCTCCTGCAGGATGGTAATAAACTAAAACCTGGTATTCATTTTCCGTTTCGTAATGTGATCCTCCAAAAGCAGCATTATCAGGTTTATCAGCTCCCTTCGGCAACCAAACATATTCATAATCATATTCACCCTGTTTCAAAAAAAGCTGGATATGGTAAAGCCTGTCGGCCGGATCAAAGTAAAGTTTATTGCTATTATCCAGGCGGAAATTGTTAAACAAACCTACAATATAGGCCGACCCCTCATTTTCGGCATGATTACTTGCCAGCGTAAAATAAATGTGCGCATAATCGGCATCGATACGCGGATCACTGCCATCCTGGTTGCCTGGAAAAAATTTACCGTCATTGTCATAATACAGACTGTAATTTGGCTGGTTTTGGGTTGGGTCTATGAGCAGTATGACAGTATTGGCTGTATCACGGTAAATATGACTGATCCTGTCTGAGTTAAGTTTTAATGATCGTGTGTCAAAGTGCCTGAACTCATTTAGCCCCTGAAAATCATTCGTAGCAATATCGTTATAAACCATGCGTGTTCCCTGGATACTAGCTGGCTGTGTACTCAACATAGCCGTTTCATCCCGGCGATTTTGCATAACAAGCACCTTAATATCGTCGTTCGGATTTTGAACCCTTAGAGCGCCATAGTCCAGTTGCAGGTTAATTTTTTGGTTGCTTTGCCTCAGTGAGTTATCGTTTGAAGGAACAATATCGGCAAATACGGAAAGCTTAGAACCTAATACATAAAAACGTCGGGTTAGCACAAGCCTGGCTTTATCCCCATCTTCATAAACTTTAAAAATATAGTTCCCCGATATTTTTGGCGCCGATAAATTTTCGTTCGGGTAGCTAAGTTCGTAATGCGTAAATTTTTGAGTGGTTGATGACGAATAATTGTAGTTTCTGATCTGGTCCTCAGTAAAGCCCTGCAGGTACTCGGCCTGAGATAGGTTCGTAGGATTCCAGTTCTCATCGCAATGCTCTACCGTATAGTAAAAATTACGGGTTCCGCCATGCAGGTCATCAAATGACAGCAGTAGTTGCTGGCCCGAATTAAGTTCGATAAGCGGAAAGGATTGCTCTTTTTTGCTATTATAAAATTCAACACTTTTAATTTCGGGTAAAAATGACTGGTCGGAATAAGTTGGCGACTGAGCATATGCATTACTGCCGGTAAGGAGTAAGAACAACGCTGCAGCAGCATGAAAAAAAGCAGTTTTACATCCCCTGCGAAATTGGGTTTCGAAATTTTTTTTTCCGATTGGCAATTTCTGCCTGATTGCTGTTGCCAATAACATGGTCACTGTTTTACGCTTCCAGTTCCATTATTTGTCCGGCAAGCTCTTCCCATTTGGCCTGTAATTCGTTCAACTCCAGCTTTTTCAATTGATAAGCATCACTCACTTTATTGGCATTAACCGAATCACTATAAAGTTTATCATCCGCAAGCTGTGCCTCCAATTGTTTAACTTTTTTCTCCAGGTCGTTTATTCCTTCTTCCATTTTCGAAAGGTCCTGGTTCAATTTCTTCAATTGTTTGGCTTTTTCATCGCTTGGTGAAGCTTCTTTTTGCTGTTTTGGCTTTTCAGCTACCGGAACCGGTGCTTCCTTTAATTGAATTTTGCGTTTAGCATTCCATACCTCATATTCCTGGTAGGTGCCCGGGTATTCTTTGATCTCCTGGTTTTCAATGAACCATATCTTATTGGCGATATTGTCGAGGAAATACCTGTCGTGCGAAACAACGATCAGCGTGCCTTCAAATTGCTGTAATGCCTGTATCAGGATATTTACCGATTGTATATCCAGGTGATTTGTAGGCTCATCCAGAATCAGGAAGTTAGCATCGGCAGTAAGCGCTTTGGCCAGGGCCACGCGCGACTTTTCACCACCCGACAATACCCGAATCTTTTTGAAAACGTCATCACCCGTAAACAGGAAGGAACCAAGGATCGACCTCAGTTCAGTCTCGTTATGTTTGGGCGCAAATGCTTGCAATTCAGCTAATATTTCATTTTCAAGATGCAATGACTCCAATTGGTGCTGTGCAAAAAAGGTTTTGGTAACGTTGTAGCCCGTTTCACATTTGCCTGTAAAATTGGTATCTGTACCGGCAATAAGTCGCAATAAAGTTGATTTACCGCGACCGTTTGCACCGATCAGAGCAATTTTATCGCCTTTTTCAATGAGCGCGTTAGCATGGCTTAATATATCCAAACCAGGATAGCTCTTGGCCAGATCTTCAATGGTCACTACGTGCCTGCCTGATTGTTTAGAGAATCGGAATTTGAAATTTACGGTTGGGTTATCGTCATCCACATCGTCAACCCGCTCCAGTTTATCCAGTGCTTTGATACGCGATTGCGCCATTTTTGCTTTGGATGCTTTGGCCCTGAAACGCTCGATCAGGCGTTCTTCCTGTTTGATCTTGGCTTGCTGGTTCTTAAACTCACCACGTTGAATTTCTTCGCGCTGCGATTTTTCTTCCAGATAGAAAGTATAGTTACCGGAGTAAACATTCAATTTGCCTTTTCTTGATTCCACTGTGCGGTTGATCACACGGTCGAGGAACCAACGGTCGTGGGAAACAATCACCACTGCACCATCAAAAGCTCTCAAATATTCTTCCAGCCATTGGATCGATGGTAAGTCGAGGTGGTTGGTAGGCTCATCAAGTAAAAGGATATCAGGAGCCTGTAGCAATATTTTGGCCAGCATCACACGCATACGCCAGCCACCCGAAAACTCGCTAAGTTTGCGATGGGTATCTGCCTCAGAAAAACCAAGTCCGGCTAAAATTTCGTGGGCTTTATATTCAATATTATAACCATCCAGCACTTCAAATTCATGTTGTTTATCGCTTAATTTATGCAACAGGTCGTCAGTATATTCGGTCTCCAGTTTTTTCAGCAATATTTCTATCTCATCATGTAACTGGTTCTGGCGTTCAAAAGCCTCCATGGCGACGTGCAGGATGTTTTTTTCTGACGAATAGGAGAGCAGGTCCTGGTTAAGGTAACCCATGGTCAGGTCCTTAGCCTTTGATATTGAACCTGATGTAGGAGTATACTCACCCACAATCATTTTAAGCAGGGTTGTTTTGCCGGTTCCATTGGCCCCGATCAGGCCAATTTTTTCTCCCGGTTTAATATGCCAGTTGGCTTCATCATATAGCGCCCGTGCACCGATCTCGAACGTAAGATTATTTATAGCGATCATTTGGGCGCAAAGATACCGTTTTTAGTCCGGAAGTCCGCATAAGTCCGGGAGCACGAAAGAGGATTTAGAGCAGATATTGCGCTTGATCATTTAACTATCATCCATGAACAATAAGCCAAAAAAACCTAAATTCGCGCCATGTACCAACTGATCAAACCACTGCTTTTCCAGTTCGACCCCGAAAATGTACATTACTTTGTTACCCGCAATCTGCAACGTTTTAATCGGTTTCCGGGTGGGTCGATGCTTAGCCGGACATTATGGGATTTTCGCGATGCCCGACTGGAAAAAGAAGTTTTTGGTTTGAAGTTTAAAAACCCCGTTGGTTTGGCTGCCGGTTTTGACAAAAATGCGGAAGTGATCAGCGAAATGGCCGATCTGGGTTTTGGCTTTATTGAAGTGGGTACGGTTACTCCTTTGCCGCAACCGGGCAATATCAAACCCCGCATGTTCCGTTTGCCTGCCGACCAGGCGCTCATCAACCGAATGGGCTTTAATAACAAAGGCATGGATGTGGTTGCCGAAAATATTGCTGCATATCGTAAAAATGCCAGGGCATGGCAAAAAGGTTTGATCATTGGTGGCAACATCGGCAAAAATAAAGTGACGCCTAATGAAGAAGCCGTAAACGACTATATCAAATGTTTCGACCGGCTTTTTGATGTGGTAGATTACTTTGTGGTTAACGTAAGTTCGCCCAACACGCCGGGATTGCGGGCTTTACAGGAAAAAGAGCCCTTGATGCATATCCTGAATACTTTGCAGCAACGCAATTTAAAAAATGAGATCAGCAGGCCCATATTGCTGAAAATCGCACCTGATCTGACACACGAGCAACTGGATGATATCGTTGAGATCGTGCTGGAAACTAAAATTGCGGGATTGATAGCTACCAATACTACGATAGTAAGAGAAGGATTGCGATCGGCAAAATATACGGACGAAACCGGAGGTTTAAGTGGTAAACCATTGACGCAATCGTCAACAGCCGTTATTAGCTATATTTCGCAAAGATCAAAAGGTGCATTCCCGATCATTGGTGTAGGGGGAATCCATTCGGCTGAAGATGCTCTCGACAAAATCAATGCCGGGGCATCACTGGTACAACTTTATACCGGCTTTATCTATGAGGGACCTGGACTGATCGGTCGCATCAACAAAAAAATCCTGTCTGCATTTGCAAAACAGGATTAAATATTTTTTCGATAAAATCGGTCAAAAATCCCTGAAAGGAATTATTTACCCAAAGCTTTAGCGATAGCCGCGTTGTTTTTGTCTAACTGGCTATTTTTTGGCTCTTGTGAACGGCTGCCTAACTCAATGTTGGTAGCGAGCTTAAGACCTTGTACTTCTAAACGCGAAAAAGTTTTATTTCTTCTGTCTTTTCTTTTTAAACGAGTAACGCCCATGATGCTTTAATTTTAATTTTTTTTAACCCTGAGGTCGGAAGCGGATTCGAACCGCTGTAGGAGGTTTTGCAGACCTCTGCCTAGCCACTCGGCCATCCGACCCTATTTTTAAGGAGTGCAAAAATAGTAATTATTTGTGGCCTGCCAATTTATTTTTTTGTATTTCGGGTGATCTCAGCGCAAAACAGGGCGGATGCAATACTAACATTGAGCGATTCTGCTTTTCCCAGCCTCGGAATAGTAACCGACTGACCCACCAGTTTTTCTATTTCCGGCCGTATTCCATTGCCTTCATTACCCATTACGATCAGTCCTTCGCGGCCAAAATCGGTATCATAAATATTACTGCCATTTAGCAATGCGCCGAAAATAGGCAGTTTAATTTGCGGCAAATATTCGGACAAATTTACCTGCTGTACCTTCACCCGGGCCAATGAACCCATACTGGCTTGTACAACTTTCGGATTGTACGTATCAACCGTATCCTCCGAACAAATAATATTGCCGATCCCGAACCAGTCGGCTATACGAATAATAGTACCCAGATTGCCCGGATCCTGCACCCCGTCAAGCACCAGTGAAAATTGCCCCTGAAGTTCTGCAGGCGTTAGAAGCGGCCAATCGGGTATTTTTATTCTGGCTATAACTTCCTGTGGAGTTTTCAGGCTGCTGATCTTTTCCAAATCGTTAACAGAAATTTCACACAAGTTTATTTTCTGCGATAATTTCAGCACTTTTGAATCGAATGCGGGAGTATGATAAACAGTTTCTATTTGATAAGGCGAATTGGTAAATTCAATTATCGATTTACCACCTTCAACCAAAAAAAAACCTTGTTCACGGCGAAACTTTTTTTGTTGTAATGACTTTAATGAATTGATTTGAGATTTTGAAAGCATATAATAGTTCAAAAGGTTACCGCCTTACAATATTAAGTATTCTCTTTGTCTTTATACTTATGGGTTGCAGTTTAACCCGTGGTTTAAAAGACAATCAGGCACTTGTGCGCAAAAATACCCTGGTTGGGGTAGATAAGGAATTTGCCGAAGCAGCACTGAACTACGTGGATAAAGAACAACAGCGTAACAACGGATTTAACCTGCAGCTATATTACCTTTTCAGTAAAAACGGGAAAAAAGATATCGGTGAAGCACCAAATATTGTTGATACTTCGCTGGTGGAATATTCTCGTGACCAGATCCAAAAATTTCTACGCAATAAAGGATATGTTAAAGCCATCGTAACAGACTCCATCAAAGTAAAAAATAAAAGGGCCGAATTGATCTTTACCGCGGTAGAAGGGCCGATGTTCAGATTCAGGGAATTCAGGGATAGTATACCCGATGGCAAAGTAAAGGAATTATACAGTGCCAACCGTTCAGCATTTTCCCATATAAGGCCCGGCGGCAGATATGATACGGACAGCCTTGCTTCCGAACGTGATGAATTATACCTGTTGATGAAACGCCATGGCTATTATGATTTTTTCAGACAATATATCAGGTTTGATGTTGACACCGGACTGAACAAAAGTTTGGTTGATGTGAAAATGACGATCGATAATCCGCCCGGCAAAGCAATACACCCTGTTTACCGGATCAACAATACAACCATTACGGTATCAAATACCAGCGGTCGCGAATTGGGTAAAACAGATACTTTAAAGGTTGACTCGCAATTCAGGTTTGTAGACTATTCGCATAAATTTAAACCCTGGATCATTACCATCTACGAATACCAGCGTAAAGGCGATATTTATAACATCGACAGGCAAAACCTAACCACTTCGCGCCTTGCGGAGCTAAACGTTTTCCGTAATGTGCCCAACCCGGTCTACGAGAAATTGCCCGACAGTACCAATCGACTCGATCAGAAGATAGACCTGATACCGCTGAAACAAATGTCGGACCGTATTGAGGGTGAGTTTCTGTTCAATGGCGGTCGAGAGGGATTCAATATCGGCAATACCTTTACCGACCGTAATCTTTTTAAATCGGCGACCATCTTTCAGCTCAAAACAAACTATAGCGTGCTGTTTGATAATGGTCGAAACTCAACGGTGAGCGGCGCCATTGAAAACCAGGAGTTTAAGATAGGAGCAAGTATCACCTATCCACAAATTCTGTTTCCGTTTAATTTGCCAATCCTCGGAAAATATGGAGTTCCTCATACCACTTTCTCCAGCAACTTCTCGTTGTTTTTTCAAAAAGGTCTGGTAGAGCGGGAGAGCTTCATTAATTCAATTACCTATGATTTTACCGAAACAGCCAACAAGGTACATACCGTAACTCCGGTTGATATAGAGTTTTCTAAGGGTATAATTGATCCGGCTGCCAGGGAAACCCTATTAAAAAACGGCTATAACTCTTACGTAACCCTGATAGGGCGTACCATTTTTACTTCGGGTTCACAGTATACTTATCAACTTAATGCCAGTAAGCTAAGCACCTATCACGACTTTATTTATTTCAGGGGTAGTTTGGATGTAGGCGGAAATTCACTTTCGTTATTGAGCAGGGCATTCAATACTCCCCGCGATACACTTGGTGCCCGTACTTTTTTTGGATATACCTTTGCACAGTATGCCAAAGGTGAGGCTGATGTAAGATTTTACAGGGACCTGGGTAACGGCCAGCAGTTTATTCTAAGGTTAAACCCCGGCATCGGCATTCCCTATGGCAATAGTTCGCAGTTGATTTTTGAAAAGAACTTTTACGTTGGCGGCGCCAATGATATACGTGCCTGGTTGCCACGAACACTGGGGCCCGGACAATTTAATCGGGCCGAATACGGTGGAAGCAGTGCAAATTCGATCAGGCGCAACCTTAGATATCTCGACCAGTTTGGTGAAGTTAAATTTGTAATGAACTCCGAATACCGGTACAAAATAGCCAACAACTTTTTCGGTGCACCGCTGTTAGGGGCATTTTTTGTTGATGCAGGTAACGTTTGGCGTTTACATCAGCAACCTCAATTCCCCAACCAGGAGTTCAGGTTGAACAATATCTGGCCATCTACCGCCATAGCCATCGGTACCGGGTTCCGTTTCGATCTTTCTTTCTTTGTGTTCAGGCTCGATGCTGCATTGAAATTCAAAGACCCTGAATTTAGTGGCTCGGATCAATGGGTGCTGATTAACCATTTCGATGAACTTTTTAGCACGGGTACCTTAAAAAATACCTACAAATTAACTAATGGTCCGGATACCTTTAACTTCCTGCAGCTGAATTTTGGCGTGGGAATGCCGTTTTGATAATTAGTGAGTTAGTGAGTTAGTGAATGAGTGATTGAGTGGTATTTTTTGGGATAGGTTATACTTTGTTGAATAAGCCTTTGAGCCCATCAATAATACTTTCGAAGAACGTGCCTGCGCCGAGGCCGTGGTGGTAGTTGAAATAGACGAAAATGATGAAGATGATCACCGCCAAAATAATCAGCTTTTTGAAGATATAGCCAATAGCGATCAATAAGATGGGTATAGCAATCAGGTATATCCAACTGATATGTATGGGGATGAAGAAGCTGCCAGAGCGGTAAATATAATATAGTGTAGCATGAGTGCCGTTTTCATTTTCGTGCTTGATATAAATAAAACTCGAGTTGCTAATCTGATGATGATCATTCGCGATCCCCTGTTTAAATACCAGATTTTCTTCGAAACCATTAACTGAAAAGGCAAACTGCCCATTTATATCGTTTATTACATTTCCGGCGGTATCTGTAGCTTTTACAGCAAACTCATTATCCGCATTTGTGCTTTTTGCGATGGTAAAATGATCGATCGTCACCTTGTCTGCAAATACCAAACTACAGCAGCTGATAAAAAATAAAAAGGTGAGTATGTACTTCCTGATCATCATTTAGTGTAATAACAAGTTAAATTTAAAAAATTCATCGGTTAAGCAGGTAAATAGCCAGGTTTAGCGTTGATGCAAAGCTTACCCAAAGCAGGTAGGGTAGCAGCAGCCAGGAGGCAGTTTTGCTGTATTTGCCAAAGTAATACATGTTTAAAGCAATGGAAACCCACAGCGATACGATCACTAAAAAAGCTCCAAGTATCTGATGCATCCCAAAGAAAACGATAGACCAGGAAAAATTAAGTACTAATTGGATCGCATATACCCACAGGGTTGTTTTAAAACCAGCAGTATCGGTTCTATTTCTCCAAACCCTGAAAGCAGCCAGCCCAATAAGGATATAAATTGTTGTCCATACCGGGGCGAAAAGCCAGTTTGGCGGATTGAACGTAGGTTTATTTAAGTCCAGGTACCAGCCCTTTATTTCGGGTTCGGTAAACAGGGATGCTGTAATGCCAATGATCAATGGTATAAAAATGTTTACCATCAATGCCAGGTACGGGAATTTGTCTTTCTGAGCTATACTCATCTTATGCTGACTTCTTATGGTAATAAATCAAAGATAGCTTGAAAGTTTTAAAAATTATGCTGAAAGCATGCAATCCCGCCTGTTGATTCGGTACAGGCCAAATGGCATTGATAGCCTGCTGTAATGTGCAGTTTTTGTATATGGTAGGTTGTTTTATTATAGATTACTTTGTCCTGTGCCACATCAATTGAAGATAGTGGGGTGTAAACTCCGGTGCCAATTGCTTTGATGATAGCTTCTTTTCGAGTCCAGAATTCAAAAAAGCTTGTGATTTCGTCTCCTGAACTTCTAATTATTTGCCATTCATTGGTTGTGAAGTGGTTGGTATAGTCGTCCAGACTGATAGGCTTGATCTCTTCTATATCTACCCCAATTTTGCCAATATCGGTACCACAGCAAATAACATAGTTTTCGGAATGCGCAATGTTGAAATCAAATGCAGCATTGAAATAGGGGCGGTGGTATTCGGTGTATTTCAGGTCGGGAAGTGACAACTGCTGCATTCCGAAATACCCAATTACTTCCTTCAGCATTAATTTACCTGCAACAGTTAATTGCCGGTCGCTCCAGAATTTCTTCCTACCCGCTTCAATTCGCAAGGATTCGGGCAGCGCGTGTAATAGTTCCGATAGCTTCGCTTCGGTCCATTGTTCGCTGATCTGACTGAAGTAACAAATTACCATATACCAATAATATGCAAATTATAGGATAGATGTGATATTACAGATCCTCCGCCATTTCCAAGCTTTCCCAGGTGGTTTTTTTGTAGTAGTGCAACATTATCCAGGTGATCAGGAAAAAAGGAATAATAGCTATCCAGATGACAGTTTCCCATTTCATCAAAAAATAATGGGCAACACCAATGCCGCCTAAAAGAATCATCGTCATGAGGGTAGTTACAATTCGTCCTCCACTTTGTTTGATCATCACAGGCTTGGAAAAAGGCAGTCCCTTGATCATAAATAAAGCCATCAAAATTCCATAAATAATACCTACCAGCATGGCGAGCAAAACATCATTGATGGCTGCTGGTCCCCAGATACCTACAATAACGGCGCCCCAAAACAAGCTGTAGGGAACAAAAAATATAACCAATATAGCTTTATACATACCCGAAAGAATTTTACCAGGTTCGCTTATTGGTGTTGTGTAATATACCCAGGCCGATTTGTACCTGTCGGACATTGCAACATTTGACAATGCCGCCATGAGCAAAAAGATACACAGGTAGGCCAGTATGATGTAGTTATGACCCGCTTTTACATTTTCCCAGCGTTCTGCCAGCGAATGCCCTTTACCGTTCAATGTAAAATACAGGAAGTAAATAGGGATATAACCAAATGCGGGGTATACTTTCATTTTGAATTCCCTGCTTCGGGTAGCCAGTTTCCAGGTGATGCGGAAACCTGCGTTTTCAACAGGGTCGGTTGCAACCAGGTTGGCAATTTTGTCCATCAGGCCCGATTTGCCTTCAGTTTTAACCTTAGCAGGTGTGCCGGCCGAACCATCTGAAGTAGCAATTATCGATAAGCGCCGGTTGAAGCCAGGTGCCAATACTTTGGCCACCAGCCAAAGACCAAACAGAGGCACTACAAGCCCTGTGATGGCCAATAGGCTGGTTATCATATCGGCACGCTCATGGTGAAAGAGCAATTCGTTAAGTGCTGTGATCCATACCGGGGGTAGGATATAGGAAAACCAATGACTCAGAATGCTAATATTTTTGAGTATTGATACGTCGATCAATTTGGGCAATAGGTAATAGGCACCAAATATTAATATCGAAAAAGCTATTTGTATATAATTAATAATATCCTTGAATTTTTGGGGACTAACAAATTTCATCAAAACCAGGTAAACGATATTGACCAGGAAGATACTTATAAACGTAACTTCGAGAATTTGTATGAAAAATACCGGCACAGCAGCCAGCCCGTCTATAAATCCGATCATCACCAGGCCGGGTAAACCTTGCAATAATGCCAGGCGCAGCACATAAATGCTGATATGAAGGATACGCGAAACTGCAATGGTTCTATCATTTACCGGGCGCGGCAGAATAATGAATTGATCTCTGGTGTCGATCAAAACGGTCGTAAAATCTGATATCAAGGTTAAAGACATAAGTACCATAAAGACACTGAAATAGATGGTTTGCCCTACATAGGGCATTTTGTTCAGAAAAAGCACCAACCCGATAAAAATCCCCATCAGAACTGTAAAGAAACTCACAAACCAGGGCGATTGAACCTTTTTTTTGTTGTTCTGCCTTTGGGCGAACATGACTTTGGGACGGCGTTCGTCTATGATCAGTTTGATACGGAGAATCTGGTATAATTGGTCGGTATCTACACCAGCACGGCTTAGCACCGGGTTCAGCAATTGGATGAATTTAAGGTATATTTTGTCCATAGCTGCTTAGTCCAATGCATTAATGATGGCACTAGCGTCATCGCCAGAATGTTCATTGCCGGTAAGTTTGGAGAATATCTTTTCAAGGGTATCGCTATGATTTTGTTTCAGTGATTCAAAGGTACCATCGGCAATCACTTCACCTTTGTTGATCAGCATAATGCGGTCAGAAACTTTTTCCACCACATCCATCATATGCGAACAGTAAAATATCGTTTTACCTTCTTTAGCCAAACGTAAGATCAATTCTTTGACCACGATGACCGCATTTGCATCCAGACCCGACAATGGCTCGTCGAGAATAATGATCTTTGGGTTATGGATAATACCGGCGATGAGCAATACCTTTTGCTTCATGCCTTTTGAGAAGGTATCCATCCGGTCGTTCACATTGTTTGCCAGCCCAAAGGCTGCCAATAGTTTGGTTACTCTTTCCTCCAGTGTAATTGATTCCATCCCATAGAGTTTTCCAATAAAATCAAGGTATTCCAGGGGAGTAAGCACGTCATATATTTCAGCATTTTCAGGCACATAACCGAATAGTTTTTTGATACTCTGAGGATCTTTTGCCATACTGATCCCGTCGACGATCACCTCACCGGTAAAATCAGGTATTAAGCCTGTTAGAATTTTAACCGTGGTAGATTTTCCTGCGCCATTCGGTCCTATGTAACCGATAACCTGGCCGGGGTAAATATCAAGCGAAAGGTTTTTGAGAACCTGTTTTGCGCCATAAAATTTGGAAAGATTACGAATTTGGATAAGGGGCGTTTCGCTCATACTCAGTTTTTTATTTGTTCGTAAAATAAGCAAAATATCCAAAGCGTTTCATTCCGTTAATTGAAATGTGCTTTTTGAATGTCGATTTGTTTATTTGAGTTCCTGTAAACGCAATTGCAATCTGAACCAACCCATCGTTAGGATAACGATGATAACAAGCAAAAGCAGGAATATATCCAGCAGGTACCAAGCCAATGGAAGTGCTATCAAAGCAGATATCAACCAAATGAAACCAGCGGTTATTGCAATGAGTAGCTGTATTTTATATTTAACTTTTCGGTATTCAGTTGGGTAAACCAGGTAACGGCTTATCAAAACTATACTCAACATAAAAAGTGCGATACTACTTCCATAAATCAAACGTGGAACAGAAATGCCCGATTCGGGTAATCCATTCAGGTCATTCATCAAACCTGGGAATGCAGCTCCGATAACACCCAGGCTGGCAAGTGTTAAAATATAGATCATTGCAGCTATACTTCCTCTGGTAAAGCCGGTTTTTGCCTGCCGGTCGGCAATCAGGGAGAAAAATATCCACCAAAGTGAGAAAACGATCAGTATGCCCAATCCAAAACAAATCCATTGGTTAAGAATAAATACTTCAAAAATATTCAACCCATTCACTACGCCTAAAATGGCTTCTCCAAAAACTATTATTGTAAAGAGGCCAAGCCTTTCTATCATGCTGGATGAGAGTGAAAACTCCGAATTATTGCGTTTCAGAATCACTGAACCTATAAAAGGAGCCGCATAGTTTAATACCAGGGTTAGCCAGAAGAAAATACGTTTGTAAGGTTGGGGTACAAAAAGTGTCGCTACAATAAATACGAATGCCAGCGAGTAGCATACCGTGTAAGGAAGATTGTATTTTCGGTGATCTTTATCGTAAATGCCTACACTCCACCATAAATAGGTAATATATAATTGTAAGATTGCGATGGCCACCGTAGCACGGCCTGCAAACAGCGCCGCAGGGCTATTGAAAGTTACCGCAAGACCGGCCACAATCATCATTTGCCAAAGCGTAATGAGTCGGGTTCGAATACCTCTTGTTCCGTGAAGGTCGTGGTATTGGCTTCCGTTATACCAGCCCCAAAATATAATGATCACAAAGTAGGCATAGTCGGCAATACCCTGAGCCGAGGTATTCATGGCAAGTCCCCTGGTAGTTTTGGAGATAACAATAGCATAAACAAGGTCGAAAAACAATTCGAGCCAACTGATCTTCCTTTCCTCAAAAACCTGCGAAAATTTACGCGGGGGTCCCCACCAGATACTATGATGATGCTTTTGCATAAGTCATTGAACGCAATAAATATTTACGATCTGAAATTAACAGAATAATCTAATTTTTCGGAGCTTCAATATCGCTAAAACCAGCGATAATAAGGTTCAAAGCCTTCATCTTCAAGTTCGCAATTAACCTGCATGGCCGTAAACAATATGTCGCCAAAAATATTGGCAATTGCAGTATCAGACGCATCCTGCCCTGATGCTATTTTGATCATGCCGTTTAGCGGTGCCAGGCGGGTGGCATCAAAAAGGATCCATTCATCGCCAATATAGGCTTCAAAGCAGGCATGGAAATCGGCTGGTACCAGTTGATAGGCATAGCCTGTAAAATATCGGGCCGGTATAGTTAATGCCCGGCAAAGCGCTATGCCGAGGTGAGCGAAATCGCGGCAAACGCCGGTTTGCTCCGTTACAGTATCAAAAGCAGAAGTATGGTTGTCGGTTGTGCCACTTTGGTATTCAACGTTCTCGTTGATCCAGTTACTAAGCGTTACAACTTTTTCATAGGGACTGATAATATGCCCAAAAAGGTTATTAGCCAGCCTGAAGAGTTTATCGGATTGACAATAGCGGCTTGGATATAGAAATGGCAGGATACTGGGGTCCATTTTGCCTACAACAGTTTCCTCCAGCGCGTTATAGTTTTTAATTTGAAAGTGATTGTCAACCAGGGCATGGTAGTTGATCTGAAAAATGCCGGGCTCCCCGAGTTCCAGCCTTACAATGCGGTTTTCACCATTGCCGGAGTGTATCTCTTCGATATTAATAGCCGGATCAACCTCAAAGGTTTCCTCTAAAACGTTTTGTGTGGGCGTACTAAGCGCATGGATATTCAATAACAGCGTACCGGCTGAACGCACTTCATAAGTCATTTCGGTCGATATCCTGAATTTCATGGCGCGAAATTGAATTATTCTTTCGGTGGCAATTTGTCAAATGCAGCTTCCATCCAGCCACCCGGTATATGTTCCAGGCTGTTTCTTAGCTCCTGCGCCCATTGGTCGGCAATATCCTTCAGATCCCGTTCTTCATAATGTTGCTCTACCATCTGGTAGGTGCCATTGCGGTATAGTGCAATATCAATAGGGTAGCCAACATTGTTTGCAATTACCCGCGTTGAGTCAAATGACAGGAAGCCCGTCTTCAAAGCAAGCCGCAGGTCGGTGTCCTCAGTTAAAGTCCGGTTTAAAATTGGTTTGCCGTAGCCCGAATTGCCAATGATCACATAAGGTGCTCCCTGGCCAAGTTCAACCCAGTTACCTTCCGGATATAACAGGAATAATTTATGTTCTTCATCGTTTCTAAGCTGTCCGCCTATGATCGTATTGAGGTCGAATTTGAAGCCTGCGCGTTCAAGTGCTTCTCTATCCTCATCAGCCGCCCGTTTTACCTGCTGGCCAAATGCATTTACCGCTTTATAGAGTTTATCAAAATCATTGGTTTCCAGCTCCTCCCGAAAATATACGATCGCTTTATCACGAACAGACCGCAAGCCACTCGTCATAATAAAAAGGGAAAAATTATCCTTTTGCTCAACAAATATTTTCTTTTTTACAGTTGTGTCAGTACCCGATGTGATCAATGAATCGGCAATAGCTACCAAACCTTCTTTAACCTTAATTCCTAAGCAATAAGTCATATTTTTTTCAAATGCAATGCCCGGGCAAAGTACTTAAATAAAATCAATTGCGGGTAAAATTCCTTCATCGGCTGTTACCCGGCGCCGGTCTGTATTTAACAGGTTTCTGTCTATCTCATTTTTTACATTGATGCAACAGTTGTTATTTCGGACTTTGGAAACCTATCTGCAATTGACATGGAAATAAATCTTTGTTTAAAATTTGGATGTGGACAAAAAATTTGTATCATTGTGTCAGATTGACACTAAGAAGTCGGTCAAACCAATAACTAACCAATAATACTGTCTCAGAATTGGGCAGTTCAAATCAAAAAATAAACCAAAATGAAGAAAAATTTATCATTACTGACAGCCTTTGTGTTGTTGTGCTGTGTAGGTGCATCTGCTCAACAAAAGAAAAAGGCAGCGGTACCGCAATTGGGAAAAAGCCCGATCAAAGAAGTTGTTAAGGCGATGACCCTTGAAGAAAAAGCAAAGCTGGTAGTGGGTATGGGCTTCAAAATGCCCGGCATGCCTAAGCCTACGCCGAAACAAATGAAGGAAGGTATCAATATCGGCGGATTTAAGTTGCCTCCATCTGATGAAGATGCCTATAACATCCCCGAAAAAGTTCCCGGAGCTGCTGGTCGTACCCATGCCATTACACGTTTGGGTATACCTTCTATCACAGTTTCCGATGGTCCTGCCGGTATACGTATCGATCCTATCCGCAATGGCGATAGTTCAAAAACTTATTACGCAACTGCGTTCCCGGTAGGCACTTTACTGGCATCTTCATGGGACCCGGCGTTAGTTCACCAGGTTGGTGAAGCATTCGGTAATGAAGTGCACGAATATGGTGCAGACGTATTACTGGGACCTGGTGAAAATATTCACCGTAATCCACTGGGCGGACGTAATTTTGAATATTTTTCAGAAGACCCGCTGGTATCTGGTCGTATAGCTGCTGCTGTGATCAATGGTATACAGTCACAGGGTGTTGGTACTTCGATCAAACACTTTGTAGCCAATAACCAGGAAACCAATCGTAACAGTGTTAATACGATAGTTAGTCAGCGAGCTTTACGCGAGATCTACCTTAAAGGATTTGAGATCGCTATCAAAGGATCGCATCCATGGACGGTCATGTCATCATACAATAAACTGAATGGCACTTATACCTCAGAGCGCCACGACCTGTTAACTACTGTTTTAAAAGACGAATGGGGCTTTAAAGGTTTGGTAATGACCGACTGGTTTGGTGGCCATGATGCCGTTGCACAGATGAATGCAGGTAATGACTTGTTGATGCCAGGTAACCCTAATCAATCTAAAGATATTGTCGAAGCTGTAAAAGCAGGCAAGATCAGCCAGCAACAACTGGATGCCAACGTAGAGCGCCTGTTAAGAATTATCCTGATTTCGCCTGAATTCAAAAAATACAAGTATTCAAGCGCGCCTGATCTGAAAAAGAATGCACAGGTTTCACGTGCAGCTGCTGCTCAGGGCATGGTGTTATTAAAGGATGAAGGCAAAGCACTGCCACTAACAAGCGCTAAAAAAGTAGCCTTGTTTGGCAATACTTCTTACGACCTGATTGCAGGTGGTACAGGCAGCGGTAATGTTAATAAAGCATATACCATTTCACTGATTCAGGGCTTAACCAACGGTGGCTATGTTGTTGATGCTAAATTAAGGGCTGCTTACGAATCATACCTGACTGCAGAAGCGGCTAAACATCCGAAAAATGCCATGTCAATTTTCATGACAACTCCGCCGCCTGCACAATTGGATATCAATGCCGATCTGCTGGCGCAAGAAGCTGGCGACGCTGATGTTGCTATTTACACCATAGGCCGTAACGCCGGTGAAGGTGCTGATCGTAAAGTTGATAATGATTTCAACCTTTATGATGCCGAAAAAGCTCAGATCAAGAGTATATCTGATGCCTTCCACGCAAAAGGTAAAAAGTTAGTGATCGTATTAAATATTGGTGGTGTAATTGAAACTGCCAGCTGGAGAGACCAGGCCGATGCGATATTACTGGCATGGCAGCCAGGTCTGGAAGCAGGTAATGCTATTACTGATGTATTAAGTGGTAAAGTAAACCCATCAGGTAAATTGCCGGCAACTTTCCCGGTAACTTATAATGATGTGCCTTCAGCTAAAAACTTCCCTGGCAAAGATCTGCCATTGCCAGCCGGTCAGACTCCTTCGCCGATGATGGGCCGTCCATCTGAAGTTACTTACGAAGAAGGTATCTATGTTGGCTACCGTTACTATAATACCTTTGATGTAAAAACAGCATATCCATTTGGCTATGGCTTGTCTTATACCAGCTTTAAATACAGCGATCTTAAATTAAGTTCGAAAGTATTGAATGGTTCAGTGACAGCTAGCGTAACCGTTACCAATACCGGTGATGTTGCAGGTCGTGAAATTGTTGAGGTATATGTAAGTGCGCCAACAAAAACGCTTGAAAAACCGGCCGAAGAATTGAGAGCATTCGGTAAAACAAAAGCACTGGCTCCCGGAGAATCACAAACATTGAGTTTTACGCTGACAGCAAAAGACCTGGAATCGTTCAACACTTCGGCTTCGGCATGGGTTGCAGATGCAGGTACCTATAAACTTAAAGTTGGCGCTTCATCAACAGATATCAAACTTACGGCTGATTTTAGTTTGCCAAAAAGTATCACAGTTGAAAAGGTTCACAATGTTTTAGTGCCTGAAGTTGCTATCAACGAACTGAAGAAATAATTAGCACACCCATTAACCCTTAAATAGTAACCCGCTTCCCTTTATTGGGGGCGGGTTTTTTATTTGCTTTTATTATTTTTAACAAAACTTTCAACCTGCAAAATCCATTGACCAATAGTCCGGCTTATATAAACCAGGGCGCAATAGCCTGGTTTAGCAACCTGCGTGTGATCGCTTTGTTTTCGGTGATCGTACTGCATACTGCATCGCCATTGCTCATGAATTTTAAGACCACGTCACTTGCCGACTGGTTTGCTGCCGACATCTATAATGCGCTTACCCGCTTTGCTGTACCTGTTTTTGTAATGATAACAGGTGCTTTATTGCTGCGCCGCGATTACGATTTGGCCGACTTCCTGAAAAAGCGGTTTACCCGGGTGTTATGGCCATTTTTGATATGGAGCCTGGTTTATGTGGCCTACAGCTGGTATGATGAGGAGCTTCCATTTTATGGTGATTTTGGGCAGGATGCTCTTTCCGTATTACATCAATTACGCAATGGCGCTTATTACCACCTGTGGTATGTTTATATGCTGGTAGGCTTGTATCTTGTTGTTCCTGTTATCGGAAAGTTTGTTAGGAATTCCAATGAAAAAGAGCTCAGATATTTTTTACTGGTTTGGTTTATTGTCATTTTATTCAGTCAACCCTGGCTGAATAGTTACTGGCCGCAAATAGATGTTAAATATTTTTCAGGCTATATAGGCTACCTGGTTTTAGGTTATTACCTGGCTAATGCCGACCTGAATGGCAGGGCACCAGGATCGGGCCTGCTTATTTTCTATTTTTTATGCCTCACTGCTATCATTACCGGTACCTACCTGATTACAAACAATACTAAGAACATAAGTACTGTGTTGTACGAGCCACTAGGGCCCTTTGCGATATTATATGCAGCTGGCATATTTTTACTGGCCCGTGTAACCGTATTTAAATTACCGCAAGGCCTGGTAAAGCTGCGTGATTTAATCAGTAACCTCAGTCTGGGAATTTACCTGTGCCATGCTGTAATTTTAAACCGGCTCGACGATTTCGGATTGAGCTCAAAATTTGGCAATCCCTATTACAGCATACCGCTTACCGCTTTAGTTTGCCTGATTCTTTCATTTGGGGTTATTTATATACTCAGTAAAATACCCTTCGCGGGTAAATATATTGCCGGTTAATTTTATAAATTAGCCTACCAATTATTAGTCTTTTTCTGAAAATGACATTAGGAACTATAGCTCAGCTTAACCATAACCTATATGGCGACGAAATACTGAAAATGTTTCTTTCCATACTTTTTGGCAGCATTCTGGGTATCGAAAGGGAGATCAGGGGAAAACCTGCAGGTTTCAGAACGCTTGCACTAATTTGTTTTGGGGCTACTGTTTTTACCATATGTTCATACCTGCTTGGCGTAGTTGATAACCGCGATCGTATTGCAGCCAATGTCATCACCGGCGTTGGATTTCTTGGGGCAGGTGTAATTTTTCGTAACAACGGTTCTGTTTCCGGTATCACCACGGCTGCTTCCATATGGGTTGCAGCGGCTATAGGGATGCTTATTGGCCTGGGCGAATTTGTGCTTGCAGGCGCAGCATTAGTCATGGCTTTGTTTGTATTATACATCCTTGATTTTATCCAAATCTGGCTCGATGACCGCTTTCAGCATACCGAATACCGGATCGTGTTTAAAGGCAACGACAAGTCGCCGGTACTGAGACACAAAATGAAAGATTTGAAAATAAGCCTGGATACAATGAAGGTGTCGCGCTCAAACCAGGATATCGTATTTCAAATGTCCGTTTCAGGCAAAGAAAATAATCTGTTGAAATTTAATCACTGGCTATTGGAGCAAGACTTTGTGCACTCCTTTGAATGGTGATTTCGCTTCGCTGTCATTTCGATGCGCTGTCATCGGTCATTTGCTGCGCGTCATTTAGCTGCGCTGGTATTGGGCATTTGCTGCGCGTCATTTCGCTTCGCTGTCATTGGTCATTTTGGTGCGCTGGCATTTGGCGAAAAATCCAATGCCTAATGCCTAATGCCCAATCCCGGATGCCAAATCCCCTATTTTTTTCCTATCTTCGCCATTATTTGTAAAATATTTGACATTCCACGATTTTAACTTCAACGAGCAGCTCACCGAAGGTATCCTGAGCATGGGATACACCACCCCAACGCCGATTCAGGAATTGGCTATCCCGATAGTATTACAGGGAAAAGACCTGATCGCTTGTGCTCAAACCGGAACAGGTAAAACTGCATCTTATTTATTGCCGGTATTGCACCAGATCAGCAGTATGCCTAACCGCGAGCACCGAACCACTACATTGGTATTGGCGCCAACGCGCGAACTGGCTCAGCAGATCGATCAGCAGGTTGAGGGCCTTGCATATTTTACCGGGCTAAGTTCTATAGCGGTTTACGGTGGAGGCGATGGTATCGTTTACGAACAGCAGCGAAGAGGAATACAAAACAAAGTTGATATACTGGTGGCGACACCGGGAAGGCTTATCGCTCACCTTACCTCCGGCGTATTGAAGCTAAATGATATTAAATATTTGATTCTGGATGAAGCTGACCGTATGCTCGATATGGGTTTTATGGACGATATTATGCGTATCATCCGCGATATACCGCAGGAAAGGCAAACCTTGCTTTTTTCTGCTACCATGCCGGCGCCAATACGCAAACTGGCCGGATCTATATTGAGAAATCCCGAACAGATCAATTTGGCCACCTCACAACCTGCACAGGGCATCAGCCAGCAGATATATAAAGTACATAACGAACAAAAGTCGAAACTGGTTATTGAGTTGCTGCGACAGGGAAACTATACCAGCACTATTATTTTTGCCAATACCAAGGACGAAGTTAAACGCCTTAGCCGCGAACTACGCTCGGCACATGTAAAGGCCAATGCTTTTCACTCCGATTTTGAACAGGCGGAACGCGAACAGATCTTACTCGATTTCAAAAACCGCACCTTACCAGTTATTATTGGTACCGACGCCCTTTCGCGTGGTATTGATGTTGAAGGCATCGATCTGGTGATCAATTACGACGTACCTTCCGACCCTGAAGACTATATTCACCGTATTGGCCGGACAGCCCGCGCTGAAACAACCGGTACTGCTATAACACTTGTTAATGAGCGCGATTCCCGTAAGCTCAAAAGTATCGAACAAATGATCGGACGCAGTATAGAAGAGAAGACCTTACCTGCAGAATTGGGCGAAGCACCGGTGTTCAGGGAGTCAACATCATCCAGTAGGCGGGGCGGAAATGATAAGCGACGGAATTTTAAAAGGAAAAAAGGGCAGGGTGGAAACCGTGGTCCGCGTACCAGCAACCAGGCCTGAGCTTCATCGGCCTAATTTCTAAAGCAAGATAAATCTTCTATTTTTAAGGCTTCAACAATTTTTACCGAATAGCATTTATGAAAAGAAGCCTATTATTACTATTAGCATGTTGCCTGACAATTGTTGCCTGTTTGCGCAATGGCTACAAGCCTATGGTTGCTACCTACGCCGGCAATGGCAATATGGGTACAACAAATGGCGACAGGGGAAAGGCTTCTTTCAATAACCTGATGGGATTGGCGGTTGATTCAAACGGAAATGTTTTTGTTGCCGACACGCGTAATAACCTGATTCGTAAAATATCTTCTGACGGTACGGTTTCAACTATTGCCGGTTCAGGAGTTTCTGGTAATGCCGATGGGCCTGCTGCCAGGGCTTCGTTTAACTATCCTATTGGCCTTGCCGTTGATCCTAATGGTAATATTTATGTGGCAGACACTCAGAACAATTCGATACGAAAGATCAGCATTGATGGATCCGTATCAACTGTTGCCGGTATGCTTACCCCTACAAACCGTGACCGGCCTGAGGATACTACTCGTTTAGACAATCCACACGCTTTAGTTTCCGATAAGCAGGGCAATATCTATTTTACTGACTACACCAAAGATGTGATCCGGAAAATTTCGCCTTCAGGGAAAGTCACAACTGTTGCCGGGAATTTCGATCGCGGGGCTAAAGACGGTAAAGGAATGGAAGCATCATTTTATCTTCCTGCCGGAATAGCGATCGACAATCAGGGAACCCTTTATGTGGCGGATTGCTATAACAACATGATCCGGAAAATAAGCCCGGATGGAACAGTTTCAACATTGGCGGGTAAACCTGCTCCAAGGGGCAAGAAAAATAACGGTGCAAAAGACGGAAAAGGTCCTCTGGCCACATTTAATCATCCTTTTGGCATTGCGGTAGATAAACACGGCGTAGTTTATGTTGCTGATGTCGGAAATCAAATGATTCGTAAAATTACTCCCGATGGTATGGTTAGTACTCTTGCCGGATCGCGCAAGCGGGGAAGCGATAATGGTATCGCATCCAAAGTAACTTTTTTTAATCCCTATGGCCTCGCAATCGATAAGGCCGGCAATCTATATATAGCCGATTGCCAGAATAACATGGTAAGAAAACTAACTTTTTAATTGATTAATTAAAAAGTTAGTTTTACATTGTCGTTAATTAAACCTGGTATTGTTTTTCGACCTGTTTGCCGTTATTACAAACTGGGTCTAATGCTGTCAGCCTGAAATCAGATGCACAGAAAACCGTTAATAATTATTTTGACAATCGTTGTTTGTTTGGGATGTAAAAAAACAACAAAAGTCCAACCTACTAACCTGGTTTCGGGACGTAATTGGGATGATTCCACCAATGTACAGCACATCTCGGTACTCACACAGCATAACGATAATGGTCGCGCCGGTTTGAACGATCGGGAAACGGCATTAAATGTAGACAATGTGAATACCTCGCATTTTGGCAAACTATTTTTGGTGACTACGGATGATGATATCTATGCTCAACCCCTTGTGGTTGGTGGTTTGCCTATGGGAACCGGAAGACGCAATGTGCTTTTCGTAGCTACCGTTAGTAATACAATTTATGCTTATGACGCAGACAATGGCAAATTATTTTGGAATAAAAATTATACGGAGAGTGGCATGCGACCACCAAGCGCTGCTCAGTTTACATCGCCGGTTTGGTGGTGCAGTCCCTATACCGATTTTAGAAATAATATCGGGATAGTTGGCACTCCGGTCATCGATTCAGCATCGAAGACCATGTATTTTGTTGCCCGAAGTAGCGGAGGTAACACCAGTTTTGTACAATACTTGCACGCCATTGATATTGTTACCGGAGCTGAGCAACCGGGAAGCCCGGTACAACTTAAAGCCAGTGTCCCCGGAACAGGCGCCGGGAGCTCAAACGGCATGGTTAGCTTTGAGCCTAAACTGAACAATCAGCGCCAGGGGCTGGCCATGGTTAACGGCGTGGTATTTATTAGCTTCGCTTCGCATTGCGATTTAAACCCTTTTCATGGCTGGATATTAGGGTATGATGTAAAATCACTTTCGCAGCGTTATGTCTACTGCGATACGCCCAATGGCGAGGAAGGCGGTATTTGGGAATGCGGTATGGGTATTGCTGCCGATCAACAGGGAAACTTGTACGTTACAACCGGTAATGGTACCGTTGGAGCACCGACAATTTATTCACCCATCAGTAACGGAAGTAACGAGCCCCAACCCAGTTCAAACCCCGCAGACCTGACCAATAGATCTGAAAGTGCTTTGAAACTGGTAACGTCGGGCAATACGCTGGCGGTAAGTAGCTTTTTTACACCAACCAATTATGTAGACCTGAATCTGAACGATCTGGATTATGGTGTAATGGGCACCTTTTTAATACCCCACTCTAATAGTTATTTTACAGGTTGCAAGGACGGGAATTTATACCTGTTAGATAAAGATAATATGGGCGGATATTCGTCATCAGGCAATTCAAACAAACAGGTGATACCTTTTAATACTCCGCTACGATCACAACCATCCTATTATAATGGGGGTAACGTGCAATCTGTTTACGTTTGGCCCGAGAGTGAATCCTTGCATGCTTTTACAATAAATGCGGGAAGTGGGGTACTCAGCGAAGCACAGGTTTTTACACCTGCTACACCACCTCAAAATTTCGGTGCAAGCCTTTCAGTATCTTCCAATGGTTCTACTCCGGGCACAGGGATAGTGTGGGCATCCTACCAGGAAAATAAGCTTTTATCCGATGGTACGCACATCAATGGCTATTATGCAGTTTACGAGGGGATTCTTAGGGCTTTTGATGCAAGGAATATTTCCAAAGAGCTTTGGAATAGCGATATGGTAAGTAGCGATGCCGTAGGTGGATGGGCAAAATTCGTTTCGCCAACAATTGCTAATGGAAAAGTTTACGTCGCAACTTTCTCAAATCAATTAGTGGTTTATGGTTTAAAAAGGTAAGCATTCAGCCTAAATAATGAATAGCCACACGGTATTTATTCAATAGCAGTTCATCTTTTTTACCATTTTACAGTAAAAGCCTATATTGCAATTCCAATTAGCCCAGAACAAAAAAATATTTTATGAATAAGAAATACTTACTGCCAATTTTATTGACCCTGGTGTGTTTCGCTTGTAAAAAGAAAGACCCCGTTCATCCTACAAATGGAAACGGTAACACACCGGCTGACTCAACCAATACGCAGCACATTTCGGTACTTACCCAGCATAACGACAATAACCGGGCTGGTTTAAACGATCATGAAACAGCATTAACACCAGCAAACGTTAATTCTGCTCATTTTGGAAAATTATTTGAGCTTTCTGTCGATGATCAAACCTATGCGCAGCCATTGGTAGTAGGGAATCTTACGATAGGTAATAAAACCCGAAATGTGGTTTTTATTGCAACTGTTAATAATACTGTTTATGCCTATGATGCCGATAGCGGAACTTTATTCTGGCAAAAAAACTATACCCAAAGCGGGATGCGCACACCAAACCATACCGATATGAGCTCGTCATGGTGTACCCCTTATAACGACATTAGTTATAATATTGGCATTATTGGCACGCCGGTGATCGACCCAACATCGCAAACTATTTATTTTGTTGCCCGCAGTACCGACGGAACACACTTTGTGCAGCACCTGCATGCCGTAAACATTGCTACGGGCGAGGAACAAGCTGGTAGTCCGGTAAAAATTGAAGCAAGTGTACCAGGTACCGGTGATGGTTCCGTAAACGGCGTAGTAAGTTTCGACCCGCTGCGCAATAATCAGCGGCAGGGACTGGCTTTGGTAAACGGTACAGTTTATATCAGTTATGCGTCGCATTGTGATTGGAACCCTTATCATGGTTGGATCTTCGGATATGACGCAAAGTCTTTGGCACAAACCGTTGTGTATAATGATACCCCAAGTGGTGAAAATGGCGGCATTTGGGAAAGCGGTATGGGTATTGCAGCCGATGCTCAGGGCAATTTGTATGTAACTACCGGAAATGGTACCGTAGGGCAGGGAAACCTATTTATCAAAACTGGAAACGGAACTGACGAAAATAATCCCAATCCAGATCCAACTGATCTGTCCAACAGGTCGGAAAGTGCCTTAAAACTAACGCCATCTGGTAATACACTTCAGGTTAGCAGTTATTTTACACCAACCAACTACCTTGATTTGAACATCAACGACCTTGATTATGGCGTTATGGGTACTTTTCTGATCCCAAATTCTAACCTTTTTGTAACTGGATGTAAAGACGGTAATATTTACCTACTGGATAAAGACAATATGGGCGGGTATTCAACCGTAGCCAACCAGGTAGTTCAAACAATTCCGATCAACAACTCCATGCATTGTCAGCCTGCATTTTTTCAGGGAGCGGGAAATGCCTATGTCTATTTTTGGTCCGAGAATGACAGGCTACGCGCCTATTCATTCAATAATGGGAAATTTGCGTTCACCCCAACAACTTCTTCATTACCCGGCCCGGGCGGCGGTACTGGTGCCATACTTTCGGTATCATCAAACGGTACCAGTAACGGAATTTTATGGGCCTGGTATGCTTCAAGTGGCGATGCAGCAGGACAGTCATCTCCAGGTATTCTGAGGGCTTTTGATGCCGCTAATATTACCAAGGAACTTTGGAATAGCGGGCAAAGCGCTAATGATTTCCCGGGATTTTACGCAAAATTTTGTGCGCCTACCATTGCAAACGGCAAGGTTTTCCTGGGTACATTCTCACACAAAGTTATTGTGTATGGCTTGAAATAGTTTGTTTTAAAACAAATTAAAACCCTGCTCTGTTAGTTTTATTTGGACGTATCTTTGATAAACAAAGTTTAAAACGCAAAGCCATGATAAAACCAGAAGACATTATTCCATTAGATGATTCGGAAGATTCAGACAAAGGCGATCAAATGAGTCAGGAGGATATCCATTCCAACGGTTTGGAGGAAGAGAGGACACCTGCCGCCGAAAGTAACGTGCCGGCAACCGACCTTCTTCAATTAGCCATTGATGCCTCCGAGCCTGCTTACACCTTAAAGCTCGACAATGATCAGCCTAAACCGGGCAAGAGCGAGTAAAGCAAACCTGCCGGTTATAAAACAAAAATAGAGGGCGCGGATCAACCCGGGCCCTCTTTTTTTTATTGGCTTAAAGCGATGCCAATTCTTCGTGGCTTACATATTTTTTGATAGTATTTACTTTTTTGCTAACGTTGCCGGCAGTCAGTTTGCTGATATTCAAAAACGAACTCTGATCGTAAATAACCGAGCCCTGGTCTATATTGCCGGTTAGGTCGGCCTTCGATGCGCCGCTCAGATTGATATGAGCCTCGTATGCATCCAGATCAAGTTGAGCCAAAGCCTGGTCATGTAGCTTTAACTCAATATCCAGTGCAGAAAGTTTACCAAATGATTTTACAGTTGCGTTATCAAAAGCAGCTATTTCGCGCAGATCGCTTACGGTAACCCAAACCACCAGTTTTTGCGACGAATATGAGCTTATGCGTAATACTCCGCCCTGATCCTGAACCAAAGCATTACTTGCGTAATAATTGTTGTAAACTTTGGCCTTATCGGTATTGCCATCCGAAACATATACTTCAACGTTGCCGTGTACTTCTATTTTATTGATACGGGTAACTTCAATTAAGTTGGTTACTTCTTCAGTACGTCCTGTTGCCGATGCTGATTTACTTGCGCCAATGATGGACATTAAAGCGATTGCGATTGTTAAAATTGTAGTTTTCATGGTTTAAATATTTTAAGTGTTCTTTGTTTATTTTTTCTTTTCGATGTTCAAAGCAACAACCTTTTTTGCTGCTGCTAAAATGGAATAGACCGCACACCTATAGGCATAGACAGGGGGGCATTTTGGGTCGCCAATCGCCTATTTTCAGCAATTTGTATCATACTTAGGGTTTCAATCGGGCCAAAATCGCCCTTTATCGGTACAAATGGCTAACTCATAGATTGATTTCGCTTTATAAGCCTGAATCAGCTTATGAATGAGCTGCTTTAGGGTATTCAAAAATGTTTTAAACAGATTATAACCCATATCGGTAAGCGTCCGTATAAACCTTTTGAATATCTATCTGCTAAAACCTGGTTGTAAGTACTTTGCGTCGAAATGACTAAAACAGTTTCCGTCATAAAAATTGCCCGATCGAAGGCGTTAAATTTGCTGATTTTTCCATTGCTGGTACTGTTTCCCGGTTTTTTATCAGCCCAGATCCAACAATTACACTTTAAACATCTTGGTACGCAGGACGGCTTGTCCGAGCTAAATCCTACCTGTATTTTGCAGGATAACAGGGGTTTTGTTTGGGTTGGTACTACTGATGGTTTGAACCGTTACGACGGTTATAAATTCCGTGTTTTCCGTAATGATATTAAAGATTCTACAACCATAAGCAGTAATTATATTCAGGATATTGCACAGGATAAAGAAGGGAACTTATGGATATCAACAGCCGGGGGAGGTTTAAATAAATACGATCGAAAAACAGCGCGTTTTCACGCATATCGTCATAACGAAAAAAACTTTAACTCCATTGCCAGCGACCAGCTATCGAAAGTAACAGTTGACGACTATGGCAATATTTGGGTAGGAACACAACATGATGGTGTAAGCAGGTTTGACCCGCAAAGTAATACCTTCCGCAATTACCACCATCGGGCAAATGATGCGCAGAGTTTGGTTAATAATGATATTATGACCGTCTATAAGGATAGTCAAAATAATATCTGGATCGGAACGGTGGACAATGGTTTATGTGTTTACAACCGCGCTTCTAAGTCATTCAATAGCTATATACATAGCGATAAGGATAAAGCTTCACTGTCAGGCAACAAAGTAACTGCAATATTTGAGGATAGCGATCATCACCTTTGGGTAGGCACCCAGGAAGCCGGTTTAAATTTATTTGATCGTAATACCGGTAATTTCAGTCACTTTTTGCATGATACGGTTAACGGCAATTCCCTGATCAATAATAGCATTCAAAGTATCGCCGAGGATGATAATCATAACCTTTGGATCGGTACCGAAAATGGTGGATTAAGTGTTTATAGCTATGCCTGGAAAAGGTTTATCAGCTATATGCATGATGATGTTGACCATACCAGTCTGGCCGGTAATTCTGTAGATATTATTACCCGCGACCTGCAGGGAAATATGTGGATCGGTGTATTTGGCGGGGGGCTCAACCTGTACAAGAAAAGTGCTACCAGCTTCTCCCATTTTAACCACAATTCATTGCCAACGAGTTTGTCCAATAATTTTGTGCTAAAGATTTTTGAAGACAACAAACACCGGATATGGATAGGTACCGATGGAGGCGGTCTGGATCTCTTTGATCAAAAAACCGGAAAATTTACAACGTTTAAGCACATTGAAGGCAACAAAAATAGCCTTGCTGGTGATAACGTACTGGATATTTTCCAGGATGATCAACACAACCTTTGGATAGGAACCTGGGGTAATGGTGTAAGTGTGATGAACCCGGATACCCGCAAAATCACTTCTTTCAGGCACGACCCTTCAAATGCCAAAAGTTTAAGTGGCGACAATATTTACGGTGTCACCGAGACACCGGATAAAAGGGTATGGCTTGGTACCTTCGGCGATGGGCTTGATGTGTACGATCGGAAAACCAATTCGTTTACCACGTTTAAACATAATCCGTCCGACCCTAGAAGTTTGAGCTGTGACCGTATCAACTCCATGATTTGCGATAGCAAAGGCTACCTTTGGCTGGCCACAGACGATGCAGGACTTTGTTTGTTTGATACGAAAAATTATACTTGTACAAGCTACAAACACAGTGATCAAAAAAATAGCATCAGCAATAATACAGCCTCATCCATTTTTGAAGACCACCTTGGCAGGCTATGGGTTTGTACGCTGGGCGGGCTAAACCTGTTTGATCCTAAAACAAAGCATTTTACTTCCTACAAAACTAAGGATGGTTTGCCAAACGACTACGTTGAGGCTGTTTTGGAAGATAATATGGGTCATTTATGGGTTAGCACCAATAATGGTCTTGCAATGCTTGATCCTGCAACGGGCAAGTTCAGAAACTTTACTACCGAAAATGGCCTTCAGGCAGACGAATTCAAACAAAATAGCGCCCTAAGAAGCAGCGATGGAGCCTTATACTTTGGCGGTGTAAATGGATTCAATAAATTCTTTCCGGATCAGGTTATTGAAAGCAACTATGATCCGAAATTAGTGTTTACCCGATTTGAATTATTTAACCGCGAGGTAGTCCCCTCAAATACACCCGGCGAAGATTCGCCTTTGAAAGAAGACATTTCGGAAGCTAAGGCTATCAACCTTAGATACAACCAATCGGTATTATCATTTCAATATGCTGCATTAGATTTTGACTCGCCCGAAAAAAAGAAATATGCCTACATCCTGGATGGTTTTGATAAAGACTGGAACTATGTAGGTGATAAAAATACCGCAGTATATACCAATTTACCCCCGGGCAGTTATGTATTCAAGGTGAAAAGTCAGAATGGTGAAGGTAAATGGTCGCCCGGTGTTTTAAGCTTGAATGTAACGGTTGTGCCGCCTTTCTGGCTAACCTGGTGGTTCCGGATCCTGTCGGCAGTTTTCATTATTGGCAGCATATATGGTGTCTATCGTTTCCGTGTTAATGGCATTATTAAACAAAAGACTCGGTTAGAGGATCAGGTAAAATCGCGTACAGCCGAAGTAGTGAGGCAGGCAGAAGAATTACAGGAACAATCGGAAAACCTGCAATCATTAAACGAAGAACTTCAGGCACAATCGGAGGAATTGAGATGGGTGAACGAAGAATTGCTTTCACAATCCGAAGAACTGCAAGCGCTGAATGAAGAGCTTCAATCGCAATCGGAAGAACTGCAGGACCAAAAAAACCAGGAGTATAAAGCACGCCAGGAGGCAGATAAAGCCAATGAAGCAAAGAGTATCTTTTTGGCTACGATGAGTCACGAGATACGTACACCAATGAATGGCGTTATTGGCATGGCATCGCTGCTGGCTGAAACGAAATTATCGGATGAACAACGGGAATACACAGAAACCATTATCAATTGCGGCGACAGCTTGATGAATGTGATCAACGATATTCTCGACTTCTCTAAGATCGAATCCGGGAAAATGGATATTGAAGAAGAAGATTTTGATTTGCGTCAGAGTGTGGAGGAGATCATGGATATGTTCTCGCAAAAAGCCGCCGAACAGCATCTTGACCTGATCTACCAAATAGATTTTAATCTGCCTCGTTTTGTAAAAGGGGATAGCCTGCGGTTAAAACAGGTGATCATTAACCTCATTAACAATGCGATAAAATTTACCTCAAAAGGCGAAGTATTTATCAAGGTTTCATTGGCACAAATGATCGGCGACGATCAGTTAGAGATCGCTATCAGCATCAAGGATACCGGTATTGGTATACCTGATGAGAAACTGCCATCATTGTTTAAGCCTTTCTCACAGGTTGATTCTTCTACTACCCGTAAATACGGCGGCACCGGACTCGGACTGATCATCAGCGAACGTTTAGTGAAACTGATGGGAGGCAATATTTGGGTGGATAGTAAGTTAGGAGAGGGATCGACATTTAATTTTACAATCAGTGCAAAGACCAGCAACAGGGTTATTGCAGAAAATATTTTACTGCCGGGCTTTGCCAATTTGCAGGGTAAAAAAGTATTGATCGTTGATGATAACAAAACAAACCTGGTTATCCTGAAGGCTCAGTTAGAGCATTGGCAATTGGTGCCTGTTACCTGCACTTCTGCTCAGGAGGGACTGCAAGTTCTGGAAGCCGATCGCACAATACAATTGGTGATCACAGATATGCAAATGCCGGGTATGGATGGGGCGGGACTGGCGCGGGCCATCAGGAGTTCTGCACGACCTGTTCCGGTGATCATTTTGAGCAGTATCAATGACGAAAGCCGTAAGAAATATCCAGGCTTATTCTCTGCGATACTTACCAAGCCTGTAAAACAAAATAACCTGCTCAAAAGTATAGTTGCCGAACTGGGTGAACGCCGAGAATCAGTTATGCCCGACGCGCTGCAAAATAACGTGCTGGATGTAATTTTTGCGAAGCAGCACGCAATGGATATATTGATCGCAGAAGACAATGCGGTTAATCAAAAACTGATTGAACGGATATTAGTTAAATTAGGGTATAATGCTAAAGTAACCAACAATGGCGCTGAAGCCGTCAAGGAAATTCAAAAGCATAATTACGACGTTTTGATGATGGACATTCAGATGCCCGAAATGGATGGCTACGAAGCTACCCGAACCATCAGGAAAATGAATATTGATCAGCCGTATATTATAGCAATGACAGCCAATGCCCTTTCGGAAGACCGCGAAATATGCCTGAGCCATGGTATGGATAATTATATCTCCAAGCCTATGAAACTGGATACCCTGGTAGCGTTATTGCGTGAAGCCTATCAAGTAAAAAAGGGAGCAGTTAAGGTTTGATCTTAAGCTCCGGCTTTCCCTTTTTAATTACTGTTAAACAACCTATCGAGGGTACTTATTTGCCTTTTACTTTGATCATCTGTACTGTTTTTAGCGGATCAAGGTAGGGGTCGCGCAATTCAATTTCTACGGGTGCTCCGGCAAATACTTTGTCAGAGATCTGACCAGCATATATTTTGGTATTCTTTACGCTGATTGTATCCTGTTCAGCACCTTTTTTAATAATAAAACTAAACCTGTAAACACCGCCCGGTTTAGCTATTTGGACTACTTTATCGCTGCCGTCAGCAAATTCTGATTTGATGAGGTAATTGCCGAGTGAATCGGCTTCTGCCGGTTTGATATCAGAACTGTAAAACAGTTCAACGCCGTCGAACATTTTCTTTTTTCCCATATCATAAAAAGGGAAAACCCGTAAGGTTTTCAGGTTTTTATCGCAAACATCGATCTGTACCGGCGCGCCATTAAACACCTCGTTTGAAAGCTCGGCAGAAAGAAGTTTAAATGCCTTAAATAATGCAGTATCATTTTGATGGTCATCTTTTACAACCATCCGAAACTGGTAAACCGGTCCGACACGCGTCACTTGTATGGTTTTTTCGGTACTGTCAGCGAACTTTGTACTGATAAGGTAAATGCCGAGGCGTTCGGCTTCGCCATCTGTAATTGTGGGGGTATAGTATAATTGAAGTCCGTTGTAGTTTTTTAGTTTACCATAGTCTGTACATCCATGTATGACTGGAAGAAGAGCAATCATTACAATGTACAATAAATTCTTTTTCATTATTTTTACTAAAGCTAATTTTCAAATATATCGCAAAATTACAGGAAGGAAATATTGGTGTCAACACTCTTAATTGACTAAATTTAAGCTGTGAATAACCTGCCCCTTTTATTGATGAAAAATTTGGTATCAACATTGCTTTAGTTATTATTGCGATAATTAATTAACAACCTCCAATTTTCTACTATTCACGCTAAATCAAGCTAATTATGAGCAAGTTTTGTTTTTTCCTATTGCTATCTGTAATTGCCGCATTTAATGCTGGCGCCCAAGGACCTAAGGTAAGAATTACCAACGGTACCATAGAGGGTGTAATTGATGAGGCTACAGGTATACAAATTTTTAAAGGGATCCCTTTTGCCCAACCGCCGGTAGGCGACTTGCGCTGGAAGGAGCCTCAACCAGTTAAAAACTGGGAAGGCGTTTTAAAAGCTGATCATTTCGGACCAAATGCAATGCAAAAAAATGTATTTGGGGACATGCTTTTTCGCTCTTCAGGTATGAGTGAAGATTGTTTGTACCTGAACGTATGGACGCCTGCTAAATCAGGCAGAGAAAAGCTGCCTGTATTGGTCTATTTTTACGGTGGAGGTTTTGTTGCCGGAGACGGCTCTGAATCGCGGTACGATGGTGAAAGCCTGGCACGGCGGGGTATAGTTACAATTACAGTAAACTATCGTCTGGGCATTTTTGGACTACTGGCCCATCCGGAACTTACAAAAGAATCGGCTCATCGGGCTTCCGGCAATTATGGCTTGCTCGACCAGCATGCAGCATTAGTTTGGGTGCAAAAAAATATATCAGCTTTCGGAGGTGATCCAAATCATGTAACTATTGACGGAGAATCGGCCGGATCGATATCGGTTTGCGACCAAATGGCGTCCCCGCTTAATAAGGGACTTTTTAGCGCCGCTATAGGAGAAAGCGGAGGTATATTGTCTATCCCTACGCTGGCGGAGGGTGAAAAGCGTGGGGCTGATTTTCAAAAATCGGCCGGCGCAAATTCTTTGGCGGAACTTCGGGCAATACCAGCTGATAAATTACTGGATCTTGCCTCTAAACAAGGCGGTTTTAGTATGGCAATTATTGTCGATGGCTATTTTCTCCCTAAATCTCCTGCCGCTATTTTTGCCGCCGGAGAGCAGCAACATGTACCCTTACTTGCCGGTTGGAACTCAGCAGAGATCCCTTATCAGGCATTTCTTCAGGGATTGCCGCCAACACCTGAAAACTATTTCAAAAAAATCAAGCAGGCTTATCCTCTTGATACTGCGACCGTCTTAAAACTTTATCCAGGCTCAAACACCGATGAGATCGTTCAATCTTCAACTGCTCTGGCTAGCGACCGTTTTATCGTTTACAGCACATGGCTTTGGGAAGAACAAACAGCTAAAACAGGAGGTAATCCGGTATACAGTTATATTTTCTCACGTCCGCGACCATCGATGGTTGCTGCCATGGGAAATGCAAAACCCGGACTTGCCGGTGGGATCATAAAAAGTGATACCAAAGAAGCGCCAAGTAAATTACCGCCGCCTTTGACCGGAGCAGCACACGCTTCTGAAATTGAATATGCGCTCGGCAACCTGCCGGGCAATAAAGTGTATGATTGGGGCCCCGACGATTTTAAAGTTTCGGAAACCATGGAAAGCTATTTTGCTAATTTTATAAAAACAGGTAATCCAAATGGAAAAGACTTGCCTGAATGGCCCGCTAACGGCAGCACTGGTATTTTAAACTATATCAATATTAATGTTGCTACTAAATCACAGGCAGCATATGATCGTCCGCGTTATCTTTTTCTGCAGCAGTTTGATGCAAAAAAGTAACTAATTTCCGTAAAGTAATAAAGAGTCGCTATGGTTTAACCCTAGCGATTCTTTGTTTTTTAGGCTTAACCAAGCATATTTTATAGCTTTGCAGTAATACAATATGCTAAACGCACCTGAATTACGCACTGTTAACGTAACCCGTTATGTAACACCCTTACGCGAGGGAGGTTCGCTGCCTGCTATTGCAGAGGCTGATGATGGGTTTTTGTATGTGCTGAAATTTCGCGGAGCAGGGCAGGGGGTTAAGGCTTTGATCGCCGAGTTGATTGGCGGTGAGCTTGCACGGGCTTTGGGTTTTAGAGTGCCCGAGATCGTATTTGCAAATCTGGATACAGCCTTTGGGCGGTCAGAACCAGATGAAGAGATACAGGATTTGTTAAAAGGCAGCGTGGGCCTTAATCTGGCTTTGCATTATCTTTCGGGCGCGATCACATTTGATCCATCCGTTACGAAACTCACAGCAAAGCAGGCTTCGCAGATCGTTTGGCTCGATTGCTTGCTTACCAATGTTGACCGCACTCCCCGCAATACCAATATGCTCACCTGGAACAAAGAGCTTTGGCTTATCGATCATGGGGCGGCCTTATATTTTCATCATTCCTGGGATAACTGGCAGGAGCAGGCCAAGCGACCATTTTTTCAGGTGAAAGATCATGTATTGTTGCCCGCGGCGGCAGAATTAGAACAGGTTGATGAAGAGTTCAAAATGATATTAACACCCGAAACCATACGTGCAATAGTTGCGCTTGTGCCCGATGAATGGATCAAAACTGAATGGCATGAAAGCCCTGATGAAGTGCGCACGGTTTATTCTGGGTTTTTAGAGGCTAGAGTTGCTGCGTCAACTAATTTTGTAAAGGAGGCGCAAAATGCCCGGGACTGAATTGTTTGAATATGCTGTTATACGCATTGTGCCTCAGGTTGAGCGAGAAGAGTTTCTGAATGTTGGTGTGATTTTGTATTGCCCTTCAAAAAAGTTCCTCCAATGTTTGTGTTCAATTGATGAGAACAAGCTCTGTGTTTTTTCAAGCCGTGCCAATATTGACGATATCAAGGCTCATCTCCATTCCTTTGCTCAAATATGCAAAGGTACTGATGATGCGGGCCCTATAGCGCAATTGGATCTGCCTTCACGCTTTCGTTGGTTAACTGCCACCCGAAGTACTGTCGTGCAAACATCTAAAGTACATCCGGGTCTTTGTAATGATCCGGCAAAAACGCTTGAAAAATTGTATAGTGAGCAGGTGCTGTAGCGGCTGAATATTTACCTTTGATCTATAAACCTGAATTAATGGAAACAACTACATTTTACCGTGGTATCGTTGCTGGTTTGTTTATCCTTTCAGCAAGTTTTGTGGTTAAACATTTCTGGCCCGGTGCCGATCTGATCAATGGGTTTATGAAAGGCATGGGTATTACGCTACTGATCATGCTGCTTATAAATAAATATAAGCGTAATGCATCCTGAGGTAAATTTATCCGAACTATTTTCAGTTTAATCCATAAAAAACTGTTGCCTTACGATCTTGCCGGTTCGCACATGGTATAAAGCAAGTTCTTCCAGAGTTTTTCTTCCTTTATCTTCGATGGTATAATCGATGTAAATACGGATTGAAAAGTAATTGCCTGATATCAAAGGTTCAGAAACCTCCACCTTGTGCAAGGTTGCTCTGGCCTGAAACTGTTTTTCCCGCTCGATCAAAGTTATCAGACCCCTGGCGTTCGGCATTATCGTATACAGCGGGTCGATACTTTCAGTTTCTTCGCCAAAAAGCTCGCGGTAGGCTTCTATAAATTTGTGCTCGCGCAGCAGTGCGACCAGGCGTTCGGCAATATATTGGATAGTTGACATGGTTTGTTTGATCCTATAACGCCTGATCGGGGTTTTTATTTATTTCGACTTTATTTTGACGTAGGTCTCAATGATAATATGATCAATATGTAAACTATCGATCTTCTCTACCCCACGTTGCTGAAAGGTGTCATTTTTAACCGTTAGCGTAAAATTAAAATCGTGATTTTCCCACTCCCGCTCGGTACAATATTGCAGGTGTTCTGTATAGGCATCGTTCGCCAAAGTATAAGTGCCTGAACCAGAATCATAGATGGGTTTATCTGCCTTTTGGGTATTATGAGTAAAAAAAGCAAAATGGTCGTCATTATATAATTTGATCGTTTCCAGACCATTTTTTGGTGAGGTATCAGTTGTGTCTTTTTTAACGATCGATTTACTGCTAACCAATTTCCACGAACCATTTAAAGGTGATTCTGTACTGGCAGGTGCGGTAGGTTTGCAGGATGCCAAAGCCAATACTGCGGCAGAGATAATGAAAAAATAACGCATACAGTTTTCAGTTTTTGTGCTGTAATATCCGCATATAATTCCGGCAAGGCAAATTTTATTGTAAACCTCTGGCACGACAGAAACATAAATTCAAATGTTCAATTTTGTTTGTTCTTAATTATTTTAGGAATCTTGAAAGCTATATTTTAAATTTGAGTTTCAATTTATCCGCTGCGTCATGAAAATAGTAGCAGTCCGCATGGCATTGGTCCCCGGACTTTAATTTCCACACAACCCATTATCAGCCATGAGGCTGAGCAGTTTTCACATTAATTTTTTTTTCATGACAACGTTTCAACCAGCTTCAGGTAAGCTGAAAAATATAATTACGCTCATTAAACAGTCGCTCACAGGTGGCGACCATGATTTTACCACCGGCAGTATCAGGCGCGCCGTTTTGCTATTGGCAATCCCAATGATGCTCGAGATGGTGATGGAGTCCGTATTCGCGTTGGTCGACCTCTTTTTTGTTGGCCACCTGCCTCATAGCAGCTATGCCATACAAACCGTAGGACTGACCGAATCGGTACTGGCAATTATTTATTCACTGGCGATAAGTATGGGTATGGCTGCCACAGCAGTAGTTGCCCGCCGTATAGGCGAACAGAATACTGTTGAGGCTGGCAAAGCAGGTATGCAGGCAATAAGTATTGCTTTGATCATTAATCTGGTTATCGGCGCGGCTGGCTTTTATTTTGCGACAGATCTGCTCCGAATAATGGGTGCATCGCCACTAACAGTTCGCCTTGGAGCCAATTTTATGCGTATTATGATGGGCGAGAGCGTCATCATTGTTTTATTGTTTCTGATCAACGGCATCTTCCGCGGGGCTGGTAATGCAGCTATCGCCATGCGCAGCTTGCTTATCGCTAATGTTGCAAATACTATACTTTGTCCGCTATGCATCAATGTTTTAGGTCTCGGTTTAACAGGAGCTGCCGTAGCAACCACTGTCGGCCGCAGTTTGGGTGTCTGTTACCAGTGCTATCATTTATTTAATGGTAAGCATTTGTTAAACATACAATTTGCCTACCTCAGGCCACGATGGTTACAAATAAAAGCAATACTTAAAATTGCTTTGCCGGGCATCTTTCAGTTTATGATCTCGTCATGCAGCTGGATATTTCTGGCACAGTTGGTTGCACGGGTTGGCGGCGAGCAAGGTTCGGCAGGGTACCAAACTGCCATCCGTATTCTCATCTTTTTTTTACTGCCTGCATGGGGTATGAGCAATGCAGCTGCTACCCTGGTAGGGCAAAACCTCGGTGCGGGTCATGCTGAACGCGCTCAGGAAGCTGTATTTAAAACGATGCGCTATAACGTAATATATATGGCATGTGTGACAATGATCAGCCTAGCTGCCGGAGACTTTTTAACCGGTTTTTTTACTAATGACCTTCATGTTCGGCATGTTGCGGCCATTGCGCTGCGTATCATGAGTCCGGGCTATATCCTGTACGGTATTGCTATGGTTATGATGAGTGCTTTTAATGGGGCTGGCGATACCTGGTCTACCACTAAACTAAATTTTATCGGTTTTTGGGTATTCCAGGTTCCTTTGGCCTACCTGTTTGCACTCGGATTTCATTGGGGCACTACTGGTGTTTTTCTTGCTATCCCTATCGCTTATACTTTTATCGCAGTTTCAAGCTATCTGCTTTTTAAAATGGGGAAATGGAAAAAGGTAAAAGTTTAAGACGAAAAAGACAGTACTTAAACGAAATATCTAAATTTTTAAATGGTTAGGCATACTTCTGTTGCAGGGTTTGAAATATGCTTTTTATTTTAGATAAGGTACCGCAAAGTGTTCATATTCAAATAAGTGTTAATATGTCTAAAATATTTTGTGGAAAGCCAAACATTTGTTATTAACTTTATTAATAGTTAATCCCTGAACTTATGAGTAAGCTGATAATGATCGACGATGATATGATGCATCACAAGGTTGCCCAGTTAATGTTACGTGAATATGGAAACATTGAAGAGGTGGTTTTGAGTACCGATGCTAAGGAAACACTCAGCTTTTTGGAACAAAATAAATCTAACACCACAAATTTGCCCGATTATATTTTTCTCGATTTGCAAATGCCGGATTACAGCGGTTGGGATTTTTTAAAGGGCTATCAGAAAATACATAACTCCCTGCGCAAGGATATCAAGTTATATATTGTTTCTTCTTCAATTGACCCTACTGATATCAAAAGGTCAGAAGAGTACAAATTTGTAGACTCCTTTGTTCAAAAGCCGCTGACCCGCGAATTTCTGCACAGCCTGGTGGCTTGATTAAAGCTTATTATGCTTAAACAAAAAAACCGCTGTCAGGCGGTTTTATAAGTGTTCCCGAAGAGATTCGAACTCATATCATCAGAACCGGAATCTGACATTCTATCCATTGAACTACGGGAACGTAATTCTATTGCAAATATATTATTTAGAATTTAGTGTAGGCACTGGAATCAAAACAAGCCTGATAAATCCCAAATTAGTACTTAAGTCCCGAAAACTATACATTGAATCTAAAGTGCATGATGTCCCCATCCTGCACAATATAAGTTTTGCCCTCGATAGCCAGTTTGCCAGCCTCTTTGATTGCCGCTTCTGAGCCATCGTATTTTACATAATCTTCGTATTTGATAACCTCGGCACGGATAAAGCCTTTCTCAAAGTCGGTATGGATAACACTTGCAGCTTGTGGTGCAGTAAAACCCCTGGTGATGGTCCAGGCTCGTACTTCCTGTACCCCGGCTGTAAAGTAAGTTGCCAGGTTAAGTAACCGGTAAGCAGCTTTGATCAGCTTATTTACACCCGATTCGGCCAGCCCCAGATCATCCAGAAACATTTGTCGTTCATCAAAACTTTCTAATTGGGCGATCTCAGATTCGATCTGCGCCGAAATGATCAATACTTCGGCATTTTCGTCTTTTACAGCAGCCTTCACTTGGTCAACATAAGCATTACCTTTGGTAACCGAAGCTTCATCAACGTTGCAAACATAAAGTACCGGTTTTGCAGTAAGCAGCCATATGTCCTGTATGTATTCCTTATCTTCTTCAGCTACCGGCGCTGTACGTGCCGATTTGCCCTCAAGCAAGTGGTTGCGGTAAATGGTCAACACATCAAAAGCCTTTTTGGCTTCTTTATCGCCACCAGTTTTTGCCATTTTCTCGATCTTGCTGATCTTTTTTTCGATCGAGTCCAGATCTTTTAGTTGCAATTCGGTATCAATGATCTCTTTATCACGAATCGGGTCAACAGAACCGTCTACGTGGATCACATTGTCGTTATCGAAACAACGCAATACGTGGATAATAGCATTGGTAGCACGAATATTTGCCAGGAACTGGTTACCCAATCCTTCGCCTTTGCTGGCCCCTTTTACCAGTCCCGCAATATCTACGATCTCGATAACGTTAGGAACAACATTTTTAGGCTCGACAATTTCTACCAGTTTGGTCAAACGCTCATCGGGTACGGTTATTACACCCACGTTAGGCTCTATCGTACAGAACGGAAAATTTGCCGCCTGAGCCTTGGCATTTGATAAACAATTAAAAAGTGTTGATTTTCCCACATTCGGTAAACCTACTATCCCGCATTGAAGTCCCATAGTTATTTCTTATTTTGATGCCAGCAAAAACAAATCAGCAGCCGATCTATATCCTCACACTGCCTCTTTTTGATGCGCTGCTATCGCTAATTCGGGCGCAAAGATAGCAGAAAAATGCAGTCTTGCAGTCTTGGGTGTTCCAATTTGCCCTAAAACAAAAAACCCCGCCACTGGCAGGGATTTTTAAGTTTATAGTTTAGTTTGAATTAAATGTCGAATGAAAAATCGTCGTCATCGGCAACGGTTTTGGCAACTTCAGGAGCTTCGCTAAATTCATAACGCTTTTCAACTACTTCCTGGTTAGCTTTAATATAGTCAACCGTTTCTTTCAGGCCTTCGGCAAATTTTTCGAAATCTTCTTTATAAAGGAAAATTTTGTGCTTGATAAATACGCCGTCTTCGAGCCTCTTTTTACTTTCTGTAATGGTAATATAATAGTCATTTGATCGTGTCGCTTTCACATCAAAAAAATAAGTCCGCTTACCGGCTCTTACCTTTTTTGAATGTACTTCCTCACGTTCCCTGTTTTCAAAATCACCCATGTTAATAAATTGTAATTAGTTTTTGATCGGCATAAATATAAATAAATTTTCAAAGTACAAGTATTAAAAACTATATTGTTAGTGGTTTTTGAAACAATAAGGCATATTTTTTTGTGTATTAGTTAAAAATCAGGCGTTTTCTTCTTCTTCCAAAAGTTGTTTTTCGTATAACTCAAAATACACCTGTTTTCGGGCCATCAGCGTTTCGTGGGTTCCTTGTTCAACAATTTGGCCCTGATCCATTACCAGTATTTTATCGGCATTTTTTATCGTAGAAATACGATGCGCAATGATCAAACTTGTTTTGCTTTTCATTAGCCCGCCAAGGTTACGCAGTATCTCTTCCTCGGTGCGGGTATCTACTGCCGAAAGGCAATCGTCAAAGATCAAAACCTGTGGATGCCTGAAAATTGCTCTTGCTATAGAGACACGTTGTTTTTGTCCGCCCGAGAGTGTCACACCGCGCTCGCCGATCAGCGTTTCAAAACCTTGTTCCAGTTCCATGATATTATCGTAAACCGCAGCATCTTTGGCAGCTTGTTTAATTTTATGCTGCTCATGTACATCAGCACTAAAGGCAATATTATTAGCGATCGTATCTGAAAATAAAAACACTTCCTGGGGTACGAAGCCAACCTGCGAACGATAACTTTCCAGATTCAGCTCGTTTACGGGTACATTATCAATATAAATCTGACCGCCGGTACAATCGTACATGCGCATCACCAGATTTGCAATGGTAGTTTTTCCCGAACCTGTGCGTCCGATGATGGCCACCATTTGTCCGGATTCGGCAGTAAATGATACGTTTTTCAAGGCCTGTATTCCGGTATCCGGATAGCTGAAGGAAACATTTTCAAAACGAATTTGCCCATGGATAGAAATCGGAGCAGCCACAGGCGAAACGATATCAGGCTGTTCATCCAAAAATTCGTTTATCCTTTTTTGCGATGCTGCGGCACGTTGAATCAACGATGTTACCCAGCCCAGTGCCATTACCGGGAAAGTGAGCATATTTAAATAAACGATGAACTCAGCAATATTGCCGGGCGTGATATTGCCTTTCATTACCTCAACGCCGCCAATGTACATGACAATAATATTGCTCAAGCCAACCAATAACAACACCAAAGGGTAGAACAAAGCCTGCACTTTAACCAGTGCCATCGAGTGTGTTTTGTAATTCTCGCTTTCGTTAGCAAAACTTTCACGGACCGAGTCTTCCCTAACATAAGATTTTATTACCCTGATGCCCGAAAAGTTTTCCTGTACAAAACTCGATAAGGCGGAAAGGCGCTGTTGGATTTTTTCGCTGCGGAAATTGATGATATTATTAACGTAGTAGATAGTTAGCGCCAGTATAGGCAGTGGTAACACAGAAAATAGCGTCAGGCGTACGTTTACTGTAAGCATAAAACCGATAGCTATTATAAATAGCGTTATGGTATTAATAGCATACATAATACCCGGACCAAGATACATGCGTACGCGGCTAACGTCTTCGGTAACACGGTTCATCAGGTCCCCGGTGTTATGCCGGCGATAAAATGACATGGAAAGTAGTTGATAATGGGCGTATAGTTCATTCTTCATGTCATATTCGATATGGCGCGACATCAAAATGATGGTTTGACGCATAAAAAACAGGAACACGCCTCTGATAAGGTATAAAAGCAATACCAAAAGGCCAAACAAA
>CAISPD010000239.1 GCA_903887275.1 uncultured Mucilaginibacter sp.
AAAAAAGCCCCGGCATGCCGGGGCTTTCAATATTTAAGATTAATAATAATTATAATTTACCAATTTCCTGTACCAGGTCGATCAGTTTGTTAGAGTAACCCCATTCGTTATCGTACCAGGATACTACCTTAACAAAAGTGTCGCTCAATGCGATGCCAGCTTTTGCGTCGAATATTGAAGTACGTGCATCGCCCTTGAAATCTTCAGAAACAACTTCATCTTCAGTATAACCCAGGATACCTTTCAGGTCGCCTTCAGAAGCTTCTTTCATTGCAGCTTTGATAGCTTCATAGGTAGTAGGAGTTTTTAATTGAACAGTTAAGTCAACTACCGAAACGTCAGCTACCGGAACACGGAATGACATACCAGTAAGTTTGCCTTTTAAAGCAGGTATTACCAAAGCAACAGCTTTTGCCGCACCAGTTGATGAAGGGATAATATTCTGGTATGCACCGCGACCGCCTCTCCAATCTTTATGAGAAGGTCCGTCAACTGTTTTTTGTGTTGCAGTTACAGCGTGTATGGTACTCATCAAACCAGCTTCGATGCCAAATTTGTCATTCAAAATTTTAGCAATAGGAGCAAGGCAGTTAGTGGTACATGAAGCGTTTGACACGATTGTCTGTTCAGCTTTAAGTTCTTTATGGTTAACACCCATTACAAACGTAGGGGTATCGTCTTTAGCAGGAGCGCTCATTACTACTTTCTTAGCGCCTGCATCGATATGTTTTTGGGCGGTGTCCTGAGTCAGGAACAGGCCGGTAGATTCGATAATTACCTCAGCGCCAACTTCGTTCCATTTCAGGTTTGCCGGATCTTTCTCAGCTGTTACACGAATGGTTTTGCCATTAACAACCAAATGTCCACCTTCAACAGCGATGGTTCCTTTGAATTGTCCGTGGGTAGAGTCATACTTCAACATGTAAGCCATATAATCAGGCTCCACAAGGTCATTAATGCCAACCACCTCGATATCAGGTCTTTCAATTGCAGCTCTGAAAGCAAGGCGTCCAATACGGCCGAAACCGTTAATTCCTATTTTCATGATTTTTTAATTTTTATTAGAATAATATGTTAAGAGATTGTTTATAGGTTCTTTTACAATATTTCCAATCGTTATGTTGGTCTCCGAAGCGGCTTCCAGCAGGTAATCCTGAAAATCAGCGGCAATGCTGCCAGTGAAATGAACAGTAGCCCCGGGATGTTGCTTATGTAAAGGTAATAAATACGTATGGATTAGTTTAGTAAAACCGGTTATTATGACGTTTTTTAGATAATTATCTTCCTTATTATCAACAAAAAAGTCGGAAAATGAACTTAGAAAAAAAGCTGGCTGCTTTTGACGATAAACCTTTTCCAGCAGACTTCTGCGATCAGGATCGTAGCGATGTTCAAATTTCTTTTTTACGTTTGCGGGCAGGGTTTCATTCATATAGGCTTTCAATAACTGCCTTCCGAGCCAGTTTGCAGAACCTTCATCTGCCAGAATAAAACCAAGTCCGTAATTGTTAGGTTTTACTTTGCGACCATCAAACCATGCGGCATTAGAGCCACTTTCGCAGATACAGATGATACCCGGGCGGGTTTTACAACAGGCAATAGCTGCCGCGTCAATATCATGTTCAACCGTGGTGCGGCCGTGTTTGAAAAAGGTGGCAAAAGCATTACTGACCGTCGTCTTCAGGTCGCTAGAGAATGATCCTGCTCCGTAAAAGTATATACGTCTGATAGCTTCAGCATGATGAATCAGATTGATATTTTTACTCAACAGCTGAAGTATCTGTTTTTCGTCGTTGAAATAGGGATTTATGCCAGCAGTTTTAAAGGATGCAATAGTTCGACCCCTGTCAGCCAGGCGCCAGTCGGCATAATTCGATCCGCTATAAACTACTGCGATCATCTTTAGATAGAAAGTACGTCGGCCATCTCCATCAAATCTTCTTCCAGTTTAAATTCGTGCTCTGTTAATGCCTCTTCAAGCGTAGTGATCTTGATGTGATTGGCTTGCAATCCTACCATTTTCTGCGTATGTCCCTTGATCAGGGCTTTAACTGCAGCATATCCTAAGCGACTACCCAATACACGGTCGAATGCCGAAGGGCTTCCACCACGCTGTAAATGTCCAAGAATAGTTACTTTGATGTCGTATACTTTTACTTCCTTCTGAACCCGGCGTGCAATATCATATACACCGCCATTTTTGTCGCCTTCGGCTACAATTACTATACTCGAAGATTTCTTGTTATGCTGTCCGGCTTTAAGATTATCGATCAATTCGTCAATTGCAGTAGCTTTTTCCGGGAGTAAAATAGCTTCGGCACCGCAGCAAACGCCTGCACGCAACGCTATAGCACCCGAATCGCGGCCCATAACTTCTATAAAAAACAAGCGGTCATGTGCATCTGCTGTATCACGTATTTTGTCAATTGCTTCTACAACGGTATTGGTAGCGGTATCGAAGCCAAGCGTGTATGTTGAACCGTAAAGGTCATTATCGATGGTACCGGGAACACCCATAACGTGTATATCCGGGTATTTTTTTGAAAAACGCAATGCCCCTGTAAATGTTCCATCGCCCCCTATCACTACTAAAGCATCAATGCCTTGCTTTTTTAGGTTTTGATAAGCGATTTCCATTCCTTCGTCGGTCCTGAATTCAAGGCACCTCGCAGTTTTCAGAATAGTACCACCTAAATTCAGGATATTACTCACAGAGCGGGGATCCATATCAAACATATCGTTTTCAATCATTCCCTGATAGCCTTTGCGAATCCCTACAACTTGCAAACCGCTGTATATTCCTGTGCGTACAACTGCCCGTATACACGGGTTCATTCCGGGGGCATCCCCTCCTGAAGTCAGTACGCCAAGTTTGGTAATTTTATACATCTTTTGGCGAAAATTTTTTCGGTACGAATATAGTGTGTGTAATTTACACCATTGAATTTTATTTTATTTTTTTTATATTCGGATTTTTACAGCATATCTTTAGCCGATCAAACCTAAATAGCTATAATATTGGAAGTAAAGTTACCAACATTTAATTCGGTATTCTCGATCGACTGTGTAATTTTTGGATTCGAGGCGGGTGAACTTAAGATATTACTGATCGAACGTAATGAAGAGCCCTACAAAGATTGGCTTGCTTTGCCCGGCTACATTGTTGAGCAGGACGAAAGTATAGATGATGCAGCCGAACGTATATTATATGAGCTAACTGGCTTGCGCGATCTTCATATGCAGCAGTTTCATACCTTTGGCGAAGTAAACCGGCACCCGCAGGGTAGGGTAATTACAGTTGCCTATTATGCGCTGATCAGAATTAACGGACAGAAAGAATTACGGCCTGTAACACAATATGCCCGAAAGGCTTTCTGGCATCCGGTGAATGAGCTCCCGAAATTAGCATTTGACCACAGCGAAATATTTCAAACCGGTTTCAATAAACTGCGCCGCCGACTCAATTACCAGCCTATAGCATTTGAATTGCTTCCCGAAAAATTTACATTAACGCAACTTCAGTCTTTATATGAAGCTGTGTTAAATAAAAAGCTTGATAAACGAAACTTCAGAAAAAAGATGCTGAGTTATGGCTTTTTGAAAGAGCTTGACGAAAAGCAAAAAGGAGTATCATACAGGGCAGCCAAGTTGTATAAATTCGATCGGAGGAAATATTCTAAAATATTCCAAAACGAACTTAACCTGGAGAATAAACAGCAGGTTTTTTAGTGGGTTTCTCTTAAATTACCATCGCTGGATACCCTCATTAGTACTTTTTCCAATAAAAAAAGCCTTAAGCCGAAATGCGGCTTTCGCCGAATTTTGACTTAAGACTCAATACTTTGGATTGCTTTACAATTGACTTGGTGACATTTCCAGGTGAAATTTCACCAGATTATCTATAGGTGAACGGATGATATTGCCAACAACCATTCCATTTTCAGTTACCACTTCTTCTAATACATTCCTGAAATTGTAGCCTACCGAACCGATGCAGTTAAATGTATAGTTTTGATAGTTAGGGTAATGTGTTACCAGATTACGGAAAAAATCTTCGAACGAGGTACGCACAATATTTCTTGAATACTCAATATTTACCGGGTTGTCATATACAAACTTGCTGAAACTTGCACAAAAGCGATTTGCCCTGGGCTGGGTATAAACCTGTTCATTTACATCATCAGGAGTAAGTTTAAAGGTTTCCCAGAAAAGCTTGCGTACTGCTTCCGGCATATATCCCCGCAGGTAATCAACCAAAAGTTTTTTGCCAATGTAGCATCCACTACCTTCATCACCAAGAATATATGCACCTGAGTCAATGTTATGTACTACTTCGCGTCCATTATAGATGCAGGAATTGGTTCCTGTGCCTAAAATTGCAGCAAAACCTTCGCTGGTACCCAGTAGCGCTCTGGCAGCAGCAAGAAGGTCATGACCAACATATACACGTGCTTTAGTAAATACGGCACGCATTGCTTCGGCAACTATGTTGCGCATTTCGTCGGTAGAACATCCTGCTCCATAATAATTCACTTCGGTGATCAGGTTCTTTTCCAAATCGGTCGGCAGGTTTTCCATCAACGACTGAACAATATAGGCAGTGCCCGAAAAATAAGGATTATAACCTTCTGTATTGAAGTACACTTTTTTACCTTCTTCGGTAACCAGGCACCAATTGGTCTTGGTGGAGCCACCGTCAGCAATAATTATCATAATTTAAGTTTGTCTAAAAAATTGGTTAAAAGTATGATTTTACTAATTGTAAAAAAAACACTTTGAAAGGTTAAAAGTATAAAAATATTGGAAAACCTTATAACAGTACATTTTTTAAATCAGCATGAACGATTAAAAGATTAATTTATGAAAATAAATTGGAACGAAAAATAAGTATTTGCAATTCGCTTCATTCAAAATAATAAGCATTTAATTTTTTGCATGGATTTATGCATATTTGCAAAAAAATGGTCCCATAGCTCAGCTGGATAGAGCAACAGATTTCTAATCTGTAGGTCATAGGTTCGAATCCTATTGGGATCACTATTTAAAAAAGCCGTATCTTTAGCTAAGAAACGGCTTTTTTTTATGCATGAGGGCACTTTTTGAACTGTCCGCCCATCTCGAAACACATCCGTTGTTTCGATCAGTTTTACAGGTTTTTTTGTTGAATTAAGCGAAAAGGTGGTACAAATATGGTACAAAATTTTCGCTGCCTAAAAAATTGTAGCCATGGCGACAGTATTGATATTCCGGGGATGTTGACCACCTGATTCCGTGGCAAAGTGACCAGGCAAACCCGACATTGTTCTTTCCAAATATAAAACCGTAATTTTTGTAAACGGGTGTTTTTGGCATGGTCATGACTGCAGGTATTCAACAATTCCCAAAACCAATTCCGAGTGGTGGACGGAAAAAATAAATAAGAACAAAGTGCGCGATTTATTAAATAGTCAAAAATTATCCGACACAAATTGGAGGATTATCACTATTTTCGGATGTGAGTTGAAAGCTGCTGCTGTCGATATGACACTGTCGCGACTGATTACCGACTTAAATTTATATCCCTTATCTGGTTAATATTTTTGGAGACTGTAGGCTGGATGGTTAAAAATATGTTATTTTGATATTTACTATGGAATCCAGGAACTGCTTAATTTTGACCCAATATCGCGAAGGTGATCAGTATAATGATTTCATAGGTAAATACTATCATTTCCCGGCCACTTCAAAGAAAAACTACTTAAATCAGTTTGCATCGTTACCTATTGAGTTTGTTTATTATGAACCGGATAAACATGGTGAAGGCGTTTTCTACGGTTATGGCCGAATCACAAAGCCTCCTTTTTTAGACAAAACCAATCCTGAGCATTATTTTGCGGAAATTGCTGACTATAAGCCATTTTCAAGTCCTGTGAGCTTTAAATCGAGAGATGGTCAAATATTAGAGAAAACTTTTAATGCTCCCTTTTATAATTACAACAATGCAGTAAGGAAAGTGATACCCGAATTCTTGGATACTTTATGTTTGGACGGCGGTATCATACTCAATTTTGAAGCCGATGCTCATTTGATCCAGGTTTTAGGGGAACAGCTGATCGCTTCGGAAAGAGTCGGGATTTTGGAGCTGATTAAAAACGGATTTGACGCAGGAGCATCCTATTGTAAAGTGTCGATTCGAAATATTCCGAATATGCCGATCATCGACGCTGAATATGAGCATTCTGGCCTACCCGGACCTGTTATAATAATAGAAGACGACGGAAAAGGGATGGATAAAAGCGTCATCGAACAAGGTTGGTTAAGACCTGCTTCCAGAATTAAAACAAATGTAAAAGAAGAGATCAGAAGGCAAAGAGAGGCGGCTTTATTAAATGATAATATTGGTGTTTTCAACAGTTGGTTAGGCGCGTATAAAAACGCAAATCAGGGGCGGCTGCCGTTGGGTGAAAAAGGTGTCGGGAGATTCGCGACACACCGATTAGGGAGGTTTCTTAAGTTAGTTACTAAAACTGCCGGCAACGATTTTGAATACGTACTTCAAATAAATTGGGACGATTTTGATAACAAAACCGGCAAGCAAATAAATCTTGACTCGGTTGGTATCAAGCTTACCAAACAACCGCTGTCGAGAGTTTACGGTCCAACTAACAGCGGTACCCAGTTAATAATATTTGGCGGGAGAGAAGGTTTCATAATAAACAAAAATAACATTCAGGATATTTACGATTCGGTACTAAGCCTTAATTCGCCTTTCACTAACCCTTTTACTCAGCAAGAAAAGAATCAGACACCTTTTAAAGTATTTTTTAATTGCCCGCAACTTCAAGGGGAACTTAAGGATGAATCGATCTATGATTTGGCTCCGCCGGTCTTCACGTTTGACGCGCTTATTAATGAAGAAGGCATAATGAATTACGAACTTATCTTTGATCCTCCGACGACAGTTCCGTATGCCAAGCAAAAAATTACGTCTTCATTTGATTTACGATTGTCACACGGAAAGGTTTTTAAGGTTTCAAATGACGAGTTTAGAAAACCCGAAAGCGGGCCGTTCTTCATTCATGTTGATGTTTGGTACCGGACTTCACCTTGGATTGCGACTCAAAATGTCAAACGTGCATCAGAATTGCTTGATAACTATGGAGGGATAGCGTTATACCGTGATTTTGTTAACCTTTTTCCGGCGGATTGGGGTGCAAACAACGATTGGCTACAGTTGAGCAAAAGGCATATTCAAAAAGGCAGCAACATTTCTTATTATAATATGAACGGATATGTTGAAGTTTTCCAGGAGTCGAACATAAACCTCATTGACAAGACTGACCGGCAAGGACTGCTCGAAAATCAGGCATTCAAAGAATTGTCATTATTAGTCAAAGGAATTATTGAAAATTTTATCGAGGTTGAATTTAAAGCGCGACGCGACGATTTTACTAATCTGAAAGAAAACGTCGTGCGTGATCCGGAAAAGATTCTCAACCTGACAAATGACTCATCTAACCTTGTAAGCGGGATACTGAAAAATTATGAGGCATTTAAAAAACCCTTAAGTCTTGTTCCCAGTTTCAGCGGGAGCGACAAGGAAAAAGAAATAAAATTAATTGGCCTGCAGGCATCTTTAGCCAATTTGGAAAAAAGCGTAAAACAAATACGGGTAATAGAAGAAAAGCTTGTTGAAAACGCAGGATTCGGTTTGTCGGCCGCTATAGCAATTCACGAATTGGCTAAAATCGTAGGGAATTTTTACAACGGGATTAACCAAATGATCGTATCAGATCACCTCGATAAATCAACTTTGGAAGATTTGAGGGATTCAGCATCATCTCTTCGTTCAGAGCTTAAAAACTTAAGTCCTTTACGTTCTATAAAAAATGAACCTGATCGCCAGTTTAATATTGATCGGGCAATTAGGTATGCTGCTGAGTTTTACAAGCGTACTTTCGATGCCGTAGGAATTTCCTTCGAATTTATCGAAGATGAAGGGTTTGATATTTCTGCTAAATTTGGGACGTTGGGACAGATTTTCACAAACTTAATAGACAACAGTTGCTATTGGTTGGAAATGGATTCAAAGAACCATGATAAGAAAATAGTTATCAAAGTCGATTCAGAACGCAGAAGTGTTATTGTCGCTGACAACGGCCCTGATATTGATGATTCTATCCTTCCATATCTTTACCAGGCAGGCTCGAGTCTTAAGTCTCCGCCGTCTGGGTTAGGCTTGTATATTTGTCAATATTACTTAAATCGAATGAAGGGTCAAATCGGTTTAATAAATCAGAAGGACCGTATACCTAATATGAAGGGTGCGCAGTTTATATTAGATTTTTCAAGGGTTAAATCAGAGTAATCATGAATTTAGTTAAAGTAGGTATAATAGACGACGGATACCCTGCTATAGGAGAAACGCATTTTGATTTAGACAGGATCAATGCTTTGACTATTGAAGAAGATTGGGCGCAGGAAAACAGCTTAAAGGATCTGAACCTTAAGCTTGTTGCACATTCAATTCACTGGAAGCGAAAAATACATCTTGAAAGCTTCTCACATCCCGAATTCTTTGTCCCGCAAGCCGACCCAACTTGGAACTTTATTGCCTTTGATTGGGAATATGGAATGCAACAATCAGCTAAGCCAATCGATAGATATTTGTTAGAGGTCTTGAATGCTACAGCCGCTAAAATTTCAATTTTTACCGCTTATTCCGGTATTGATGCTATTCCGAATTTATTGGAACGCCCCGAATTTGCTGATTTTGTCAACTCAGGCAGACTTGATATCCTGGACAAAACCGATAACAAAAGTGTTAAGAGCTTCCTTTTGAATGTGGAAACCTTATTTAAAAACGGGGAAACAACAGTTTGGGCTGATTTAGAATTGACAATTAAGCCCTCTAAGTTTATAGTCGATTCAGAGGAGCTTTGGAAGTTATTGTCAATTTTGGGCACTCAACCGGTAGAGGATTTCATTCGGCATGAGTCAAGTGTTTTAGATGAGGACGCGATCTTTGATCTTTTTAAAAAGTCGGATAAAAGATATTTTATAAATTCCGGTAAGAATATTTTATCATCGTCAAACAGTAGCTTTTTGACAGCCGGATATGGAGAGCTTTTATCGATTTCCTCGGCGGATGCTGTAAATATTTTTGGCATCGACAAAGTTGAAGAAGCAATAGAAAGAGGTTACACTGAGATATAGCTATGGAACCCGAAGAATATATAGCAGACCTGATAATCCGGCTGGGGCCGGAAGTTTTGGCATTTGGAAGGACTGATGATCCGCAAAGAGTTTACCCTCCGGAAGAAAGAATAAGTTTTTTCGACCAAACCTACAATGCTATAGAAGATGGTGTCCCTGAACCTTTATTGGATTTGCAGATTGCGGAAATTACATCATGGCCTAAAAATAAAATGTACATTTGGTTGATTTTACTTATCGACGGAGAGTTGCATTTTAGATTGATCCCTGATCAACATGCTAACCCTCAGGGTAAAGCAACTATAGGCGGTAGAGCAAACGTTTGCCATTCAAATATTTCTGCAGGTGGTTTAGCACTTCAAGGCGGTGAATGTTGGTGGTGTAACGAAACCGGTTATATGTATGTAAATCCAAAATCCGGCCGATACGGTGCGACTACGTTAACGCAATGGAACGCCGTTTTGGAATTTTTTGATTATGTAGGGTATAAAAAACTTGAACCAATATTACCACCGGGATGGCAGTTTCAAAATTAAAATTAATAAGTGTTGACCTTTTCAGCGGCTGCGGCGGCTTGACTGAAGGCTTACATCAGGCCGACTTTAACACTGCGTATGCATTTGAGATTGATGATATCGCGTCCAAAGCATATATTATGAATCATCCTAGCACAGAGGTAATAACTGACGATATCCGAAATGTATCCACTGACCAAATAAAACAAAAGCTTAAAGGTAAAACAATACACTTGTTAGCCGGCTGCCCGCCATGTCAAGGTTTTTCTTCCATAAGACGATTGAACAGAGCGACACCGGTTTTTGATGCGCGAAACGATTTGATTAATGAATACGTCCGATTTGTTGAGGAGTTAATGCCTTATACATTCATGATGGAAAATGTCCCAGGACTGATTCATTATGACCTTTTTCATCAGGCAATCGCGCGTTTAAAGGCGGTCGGTTATAATCACATTGATTACAAAGTGGTGAATGTAAAGGATTACGGAGTGCCTCAAAGCAGGAAGAGATTGGTAATGGTCGGTTCTAGGCTCGGAGAGATTAAGGTCGCCGCCCCCCTTTCTGACGGAAAAAGAGCAACAGTCAGGGAAACCATAGGGCTGTTACCATTGCCTGAAAACTCAGAGGATCCTTTACATAAAGTATTCCCGTCACATACTGAGAGAATAAAAGAACAAATATCTATTACTCCGCATAACGGGGGCAGTCGTCGCGATTTACCGGCCAAGTATACCCTAGAGTGTCACCGGGCTGCAAATATAGGTTTTAACGATGTATACGGACGTCTGAGATGGGACGATTATTCTACAACGATCACCGGAGGTTGCCTTAACCCGTCAAAGGGTAGATTTTTGCATCCCGAACAAAATAGGTGTATATCAGCAAGAGAAGCGGCATTATTGCAATCATTTCCAATACAATATAAAATGCCCGAAAATACACCCATCGGAAAATTAGCGTTGCTTATCGGCAATGCATTGCCCCCGAAATTTAGCTATATTCAATCACTAAATATTAAAGCTCATTTGTTCGAACATCTATCTTAATTTATTGACAATAGATGCAGAAAATAGTAAAATAAGATGGTACAAATATGGTACAAAATATTTGGAGACATCAAATATTCTTCGTAAATTGCTCACAGTAAACAAGATACAACGTATTTTCGAGATAGGCCGTCGACTTTCTAATCTGTAGGTCTTAGGTTCGAATCCTAATGGGATCAC
>CAISPD010000240.1 GCA_903887275.1 uncultured Mucilaginibacter sp.
CAGGTGGCATTGTTTAATATTTTACAGGAAAAAGATATCCAGATACGCGGATTTAAACTTCGGTTACCTTTGGATCTGCAATTTGTTTTTACAGCAAACCCGGAAGATTACACCAACCGGGGCTCAATTGTAACACCTTTAAAAGACCGTATCGAAAGCCAGATATTAACGCACTATCCGCGTTCAATTAAGGTATCCCGCAAGATCACACAGCAGGAAGCTATTATTGCACCGGCCCAAAAATCGGCGATCGAAGTTGATGGACTGGTAAAAGATCTGATCGAACAAATTGCTTTTGAAGCCCGGGCGTCAGAATATATCGATAAAAAATCGGGCGTATCGGCACGCCTTACCATCTCAGCTTATGAAAATCTGGTAAGTAATGCCGAACGGCGTATGATCATTAATAAAGAGTCTTCAACGTTTGTCAGGATAACCGACTTTTTGGGCGTCATACCTGCAATAACCGGCAAAATAGAGCTTGTGTATGAAGGCGAATTAGAAGGCCCTGCCAAGGTTGCCAACTTATTGATCGGCAAGGCTATCAAAACGCTGTTACTGCAATATTTTCCTGATCCTGAAAAAGCCAAAAAAGCAAAAGCACCTAACCCCTACAGCGAGATCATCAACTGGTTCAGCGACAGCAATACGCTTTTACTGGACGACAATTCAGCGATCGAACAATACAAAAAAAGTCTCAATTCTGTTACCGGCTTAAAACAGCTGGTTAAAAAGCTTCACCCAAGCCTAAGCAACAACCAACAACTGTTGCTGATGGAGTTTGTATTGCATGGGCTGGCGGAATTTTCGCAACTCAACAAAGGCTTCTTAGACAATGGGTTTGCTTTTTCAGACATGTTCAACAGCTTGTTTAACCTGGAACCCGATGACGATTTGGATCTGGATGAAAATGGCTATTGATTAGACCCCAAAATTGAATGGAAAAACAAGCTCTTCCGGTATTTTTTATTTGCCTGGGTATATTGGCACTCGATTTCTATATTATTCGCGGGGTACGTTTCGGACTACGCAAATGGAAATTCAGTCATAAAAAAGCATTCGGATATATCTACTGGTCTTTATCGGTTATTGTTAGTTTAGGTGTCTTTATAAGCATTTTTGCTCGGACAGGGTTGAGTTTCCGCGCGGCATTTATGCTCGTATTTTTCCTGTTGACCGTTTCCAAACTACTATTTATCCCATTTATTTTAGTCGACGACCTGCGCAGGCTGATCATTTGGCTAAAGGCAAAAGCAAATTCAAATATTCCTGCAGAAGAAAAGCCTTCATTACCGGCCATATCCCGATCAGATTTTATAACCAAAGCTGGCCTGCTTGCGGGCTCTGTCCCAATTGCCGGTATGGTATACGGTACCGTTTCAGGGGTATATGATTATCGGGTAAAACATCAGAAGCTTTATTTACCTAATCTGCCCAAAGCGTTTGATGGCATTAAACTTGGACAAATATCAGACATACACTCAGGCAGTTTTTATAATAAAAAAGCGGTAGCTGGTGGTGTTGAAATGCTGATGCGCGAAAAGCCTGATTTTATATTCTTTACCGGAGACCTGGTAAATGCGATGGCTAATGAAATGAATAATTACCAGGATATTTTCAGCAAGGTAAAAGCACCACTGGGCGTATTTAGTTCACTTGGCAATCATGATTACGGCGACTATATAAAAGACTGGAGCAGTGATAATGCAAAACAAAAAAACTTTGACGATATCCTGGCTACACATAAAAACATGGGCTGGGACCTGCTTCGCAATGAAAACCGCAGACTGAAAGTTGGCGGCGAAGAGATTGGCATTTTGGGTGTAGAAAACTGGGGTTCAATAAGCCGCTTTGGACAGCGCGGCAGATTAGATCTGGCAACTAAGGATACCGATGACCTGGCAGTAAAACTATTGTTATCTCATGATCCATCTCACTGGCGCGCCAAAGTATTGCCGGAATACCCTCAAATTGATGCGATGTTCTCGGGCCATACGCATGGCATGCAATTTGGCATCCGCACGGAAAATTTCCAATGGAGCCCCATTAAATATATATATCCTGAATGGGCCGGTTTATACCGGGAAGGGAAGCAACAGTTGTACGTAAATGTTGGTTACGGCTTTTTAGGTTACCCCGGCCGCCTTGGAATTTATCCCGAGATTACGATATTTGAATTGAAAGCTTCTGCCGACCCATCTTTATCAATCAATAGCTAGCGCCGACAGAATATCCTTTTCGTTTACCGATGAAAAAAATTCTTCAGCCTGTTGTCGATTTCTTACTCTTCAGTAATAGCTTTATGGCTTTGGGGGCCGTAACACAAGGCTTGCTTACCTTTTATTTGATCGGATCAAAACCTGTTAATGTCGTCGTTGCGTTATTATTCGTTGCAACGCTGGCCATCTATAATTTCAGCATATTATTAAGCAAGCCCGGGAAACCCGAGGAGTCGCCACAACGACGGGTAAGGTGGTTTTTTTCGCACTACCGCCTGATGGTAACGCTTACAGTTGTGCCTATTTTAGCGTTAGCGCCATTATTTTTCCTGGTGTCTATATCGGCCCGTATCCTGCTTATCTTTCTGGCGCTGCTTTCTTTTGCTTATGGCTTGCCGCTTTTTTCTTTGGGCGAAAAAAAATTCGGTTTGCGCAATATCCCCGGCCTAAAGTTATTGCTGATAACGCTGGTATGGACCATGAGTTGTGTTTTACTGCCTATACTCGAAGCGCAGGCCAGGCATCTGACAACTATTACGCTGCATGACACCACACTATTAATTGCCCGCCAATTTCTTTTTATCGCTGCATTGGCAATACCTTTTGATATACGGGATATATTTGAGGACAAGCAATTCGGTCTGAAAACCATCGCTGTAGCATGGGGTGAAAAAAATGCCTACTTATTTTGCCTTCTTTTATTAGGTGGTTATACCTTATTACTTTACCTATCGGGAACAGAAAAATTCAATATTGATTTTTGGGCACTTTCAGTAAGTGCCGTACTAACAGGCTGGCTTATTTTTAAGTCGAAATGGGAACGGAACGAATATTATTATTTTTTTTTGCTGGATGGTGTTTTAGTTATGCAATATCTTCTAGTGATCGGAATGAAACAACTTAGCCAATATTTTTAAATGGAACAGTTCTACGATCAGCAATTTGAAAAAGGTGACCAAAAGATCACACCCATCCTACCCGGCGAATATGAAGCTTGTATTTTTAAAAACTGCGATTTTTCCGGAGCCGACTTTGGTGGTATCAGGTTTATTGATTGCCAATTTTTGGCCTGTAATCTGAGTCTGGCTAAATTCGGCAAAACATCATTACAGGGAATTAAATTTAAAGATTGTAAAATGCTGGGATTGCGTTTTGAGCACTGCGATCCATTCAACTTATCTTTTGAATTTGATACCTGCCAACTCAATCATTCTTCGTTCTACCGTTTAAAGTTGAAAAAAACTTTATTTAAAAACTGCCAGTTGCAGGAAGCCGATTTTACCGAATGTGATCTTTCCGGTGCTATTTTCAATGACTGTGATCTGTTGAGATCAACTTTTGAAAATACCATCTTAGAAAAAGCCGATCTTAGAAATTCCTACAACTATGCTTTTGACCCGGAGTTGAACCGGATCAAAAAAGCTAAATTTTCACTACCCGGCCTTCCCGGTCTGCTGGGCAGGTACGATATTGAGATCGACTAAGTCCGAACCTATGCGGCATTCTTCTACTCTACCGAAACAGGTAAAGCTATACTTGATGCCGCACCAACGGTATGGTATATAAACTCCGTAGCTTTGATATAATCTTCAGCTTTCGCCTTGTAAATGTTTGGCACATATTTCTGAGGATTACGGTCAATGATAGGGAACCAGCTGCTTTGCACCTGCACCATTATTTTATGCCCTTTCTTAAATACATGGTCTATGCCATGGAGGTCGATATTATACTGTTCAACTTTACCCGGTGTTGCCGGTTCGGGCTTCGAAAAACTGTTGCGGTAACGGCCCCTTAAAACATCCGCTGCGATCATCAATTCATAGCCCGACATTTTCAACTCCTTTTTATATTCCTGTGGGTAAACATCTATCAGCTTCACTACCCAGTCGGCGTCAGAGCCCGAGGTAGCAGCATACAATTTAGCCAGCAAATTGCCGGTAACGGTAACATCACTGATCAAAGTATCAGTTTGCCAGGTTAGTACGTCGGGCCTGTTATCCACAAATCGCTGATCTTCAGTCAGCCAAAAATACCAGCGGGATCCGGGGCCATAGGTTTCTTCAATGGGTCGAGCCCGATAGGGTACCGGCCGGGCCGGATCAGAAACATAGCTGTCAAACTTGCTTTCTGCTGCCGTCGGCGGATTGAACGACAATTTACCATTAGCATGAAAGTAAATATTTTTAATAGTCGACTCCTTTGGCGGCCAGGCGGTATAATTCTTCCATTTGTTTGACCCGGTTTGAAAACTGATCGCTTCGGCAAACTTACCATCGCCCTTGCCCTTCAGGTACCAGGCAAACCATTTGGCTTGTATCTCTTTCCGGAAATAACTTGCAGTATTTTGCCCGTCGAATTTAATATTACCTAAGCTGCTACCATCACCACCTGCCCAGCCCCCATGCCTCCACGGACCAAGTACAATGAAATTACGATTTTGCTTGTCCTGCTTTTCCAGGGTCTGGTATGCCGACTGCGGGCCTACCATATCTTCCTGGTCCCACCAGCCGCTAACATGTTGTATTGCCAGACGGGGCGAATCTAAACGGTAGTTGAGGGACTGTCTTTTCCAAAAATTATCGTAATCCGGATGGGCTATATAATTGTTCCAGGTGGGTAGTTTCCCGTGAATGTATTTATCATTTAAATTTGATAAGGGTCCCAGCTTCAGGTACCAATCGTAAGTATCATAATTACCAAACTGAAACAATGAATCTGTTTTGGAGATTTCTTCCATAAAGGCATATTCAAACGCATAACTTAGTCTAAACGCCCCGTTATGATGCAGGTCGTCATTTAAAAACATGTCGGCTGGCGTAGCTTGTTCAGAGGCTGCAACCAGTGCAGGATGCGGATCGCTGGCGGCGATGATTGTTGTCCAGCCATCGTAGGAGATGCCGTACAAACCTGCTTTGCCATTATTATCCGGAACATTTTTAAGCAACCAGTCAATCGTGTCATAGGTGTCGCTGCTTTCATCTATTGCTTTAGTATCCTTTTTATCCCTGCTCATCCGCATCATTTCGTATTTGCCTTCAGATAGGTACCTTCCACGTATATCCTCAAACACAAAAATATAGCCATCTTCGGCCATATCTTTGATGTAGCCATATTTCTCGGGGCTGGGGTATTCGCTGACACCATAAGGTGTACGCTCAATCAGAAATGGAAGCTTTTCGGTTTGATTTTTGGGTGAAAAGATCACCGCATGTAGTTTAATACCATCGCGCATTGGTATAAAAACCTCTTTACGGGTATACTTATCCGTATCCGGTTTAGCACCTGCAAAAGCTATTGAAGATGTAAAGAGTATGCCTATAATTACGAACAGTTTTTTCATACTTATTATGTTGAGCTGGTTGCATTAAATATACCAACAATAGCTTAATTTGAGAAAACACAATTATGCCCGCCAACTATAATAATTCAAGCTGGTTTTATGACCGACTATCGCAACTGGTATTTGGCAAAGCGCCAATAAGGGCCCAGTCATGCTTGCTTTCCATTATCAGCAGCGGTAATAAAATTTTAATAGTTGGAGGAGGATCGGGAGAAATATTAGAAGAGATAGCTAAATTTCATCCTGCCGGATTAGCAATCACTTATGTTGAAATAGCACCAAAAATGATAGCCAGAGCAAGGAAAAGAATCATTGGCGATAATGAAATCAGGTTTATCAATGATGACATTGAAGACATAGTTTTTCCTGACACTTTTGATGTTGTAATAACGCCTTTCCTGCTTGATAACTTTACTATGGTCAATCTTCAAAGGATTTTCCTTAAAATCAATAACTGCCTTCGTCCCGAGGGCCTTTGGCTGAATACAGATTTCCAGCTCACCGGAAAATTATGGCAAAAATTCATGGCCGGTTTTATGCTGTTATTTTTCAGGATAGTTTGTTCGATCGAAGCAAAAAAACTACCCGATATCCAGCATTGCTTTTACAGAAATGGTTACAGACTGATAAAAAAGGAGACTTTTTTTGGAGATTTTATTTTTTCGTCCATCTACCAAAAATAATCCGGATTTGAGATTTAGAAACTCGCACTGACGAATTACCCTTCATAAAAAAACTTATACCCAATGCCCCTTACGGTTTGCAGATACTGGGGTGAATCGGGATTGTTTTCTATTTTTTTTCTCAGGCGAACGATATGCATATCCAAAGTACGGGTATTCACATCGGCATTATAACCCCAAACTTCCATCATCAACTCTTCGCGATTGATAACCTTATTCTTGTTTTTTAAAAAATACAACAGGATACGGTTCTCCAATATTGTAAGTTCAATTTTCTTACCATCGCGTATCAACAGGTGCATATTGGGATGGTGCTCCATATTTGCAAACCGATGCGATTCAGATTTTTCACTATTGAGCGAAAATTTTATTTTATTATCGATAAGAGCAACCAGCACATCCATATTGAATGGTTTGGTAATGTAATCGGAAACCCCAAAATTGTAAGCTTCTATCTTGTCTACGTCCTGCGCTTTAGCCGTCATCATGATCACCAGTTTATCATAACCTTTTTCTCTGATCGCAGCACAAACGTCGGCACCCTGTTTACCTGGCAGCATCCAATCGAGCAAAACAATCGGCGGCTGTTCTGCAAGGATCATTTCCTCTGCATCGTCACCATTATCAGCTTCCAAGACTTTATAGCCCTCAGACTGCAATCGCTCGGCAACCAGAAAACGGAGGTTCTCATCATCCTCCACAAGCGCAATTTTTATTTCTTTTCCCATAGTATGTGTTTTATTTATCCAGCCAGTTCAAAGGGTAGTGTAACGATGAACTCCGAGCCTTCCTGTATTTTTGATTTTACTGTAATTTCTCCCTCCATAAAATTTACCAGTTCTTTGCAGAAGGCCAGTCCAAGCCCAACACTTCCG
>CAISPD010000241.1 GCA_903887275.1 uncultured Mucilaginibacter sp.
GATCTGCGCTTATTTCCATTGTTGAACTTGGCCGCGTTGCACAGGACCATAGTGATATGCACGTGCTGTCAATTTTGGTCGGGATGGTTATCGGAAGTGTTTCTTTTACCGGTAGTATGATAGCTTACGGTAAGTTACAGGGCAAAATAAAGGATCATTCGTTCAAGGGCCAGCACCTGGTCAATTTATTTGTTTTATTGCTTATAGTTATCGCAGGTGCGATCATTATTTATAGTAATGGCACCTTTTCGGCCGCCATTTTTTATGCAATACTTGGTCTTTCTGTTGTTTATGGAATCCTGTTTGTTTTGCCCATCGGCGGTGCAGATATGCCTGTAGTGATTTCCTTGTTAAATTCATTTACCGGTATTGCAACTGCCTGCGCTGGCTTTTTGTACAATAATCAGGTTATGCTTACAGGAGGTATTTTGGTAGGTTCAGCGGGAGCAATTCTTACTATCCTGATGTGTAAAGCAATGAACCGCTCGTTAATGAATGTACTTATCGGTTCGTTCGGTGGCTCCGCTACAGGAGTTGCACATGCCAGCACTGAACATGGTGCTTCTAAAGAGATCAGTTTGAGTGATGCCGCTATGGTAATGGGATATGCTCAAAAAGTAATGATCGTGCCGGGCTACGGACTGGCTGTTGCGCAGGCACAGCATGTATGTTATGAATTGGGTAAGTTGCTTCAAAATAAGGGCGTTACGGTTAAGTATGCTATTCACCCGGTTGCGGGTCGTATGCCGGGGCATATGAATGTATTGCTTGCAGAGGCTGATGTTTCCTATGACGACCTGCTTGAATTGGAAACTGCAAACGAAGAATTCGGAACTACCGATGTGGTCCTTATTCTTGGAGCAAATGATGTAGTGAATCCCGCTGCACTCGATGATCCTTCCAGCCCGATCTTCGGTATGCCTATCCTGGAGGTTGGTAAAGCCAAACTGGTAATTGTAAACAAACGCAGCATGCGCCCGGGCTATGCCGGCATTGAAAACGAACTCTTTTTTAAACCTAACACTTCAATGGTGTTTGGCGATGCAAAATCGGTGCTGCACGAATTGGTTAACCTCGTAAAAGAACTTTAACAAGTTTTTCAAGTCTCAATATTTGGTATTGCCAATCAAATTGGTGACATATTTGATTTTCATAGCGATTTCATTTTCAAGGCAATTGGGCAATATTTTAAGGCAGGTTCAAAGCTGATAGATTATTGCAATTCAATACTTTATAGTATTATTACGTATTGAATTGCAAATAAGCAAGCTTAAAACCTCCGAATGCACCAAAAACCGTCTCAAAGTTCGGCCAAATCATTGGTCCCAATAATTGCTGCTTCTACCGTAGGTGCGCTTGTTGAATTTTATGATTTTTATATTTTTGGAAGCCTTGCCACCATAATCTCCACCAAATTTTTCCCGACGGAAAATCCGACGGCTGCTTTTTTGGCTACGCTGGCCACATTTGCTGCAGGTTTGTTGGTGCGCCCTTTTGGCGCACTTTTTTTTGGCCGTTTGGGAGATGTGATCGGACGAAAATATACTTTCATGGTCACACTGGTTCTGATGGGCAGTGCTACTTTTGCCATCGGCCTTGTACCCGCATATGAAACCATCGGCTTCTGGGCACCCATTATTGTGCTTTTATTGCGGCTGCTGCAGGGTTTGGCAATTGGAGGGGAGTTTGGCGGTGCAGTAACTTTTGTGGCAGAACATTCACCCGAAAATAAAAGGGGTTACTGGACCTCCTGGATCACGATGGTAGGTGGTTTTGGGCTGGTGGTCTCGTTCCTGGTGATCATGGCCACCAAAGCAAGTATGCAAGCTGCAAGCTGGGAAGCCTGGGGATGGCGCATACCATTTTTGTTATCATTTTTTCTGGTCATAGTATCCGTTGTCATCAGAAAAAATATGTCAGAATCGCCTTTGTTTGCAAAAGCAAAAGCTGAGGGCAAAACCTCGGTAAACCCATTGAAAGAATCCTTCGGCAATAAGGAAAACCTGAAGGTTGTTTTACTGGCGGTTTTTGGCCTCACGCTTGGTATAGGAGTGGTAGGTTATTCATCGACATTTTTTCTGCAAAGCTTTCTGATCAAATTTATGTTTGTCGACTATGACCAGGTAAACCAACTGCTAATTATCGGACTAACCATGGGTATCCCACTATATATGTTTTTTGGCTGGTTATCTGATCGTATTGGTAGAAAGCCAATATTAATGTTAAGTCTTTTTTTAGGGATCGTGGTTTTTCGCCCGGTTTTTAGTGAGGTATACCAAACCGTAAGTCTCCAAAAAAAGATAGAAAACAGAGCGGCTATGGTCACAGATGTTCAGAAGCAGCCATCGACAGGCAACGAACAGTTGACCATCACAACAATACAACACTTTTATACCGACGGAACGGTTTGCCGGGAAACTAAGAAACAGAACCTAAGCACAGGGAAGTTGGAAATTTCAAAGGTCATTAAGATCAATAATGCTGACGAATTTAAATTGATCCTATTGATATTTCCGCTGATGATCATTGTTACGATGTCTGCCGGACCTATTGGTGTTTATTTGGTGCAAATGTTTCCGCTAAGGATAAGGTATACTTCTTTGTCTCTGCCTTACCACATCGGATACGGGATTTTTGGCGGTATGGCAGCTGTGATCTCGGCCTACCTCATATCAAATGCAAGCAAGGCGCATCAGCCCGACTATTATCTGGCTGGCCTCAACTATCCCATCATACTGATGAGTATAAGTCTTGTGATCGGGCTTTTGTATCTGAAAGCAGACAATAACAAGCCCTGGGTCGTAAATATGCGGAATATTAATACCGATAAGCTCAAAAGATTGCTTGGTTATGTTTGGATTCTGCTCGGACTGGCTGCAGCCTATTGGGGTATTATCAAAATTGGATTGCCAAAAATTGCAGCCGGTAAACCCGATGACCTGATATTTGGCATAATTATTACCTTCATCCTAAGTCCTATCATTACCATAGGCTTGTTTGCATTTGGCAAATATGCAATACAGGGGGAATATGATGAAAGTCGATAAAACAAGGTGGGAACTAAATATTATTTTGAATTTCAGTTTTTTCAGCTGAATTACGCTGATCGGAAAAGCATACCAAAACGATGACAAGTAGTAATATTTACCTTTTTCTAACCGAACTTACTGTTATCGTTCATTTCATATTTATCCTGTTTGTTGTTTTTGGTGGGTTTTTAGCTTACAAAAAGCGTTGGATAAAAATTGTTCACTTATGCTCGCTTGCCTGGGGGGTGTTTGCAGAATTGTCGCCCGGAGTGGTATGCCCTCTTACGGGTCTTGAAAACTACTTCGCAAATCAGGCCGGATTAGCAACTTATCGGGAAGACTTTATTGCAAGATATTTCATCCCAATAATCTATCAGGAAAGCCTCAGTGTTAATTTGCAATATTTAATTGTAATTGGGGTAATAGGTATAAATTTGCTTGCTTATAACCGGGCTTGGCGGCCAAAAAAGGGTGTTCAGTAATTGCCGCGGAGCCACTTAAGTTGACCCCGCGACAAAAGAATATTTAGAAAAACAACTGGCTGACAGCGTCTAAAGGATTGTTGGTTTTAGGTTTCATGCCAAGAAATTTCTGTAGCTGGTTTTTCAGCAAAATACCGGCAAGTTTACTTTTTAAAGTGGCGAACAGCGAGCCTTGTTTTTGTTTGTAAGCTGCTGCATCAGATTGTTGCAGATTGATGATTTGCGATTTGCTGGTCAGGTAATTGGTTACAGCATCTGTTACAGCGGGCTTTTGCGCTGCAGTAAGATTAAGGCCCGGGTTTAACTTGCCCATAATGGAAGAAGCCAAACTCGAAACGTCAAAGCCTTTAGCAGAGGCTGCCGTTTTAGCTTTATTCAGCAGATCGCCAACCTGAGCGTACGATGATTTGCTGATGGTGATGCCAGCTAAGACAATTAGGATTACAATTATTTTTTTCATGATTTTTTTTCTTCAAAATTAGAAATTGGATCCTTAAAACCAAGCTTGCTGATCTCTGCAGTTATTGCTGATAAATTAAGCAGGCGTAACATAGACCATATTATTTTAAACCGAGCGCCCAGGTTCATGTTTTTTAGCGTTCGGGACATTCATTTGCAAATAAGATACACCTTAACATGCAAAAAGCCCTGCCATTCGGTAAGGCATTAGATATTGGCTATTGATATATTTAGCCAGCCAATATTATAACTCCTTTGGTTTTTGGCACTTTGCTGCTTTATTGAATTTAGCACTCAAAGGCAGGATCAAATTCAATGATCCATTCGATGCCGTATTTGTCTCTGAACATGCCAGCATAGGTACCCCATGGACTATCATCAATTGGTCCTTCTACTGCTCCGCCTGCTGATAATCCGTTAAATATCCTGTCAGCTTCATCACGACTTTCGGCACCGACATATATTTTTGATCTGTTTTCCTCCTCACTTACCCGCCCGATGAAATCAGGAACGTCATTGGCTATCAGGGCATTGTGCTTGCCGATTGGCAAAACAATTTGCATTATTTTATTGGCTTCACTTTCTGGAATCGGAAACTCCTCGCTGGCCAGGTCTTTGAAACGCAAGATCTTTGTAAATTCTCCTCCAAAAACTGATTTGTAAAATGTGAATGCTTCTTCGGCATTTCCGTTGAAGTTGATCCAGGGATTGATTGCTCTCATAATTTTTAATTGTTAAATTGATTGTAAGTTTTCGTTTTATATTTTTTGTGATAATGTTGCCAGTAAATCTTCCAGGTTTTGCAACGTTAAGGTAAACCCGATCTTAAAGCCCATTTCAATCATTTTCTGCAGGCGATCACGCGAATCATTATAAACAGTGATCATAACAGTGGTCTTTTCGCCATGTTCAATAAAGGTATAGTCCCAATCCGATCCGGGCAATTGAAGCGTTTCGTCTTCATCTGCAAAGCAGCTAAATACTTTAAAATTGGTTTTCGCATTAATGGACGTATATTTTTGAACAGACCAACGCGCCTGCCCGTCGGGACTTATCATGGCATAAAACCTTCGCCCCCCGACGCTGAAATTCATATACCTGGTTTTGGCACGCATGGGAGCAGGGGCTACCCATTGGTCAAGCAATTCGGCCCGGGTAAACGCATCCCAAACTAATGTAAGTGAGGCATTGAATTCTCTGGTGATATAAACTGTTTTTGCTTCAGCATCAACATTAAAATCAAATAGCAGATTGTTGGACATTATTTCTTGTCTTTTATGGTTGATAATAGCTCATCGAGCTGATTGAATTGTATTTCCCATTTTTGCCTGAATTGGGCTATCCAGTGGTCAAATTCCTGCATTTTTTTCGCGTTAAAATGATAATAGATCTCCCGTCCGCTCTGTTCGGGTTTTATCAATTCGCATTCGTGTAAAACTTTAATATGCTTTGATACCGCCTGTCGGCTCATATCAAACTTTTCTGCCATGGCATTTGGTGTTAATGACTGTATGGCAATTAAAGTTAAAATAGCCCGTCTCGTCGGGTCTGCTATCGCCTGGAATATATCTTGCTTCATTTTCTGATTTCCAAATATGCAACCGTGTGGTTGCAAATATATATGCAACTTTTCAGTTGCGCAAATTTATTTTTAATTATTCAGCAAATAGGGAGGGTGGCTTGTTAAATAAATACCTAAAGTTTAGTAAATAAATGCATTACAAAATCACCCAGGCTGATTTTTCGAATTGAAAAAAGGAAGTATTTCAGCAATTGTTTGTCTGTTTGCTTTTTCGGTACTGATGATCAATGGTAATGAGGCTATATCGGGGAGGTGCTAACATCATGAAATTGACATAAAGCGATAACCTGAATTTTAATGGTGTGAAGACCCACGGATATCCAGCCTGGATGGGCAAATGATCTTTTCAAACCTGATATCGGTACCTTTTTCAATCCTGTTACAAAGCAGACCAGCGGCCTGCTTACCTATTTCAAATGCTGGTTGGGTTATGGTACTTAATGATGGGGATAAAAGATCTGCGTAAGGTAAATTTGAAAAACAAACAACTTTTAAGTCGCCCGGCATAGAAATGTTCAGTTCTTTGCAGGCATTATAAATGGGTATGGTAAGTAATTCAACCGAAATGACGATACCGTCCGGGCGATTTTCCGGGTCGGTCAATAACAGCTTGATCGTTTTTACACATTTTGCTTTTTCGGTAGAGATCTGAAATATATTACGCTCGGGGTTTTTGATATTATTTTCCAATAATGCCTGAACAAAACCCTCGGTTCTTTTTTGCAGTATTGAAAGGCTCTCAGATATCGAAAGGAAGCATACCTTTTTGCAACCCTGGGCTATCAAATGATTCGAAGCAATATATCCGGCCTGGAAATCATCGGTCACTACTTTGCCGGTTTCAATTTTTTCAGCAGCCCTGTCGAAAAACACTAATGGAATGTTGTAATCGATCAGTTTTTGTAAATGATCGTTTGAATTGGTTTCGCTGCAAATTGAAATAAGAATACCATCCACTCTGCCATCAGATATCACCTTAATGATCTCCTCTTCTTTTGCTTTCTCATCGTTGGTAAGGTATATGTTAATATGAAAACCCTTTTTCTGAGTTTCGGCTTCAATACCTTTGATCGCCAAAGAAAAAAAGCTATCAACTATTTCGGGAACGATAACAGCAATCGTATTACTTTTTCGGCTTTTCAATCCGCTCGCAAAATGGTTGGGGACATAATTTAGCTCTCTGGCGGCTGTAATTACTTTGTTTTTTGTTGCAACACTAATTTCATGGCTATCTTTCAAAGCCTTCGAAATTGTACCTTTTGATAAGCCAAGCTTTTCAGCCAATATTTTTAACGTCGTGTTGCTTTGAGGGTTAGTCATTTAATCAGGTTAATACTAACTTTAAAATAAATTCAGGGCTAAAGTGATACGAATATATAAACTTATGATTTTTTTTTAAAAAGGGCATTTGTGTTTTTAAATATTAATTGCTGAAGCGCAACCGTTTTCGTAAATAAATCTTAAGATTGCAGTGGTTATTATCGGCACAGAAATTACTTTTAGTCTTTTGACAAAAGGTATTTAAATGCTTTTTAGGTGGAAAATGAAGGCAAGTGCCACAAATAGAGCACTTTGGCGACGATTTAATTAAAAACAGTGGGAAGCTTAATAAGCTTGTCTATGCTAAATAATAGTAAATTTAAAAACTGGCATTCCTTTAAAGCTACCCCCAAGGCTATATAGCGATGCAGGATATTGCCGCGGCAGTATTATTCAGGTAAATAGTGATCAAAGTAGGTAAGCAAAGTTCAAAACTATGCTTATACAAGGCACTACCTAAATTTGAGAATGAATTTTAATCATTATTAACTATACATGAACGACATTCAAATTAAAAAAACGACTACGCCCTATGACGCTATCGTAGTAGGATCGGGTGCCGGGGGTGGCATGGCAGGGTATATTCTTGCACATGCAGGTTTAAAGGTATTGATGTTAGAAGCGGGGCCATTTTTTGATCCTCGAACAGATTCTATGCAGTTGAAGTGGCCCTATGAATCGCCGCGAAGAGGAGCGAGTACCAATACCCGTAATTTCGGCGATTTTGATGGCGCCTTTGGTGGCTGGGATCTGGAAGGGGAGCCCTATACAACCAAAGACAAAACTGAATTTTACTGGTTCCGTTCGCGCATGCTTGGCGGACGTACCAACCATTGGGGCCGTATTTCGCTGCGCATGGGCCCAAATGATTTCAAAGGACATCATATTGATGGCTTAACCGACGATTGGCCGATAACTTATGAAGAAGTTAAACCCTACTACGACCGGGTAGATAGAATGATAGGTATTTATGGTACAGTTGAAAATCTACCCAATGAGCCAGATGGAATATATCTACCACCTCCCAAACCTCGTTTGAATGAGCTTTTTATAAAAAAAGGAGCTGAAAAAGCCGGCGTAAAAGTAATACCTGGCCGCGGATCGGTACTTACACAGGCACTGCCGGGGAATAAAGATCGTGGATCTTGTTTCTTTTGCGGTCAGTGTGGCCGTAGTTGCAGGGTTTATGGTGATTTTTCATCCTCATCCTGCCTGGTTATTCCGGCCATTAAAACCGGAAATTTAAAAGTAATTCCAAATGCCATGGTGCGGGAAGTACTAACAGATGCCAATGGTTTAGCTACCGGCGTTTCCTATATCAGTAAAGATGATATGCAGGAATACCAGGTGTCGGCAAAAATAGTGGTTTTGGGTGCCAGTGCCGGCGAAACTGCCAGGTTACTGCTCAATTCTAAGTCGGCTGCCCACCCTGGTGGGTTGGCAAACAGCAGCGGTGTAGTTGGTAAGTATCTGCACGATTCAACCGGGTCTAGCGCAGGTGGCTGGCTGCCTCAGTTGCTCGATCGTAAACGCTATAATGAAGACGGTGTAGGAAGTATCCATATTTACGGACCATGGATGGGTGACAATAAAAAGCTGAATTTCCCGCGTGGTTACCATATTGAATTTGGCGGAGGAATGGGCATGCCCGGGTATGGCTATGGTTTTGGCATGCAGGGTATGAATGGTAAGGTACCTGGCCGCGACGGTAAAATGAAAGAAGCCGGAGGCTTTGGTGCTTCATTAAAAGATGATTATCGGCGCTTTTATGGAACCGACTTTGGTATGGCAGGGCGTGGAATGGCAATTGCCCGGGAAGATAACTACTGCGAAATAGACCCTAATGTGGTAGATAAATTTGGTATTCCGGTTCTGCGTTTTCATTACAAATGGAGCAACGATGAAATAAATCAGGCCAAACATATGCAGGAAACATTTCAGTCTATCATGCATGAAATGGGCGCTATTTACGATCCGATGGAAGGCCCTGAAACCAATTATGGGTTGGAAGCTCCGGGACGTATCATCCACGAAGTAGGTACAGTACGTATGGGAGATGATCCTAAAAAATCGGCATTGAATAAATGGTGTCAGGCACATGACTGCAAGAATTTATTTGTAGTAGATGCCTCTCCTTTTGTTCAGCAAGGCGATAAAAACGCTACCTGGACGATACTTGCGCTGGCGATGCGTACTTCAGAGTACATCCTTGAGCAAAGAAAAAAGTTAAATGTTTAGTTTTTCCGACTTAATTAAATTGATACGATGAACAGACGCGATTCACTTAAATTTTTAGGCATAGGTGCTTTGTCGGCGGCTACGCTGGTAGAAGGATGCAAATCACCGGGCAAAAACCCTGATTCAAGCAAAGGAGATAAGGCAGCCGATGCGGCGCAGCCCGGCCGCCTGCCGAATGAAATTGCCAGAGATAAAAAATTAAACGAAGAGAAGTTTTTTAATGATCACGAGATGGCTACCATCACGGTTTTGGCCGATATTATTATTCCGAAAGATGCCAAATCTGGTAGTGCCTCAGATGCAAAGGTTCCGGATTTTATAGAATTTATTGTCAAGGATATGCCCGAACATCAAATACCGATGCGGGGTGGCTTAAGGTGGCTTGACATGCAAAGTCTTAACCGGTATAATCAACCTTTTGTTGCTTTATCAAATGCCGATCAGCTCGAAATAGTAACAGCCATTGCTTACCCCAATAAAGCCAGGCCTGAGATGCAGCAGGGCGTCGCTTTTTTCAACCGTATGCGCGATTTAACGGCAACCGGATTTTTCACCTCCAAAATGGGAATTGAAGATCTGGGTTATGTGGGCAATTCGCCAAACGTTTGGAATGGCGTTCCGGAGGAAATACTGAAACAGTATGGCATGGAAGGGGTTTAACCTGATTTCAAAAAATTAGAAAATGTAATTCGTATAAATATTTATATTTAAAAACGGTGATCATTAGCTCACTGTAAATTATAAAACCAAAAAACCGTACAAATAATGGGAAATTCAAGAAGGGCGTTCATTAAAAACGCGGCTGTTGCCGCCGCCGGATTTTACATCGTTCCAAGGCATGTACTTGGCAAAGGCTTTGTTGCACCCAGCGACAAATTGGTAATAGCCGCAATCGGGGCCGGAGGAAAAGGTGCAAGTGATATTGATATGTTCAATAAAACAGGAAAGGTTGCTATCGGTTTCCTATGTGATGTAGACGACAGGCAATCTGCCGGCACCAGGAAATTGTTTCCTAATGCGAAGTACTACAAAGACTTCCGTGAAATGCTGGATAAAGAAGGCAAGTCCATCGATGCTGTTTCTGTCTCAACACCAGATCACACCCATGCCGTTGCAGCCATTTCTGCTATGCAACTAAACAAGCACGTGTATGTACAAAAGCCCTTGACCCATGATATTTACGAAGCCAGAAGATTGACTGAAGCTGCACATCGTTATAAGGTAGTGACCCAAATGGGTAATCAGGGAGCCAGCGGTGATGGTGTACGGCAATTGCAGGATTGGTA
>CAISPD010000242.1 GCA_903887275.1 uncultured Mucilaginibacter sp.
AATTAATCACGCCACAGAAACGGGAAAAGCAATAATGAAGTGGCAATAACGATAACATTGATCGCAAAAAGCACACCGATGTTGCCATAAAACACACTCCGATCGAGGCCATCCATCGCACTTTTACTCAACCTGATGAGCACCAGGATAACCGGAATTATTACCGGGAAACTCAATATAGCCATTAAAGTACCATTGTTGCCAGCTTTTGATGCAATGGCCGATATCATGGTAAAAATGGTTGAAAAGCTGACGCTACCCAGCAATACAGCAAAAAAGTAAAATAACGGATCACCGAGTTTATTGTTAAAGAAAAGCAGGTAAACCAACAGGGCCAAAATACTCAGCAACGACATCAGCAAAACGTTATAGATGGTTTTGGAGAGAATGATAGCCTGCGGACTAGCGATGGAATAGTAATAAAGCAATCGACTCTTACTCTCCTGCATAAAACTTTTGGCGATGGCGTTTACAGAAGCAAAAAGCATAATGATCCAGAATAAAACGTTCCAGACAATAGGGTAACCACTGCTATCTTTAAAACCGGGCGTTAGTTCGAAGGAGATATAACATATAAAAACGGTTGTAACCACGTACAGCAAAACGCCATTGAAAGCGTATTTGGCACGCCATTCAAGCAGTATCTCTTTTTTAAGCAGGTACCAGGTTTGGTTTAACAGTCCCATTTCAGGCAAATATAGCTTTTGTACGCTTAATGCTAAAGGTGGAATTGCGTTGATCTTTACGCCTGGTACCAGAAAGGCAAATCGGTACATTTGAGCTGGTTGGGCATCAGGAAATTTTCTGATAAATGTTTAATCTCGAATTGACAGATCTGAACCTCGATTTCATAGCAGGCATACGTATAGTTTCTTTGGTACCCAGGCAAAGAAAACCACCGGGCGCCAAACTATCATAGAAAAGACCCAATATCTGCTCCTGCAATACCGATTCGAAATAAATAAAAACATTGCGGCAGGTGATTAGCTGAAACTGGTTAAAAACGCCGTCACTGATCAGGTTGTGAACCGAGAACAAGGTATTATTGCGCAATTCGCCATGGATACCCGCTGCGTCATTCATCAGGGTAAAATGGTCGAGTAAATTACCGGGAAGGCCGGTTTGTGAATAGTTAGGCTCATAAGGTTTTAGCTTTCGCAGACTGTAAACGCCCGACCGCGCTTCCCTGAGCATTTCGGAATTGATATCGGTACCGTATACAAATGATCTGCTCCCAAGACCAGTTTGAGCCAGTAAAATTGCCAGTGAGTATACTTCTTCGCCTGATGAACAACCGGCGCTCCAAACCCTGATCAGCGGATTATCGGTTAATTTGGGAATTACATCAACAAGCAAGGCTTTGTAAAACTCCGGGTCGCGGAACATCTCGGTAACGTTTACCGTTATCTGTTCCAAAAACCATTGAAAAAATTGAGGCTCCTTCTCCAACTTTGTGCCGATCTCCCCGATGCTTAGCTTTTTGAGCATCATTATGCGCGATAGTCTTCGCTTTAACGAAGCTTTGGAGTAATTACCAAAATCAAAGCCATGCAGCGCTCTTACCTTTTCGGTGAGTTCTGTTAATTGATCTTCGGCAATTACTGGTATCTCGCTCATATCCACTTTTGGCCCGAAACAGGTATACAAGTTTATAAAAAAGGATCAAATACTAAGATTTTACCGTATTGGTACAGGTTTTTTATACCGGGGTCGCTCGTAAATCGTACCCAATATTGCCAATATCGGACCGGCGATCAATAGGCACCACCCCCATTTTAGTTTTACCTGATGCTCCAAAAACCGCTCGAATGCATGAAAGGGAATAATTTTTAACCTAAAATGGATCTTCAACAATGAAAGCACATAAAACAACAACACCAGCAACAACGATATCCAGGCTGCCTGCCGGCTTATTTTCGGCTGCATTAATACAATACCTATAATGCCTATCGTCCCAATTAAAAGCACAATCAGGCTAAAAGGCATATTTGCTTTATACATATTCCAGGTGAGCAGTAAGGGATGAAAAAGAGGGCAAAAGGTTGCCGCAATAAGCATCACAAAACCGGTCAATGAAATAAGTGACGACAGGCGCATGGTATTATTTCTGACTGATCTCCATTTTATCGGCAAAATGGGCACAGTAATCGCGCAGATCCTCTACGATATTGGTTTCTCCGGTTGCGCGTAAAAAACTATCGCCCATGGTTTGCAGCGTTTCATAGAAAAATCGCTTCATCTCGTCAACAGGCATATCTTTCGTCCAAAGATCGATACGGAGTGTGTTTTTATAGTTATGATCCCATAAAGCCAGCATCATTGACTTTACCGGCAGCGCTTCTTTGTCTTTTGCATCTGTCGATTCCCAGGTGATGCTTTCGGGTACGTTATTATCGTCAAGGTCTATCGTGAGTTTGATCTCTGCTTTCTTCATATTTACTTGGCCATCAAAAATAAAATAATCGCCAAAGTTATAAAGATTA
>CAISPD010000243.1 GCA_903887275.1 uncultured Mucilaginibacter sp.
CTATCCTACTTTAGATTCAATATCACTTAAACCATGAAAATAAAACAACTCCTCCTGGTAGCCTTGTTTGCATTGGCAGGCCAGGCCCTTTTCGCTCAGGACCTTGAAAAAAGCTTCGATACTACCCATTATGGCCGAAATGCCGCAGTTGGTAAATATGCAGATATTCGTGGTTTCAAAATGTATTATGAAACCTATGGTAAAGGCAAACCACTGCTGATCATCCATGGCAACGGAGGATCTATCAATAACTTTGTTTTCCAGATTCCTTATTTCGCTAAAAAGTATCAGGTAATATTAGCTGATAGCCGTGCGCAAGGCAAATCGGTTGATAGTAAAGACTCGCTGAGCTACGAAATGATGGCCGACGACCTGAACGGGCTGCTTGATCATCTGCATCTTGATTCAGCCTATGTTATCGGGTGGAGCGATGGCGGCATCAATGGCTTGTTACTGGCTATCAGGCATCCCGATAAAGTAAAAAAACTGGCAGTTACCGGAGCTAACCTTTGGCCTGATTCAACTGCTGTTGAACCCTTTATCTATAAATGGGCACAAGACATGAACAAGGCATTGGCAGACACGCTCAAAAAGACCAAATCGCCAGGTGCCGCACTAAAAAATGAAGCAAAAATAATGCATCTTCTGTCTTTTGAGCCACATATCAAAACATCCGACCTGCATGCTATCAAAGCTTCGGTTTTGGTAATTGGCGGCGACCATGATGTGATCCTGCCGCAGCATACTTTGTTGATAGCCCAATCTATACCACATAGTGATTTATGGATTGTACCTAATTCGGGCCACGCGACGCCGGTTTTTAAGCGCGACCAATTCAATGAAAGAGTGGCTGAATTTTTCGAACTTCCGTACAGGGTTATTGAGGGGATGGGTCGTTTAAGGTAACTCCGTTCCTGATTCAGTTTCGGATTCCTCTGGTGTTGCAGGGATAGTTTCGGTAATGACCGGTTCAGGTTTCTTTTCTGTATACGACATGATCAGTAACCCGATGACACCTCCTGTAACACACATATCGGCAACATTAAAAATACCGGTACGCAAGCTTCCTATACCAAGATTCAAAAAATCAGTTACATGCCTGTCGTAAAACAGACGGTCGATGATATTACCAAGTCCGCCTGCAAGGATCAACGAAAGCGACAAAGTTTTCAGGCGACTGAACCCGTCAATTTTAAGTACCACGTAAACGAATAAACCAATAAGGCAAAGCAAAGGTAACACACTCAATAACCAAAAACTGAGGGGCTTGGAAAGGTCATCACCCAGGCTGAGCGCAGCTCCGGTATTTTCGGCATATTCCAATACAACTGTATTGTGGAAATACGTTTTTGGCACCTGGAACATCAGGTGCTCTTTGGCCAGGTGTTTGGTGTACTGATCGCAGCTGATAAAAAACAGCGATAAAACACAAAAAGAATAAATACTAATCCTATTTTTCATCTGAAACATTTAATAGCCCGCTCCCCTGAAGAGGGATGGGTGATGCACTACCGTAACCTATCGGCCGATTTTATCAGTTTCTCATCACGTTGTATCGCCTTAACCGCCAATAGCGTTAGCACGATACTGACCGAGCTTAACAATACACCTATCCCAAAATTGCTGGTTTTAAAAGTATTGATATCGACCACTGACTTAACCGTTTGCACCTGCCAATAAGTATAAGCTATGATAATAAAAATATAGCCGTAACCAAGGGTGATCTGCTGCTTGCGGTTCTTATAAAGAAAGATCAGTGCCAGCGGTAAAACACCTGCAACCGCTGTACCAGCAATTAGCGCAGTAAAGCCTTGAACCAGAGCCTGTTGACCACTGCTATCCTGTGTAACACCAGTTACCGAAACAGTAGATGCGATGCCGTTAATATAAACATTATGCACCAGCGGAAACAGGAACAGGGCGAAAATGGCCAGGCCGGCAAGGAGGAAATAAATACTTTGTATACGTTGGATCATTGTTGGTTGTATTGGTTGTATTAGTTGTATTAGTTGTAGTGGTTGTATTAGTTGTCCCAATAGCTATGGGGATGGTTATAGTGGTTGCATTAGTTGAAGATTTTATAGCGATCATGGAATGAAACGGGATAAAAAACCAATACAACTAATACAACCAGTATAACTCTTTATAAAAAACAAAGATAGAAAAACCCTAAATCCAAAACGCAAAACCTGATTCTAAAATCACAAATCAATTCTACCTTTGCACCGTGTCCGAAAAACAGCGCTATTTTATCGAACTGGCTTATGATGGCAGCAATTACCATGGCTGGCAGGTGCAACCTAATGCACTTACCGTTCAGGAAGTGTTGGATAATGCGCTAGCTACAATACTGCGCCAACCCGTCGCAACCACCGGTTGCGGGCGAACCGATACAGGAGTGCACGCGAAGCAGTTTTTTGCGCATTTCGATTGTTTGGCATTGGGCAATGGGCATTTGGCATTGGTGAATAGTTTGAATGGTGTATTGCCGTCGGAAATTGGGATAAAGCGTGTAATTGAAGTACATGCTGATGCTCATGCCCGTTTTGATGCTTCACTGCGATCGTATGAATATCATATACATTTTGGCAAAGATCCATTTAAGGTCAACCGTTCATGGGAGTTGCGCGACCGGCCGGATATTGGGATGATGAATGCAGCGGCGCAAATTCTACTAGAATACACCGACTTTAGCTGTTTCAGTAAATCAAACACCCAAACTTTTACTAATAATTGTAACATATCCCGTGCCGAATGGGCAGAAAACGATGGCGGACTAGTCTTCCATATTTCGGCGGATCGCTTTTTACGGAACATGGTCAGGGCCATCGTTGGCACGCTGATCGCCATTGGTCGAAAAGAAATGGAACCCGAAGAAATCAGAAAAATCATCGACAGTAAAAATCGCAGCAATGCCGGCACTTCAGTACCCGCCTGTGGTTTGTACCTAACGGAGGTTAAATATGGCTATATTTAGTCATTTCGCTATGCTGGCATATGCTGCGCGTCATTTCGCTGCGCTGGCATTGGGCATTGGACATTACTACTACAACTATTACAACCAGTACAACTCTACAAATTACACTAATTCACTAACTCACTCATTCACTCATTAAAAATGTCCACAGTAACCGGCAAAGCACTTGATTGGAAATTATTGGGAAGGGTAATGCGCTATGTGCGACCTTATCGCAAAACCTTCGTCATTGCGGCTTTTCTGACCATCTTTCTGGCGGGTAATGCTTTGGTGCAGCCGGTGCTGATGCAGTTGACGCTGGATAAATATATCCTGGGTGCAGATTACGATGGGCTACTGCTATTAGTTAGTTTGATGCTTGCCCAACTGGGGATACAAACTGCTGCACAGTATTATCAAACATTTTTGACAAACTCGCTGGGTCAATCAGTTATCCGAGACCTGCGCATTGATATCTTTAATCATATATTGAGTTTAAGGCTCAAATATTTCGACCGAACCCCTATTGGAATCCTGATCACGCGGACAGTTTCCGATCTGGAAACCATTGCTGATATTTTTTCAGAAGGGCTTATCTCTATTGTGGGCGACTTTTTATTGGTGATCGGTATCATAGTTGCCATGATGCTGCGCGACTGGAAGCTGGCGCTCATTACCTTGACCCCTATGCCTCTTTTGATAATTTCAACTTACGTTTTTAAAGAGGCTATCAAATCTGCTTTTCAGGAAGTTCGCACACAAGTAGCGCAACTCAATGCCTTTCTGGCGGAGCATATTACCGGCATCAGCGTTATCCAGTATTTTGCCCGCGAAGAACAGGAAATGGGCAAATTCAGAAACGTGAATTTAAAATACCGGGATGCCAATATCCGATCTAACTGGTATTATTCTATCTTTTACCCTGTAATCGAAGTACTGTTTGCCGTTTGTATCTCCATGCTGGTATGGTATGGCTGCAAACGTATCTTAAGCGACCAGGAAATTGGGGGTATCTCTGCCAGGCACCAAATCACACCAGGCGTAATACTGGAATTTATTGTATTGCTTAACCTGCTTTTCAGGCCCATAAGGCAGCTGGCCGATAAATTTAACACCCTGCAAATGGGCATGGTTGGCGCGGATCGTATTTTCAAGGTACTCGACACCGATGAGGTGGCTATCAATAAAGGCCATTTGCGACCCGCACAACTACAAGGCGAGATCGCATTCAAGAATGTTTGGTTTGCCTATAACGAGGAAAATTGGGTACTCAAAAACATCAGCTTTCATGTTAAACCAGGCGAGACCCTGGCTTTGGTAGGTGCAACTGGTGCGGGCAAATCATCAACTATCAATATACTGAACCGGTTTTACGAGATTGGCATGGGAGAGGTAGAGGTTGATGGTAATAATATACAGGATTATGATGTCAGTTACCTGCGGTCGAGGATAGCGACTGTTATTCAAGACGTGTTCCTGTTTACAGATACCATCGCTAATAATATAAGTTTAAATAACCCGGCAATCACCCGGGATCAAATTATTGCAGCCGCAAAAGAAGTTGGTGCACACGAGTTTATTGAACGCTTACCTGGCGGATACAATTACAATGTAATGGAACGAGGCTCGACCTTATCGGCCGGGCAGGCACAGCTTATTTCCTTTATCAGGGCATTGGTTTATAATCCAGCTATCCTCGTACTGGACGAAGCCACTTCATCCGTTGATACCGAAACCGAACTATTGATACAACATGCCATAGACAAACTCATGGAGGGTCGTACTGCAATTGTGATCGCGCACCGGCTTTCGACCATACAAAAAGCAGATAAGATCATCGTTCTCGACCACGGCGAGATCAAGGAAACCGGCACCCACCAGGAGCTGCTAAAAATTGAGCACGGTTATTACCGCAAGCTGTATGATCTGCAGTTTAATTCGGCGGGGATCGTTAAGGAATAAGTCTTTTCTAAAAAAGCTGTCATTGCGAGGAGCCGGCGCCGGCTTTGGCTCGGGAGGCGACGTGGCAATCGCAAGTTGGCTGTTACCTGTTTTGAATAGTAGCCAAAAGGCAATAACTCCCCCGATTGCAAACGGGCCTAAAGGCATACCTTGCGATTGCTTCTCCGCCTTTGGCGAATCGCAATGACAGGGTTTTTGTTGTTAAACTTTGTTAAAAACAACAACACTACCATCACCTTCCAATAATAATAACCGATAAAGTTTTACCTTTATGATGAGTATTGCTATTTTCGCAGAATTGGATGTGAACCACAGACTTTGTCTCAAATCTCATCTCACATTCCGAAAGCTATCGGGACTCATATCTCAACAACAATGGAAGAATTTGAAGCAAGCGAATCGTCAAAGAAAACCAAGAGTATTTACATCTCTACTGTTTTCGGCATAGCCATGGTGTTGCTGATGGTTGGTTTACTTGGGCTGATTCTTGTTCATGCCAATAAATTATCGCGTTACGTCAAAGAAAACATTGTATTGAATGTTTATGTCGATGAGTCGGCCCACGAAACTGATGTTTTGCAACTGCAAAAACAACTGGAGGCTAATCCGATGGTAAAGCAAACTCAATATGTTAGCAAAGAACTGGCTGCCCGTAATCTGCAAAAAGATATGGGTGAAGACTTTGTGAAATTCCTGGGGTATAATCCGCTTTCTCAATCACTTGATGTTTACCTTAAGGCTGATTATACTAATAACACCGACATCGAAAAATTCAAAGGAGAACTGCTGAAAAACCCGATGATCAAAGAGGTAAAATACCAACAATCATTGGTTGACCAGATGAATCAAAACCTGACTTCAATCAGCTTATTCATCCTTGGTTTTGCGGTAATATTCGTAATTCTGTCGGTTGCCCTGATAAATAACACCATACGACTGGCAATTTATTCGCAGCGCTTCCTGATCAAATCGATGCAATTGGTTGGTGCAACCAAAAGTTTTATCCGTAAGCCGTTCTTGTTATATGGCATATGGCATGGTTTATTGGGTTCGCTGATCGCAATAGTAATTTTAATGTTCACGCTGTTTATCGCCCAAAAACAAATACCCGATCTGGTGATTTTGCAGGATTACACCGAGTTTGCTATCGTATTTGTGTTGATCGTTGGCCTGGGCATATTTATATCGGCGTTCAGTACCTTTCTGGCAGTTAATAAATATTTACGTTTAAAAATATATAATTTATATCGATAGGAGGTGAAAGGCGAAAGGTGAAAGGTGAAAGGCGATAAAATTTTTACTAACTCACTCATTCACTAACTCACTCAATCACTAACTCACTCAATCACTCATTCAAAAACATATGGCACTTACAAAACCAACTTCCCCGGTAAAGACCGCATCACCATCAGCGGCAAAACCAGCGGTGAAAGAAACTAACAGTACACCTATGACATTGGTGTTTGACAAAGGAAATTATCGATTGCTGATCATCGCGATCGCGGTTGTTGTATTGGGCTTTGTGCTGATGTCTGGCACAACAGATATTTACAGCAATACTAAAATTGTTGTGGCACCTGTTGTAGTTTTAACCGGCTTTGCTATCGGTTTCCTGGCAATTTTTAAAAAACCGTCTGCAAAATAATTTATTGTTGACCGCAGGACCGCAAAGTCCGAAAGAAGAAATTTCTACTCAACCTAAGCAATACCTAACATGAATATTTTCCACGTCATCATCCTTGCGATCATTGAAGGACTGACCGAATTTTTACCGGTATCATCAACCGGGCATATGGTTGTTACCAGCGCCCTGTTGGGCATTGGCACTAACGAGTTTGTGAAATTATTTGAGGTTGTGATCCAGCTCGGCGCCATCCTTGCCGTTGTTGTTTTATATTTTAAACGTTTTGTTCGCTCTGTTGATTTTTATGTTAAACTGGTAATTGCGGTAATTCCGGCGGTTGTATTAGGCCTGTTGCTCAAAAAATATATTGATAAACTACTCGAAAGTCCGCTTGTCGTTGCAGTAGCATTTGTAGTTGGCGGTATTATCCTCTTATTTGTTGACGACTGGTTCAAACGTTCGGTAATTAAGGACGAAAAGAATATCAACCACGTAACTGCCTTCAAGATCGGTGTTTTCCAGTGCCTGGCGATGATACCTGGTGTGTCTCGCTCTGCCGCTTCTATCGTTGGCGGCATGTCGCAAAAACTAAGCCGAACAGCTGCAGCGGAATTCTCTTTTTTCCTGGCGGTGCCTACCATGTTTGGCGCGACCGTAAAAGACTTATGGGATTTTAAAAAACATGGCTATTTTGATACACCCGATTTCCACCAGGACATCAAATTCCTGGTCATAGGCAGCGTGATCGCATTTATTGTAGCCTTATTGGCCATCAAAAGCTTTATCACTTTCCTTGAACGACGCGGTTTTAAACTGTTCGGATGGTACAGGATATTTGCCGGAATAGCGATCATTATTTTGTATTTTACTACTACCGCTTTGCACAATTGATAATTTGTGTAATCATCACCATTAATTCGGTGCAATCAAAAAAATTTGCTTGAAACAAACATTTTCCAACATTAACGAATTTGCCGAGGGGCAGCTCCTATTGGTCAATAAGCCTTATAAATGGACCAGCTTTGATGTAGTTGGAAAAATACGGAACGCATTTAAGCCTTTAAAGTTGAAAGTTGGACACGCAGGCACGCTCGATCCATTGGCTACCGGCTTGCTAATCATTTGCACGGGTAAGATGACCAAGCAGATAGATACCTTTCAGGCCGAAGAAAAAGAATATACGGGCACCTTTACATTGGGCGCAACCACACCGACATACGACCTGGAAAGCGAACCAGAGGAAAAGTTCACGACGGAACAAATCACTGAACAGCAAATCCGGGAAGCTTGCAAGCAGTTTATTGGCGAGATACAACAATACCCTCCCGCCCATTCAGCTATTAAGGTTGATGGCGAACGTTTGTATGAAAAAGCCCGTCGCGGTGAGGAGGTAGAACTGAAAGCGCGGACCATAGCCATCAGCGAATTTGAGATCACCCGTATCGAACTGCCCGAAGTTGACTTCAGGGTGGTATGCAGTAAGGGCACCTATATTCGTTCGCTGGCAAATGATTTTGGTATAGCATTAAACAATGGGGCTTACCTTTCACGCCTCAGGCGTACACGAAGCGGTAATTTTAATGTTGATGAATCGTGGCAGGTACTAGACCTGGTAAGTACCATTCGCGAATTAAAACAATTACAGCAGGATTAAATTACTTAGGGAGTGATTAACTAATTTCGCCTCCGGATTCGAAATGAAGATATACCATAACATCGAAGAATTTGTGCCCGTTAAAAATGCTGTAGTTACCATTGGCACTTTTGATGGCGTACACCTTGGGCACCGCAAGATCATTTCAAGGCTGAAAGAAATTGCGGACGAAACTGGCGGCGAAACGGTGCTTCTTACTTTTTTCCCTCATCCCAGGCTGATCCTTCATCCCGAGGATCAGGATTTGAGACTGATCAATACGATTTCTGAAAAGGCAGGGCTTTTGGCACAATTGGGCGTTGATCACCTGATCATTACCCCATTCTCGCGCGATTTTTCGAACCAAACGGCTGAAGAATATATACTTGATATCCTGGTTGAAAAAATCGGCACCAAAAAGATCGTTATCGGTTATGATCATCGTTTTGGCAAAGACCGGCGGGGCGGTTTGGAGCAGCTACAGCAATTTGCGCCCGTTTATGGTTACGATGTTATAGAGATTCCCGAGCAGGACATACACGAAGTTGCTGTAAGTTCTACCCGCATACGGGAGGCTTTGCTGCATGGCGACATTGCACTGGCGAATGAGTTTTTAGGCTACCCCTTTTTTATTACCGGCAAGGTAAATCGGGGCGACCAGATAGGCAGAACGATAGGCTACCCTACCGCCAATATTCTGGTTGAAGAAACTTATAAACTGATACCCAAAGATGGCATTTTTGCTGTAAAAATATATCTTCAAGGCTCTGAACACAATGGCATGGGCTATATAGGTCACCGGCCAACCATCAATGGCATGACAAGGAATATTGAAGTAAATATTTTTGATTTTAACCGCGATATCTATAGCCAACCCATCCGCATGGAATTCCTGCACTATGTACGCGACGATATGAAATTCAATTCGCTGGAGGAACTAACGGAGCAATTGGGCAGGGATAAGATCGCAGTGCAAAAATTACTTTAAGCAGGTACTTATTACTCCCTAGTGCTTAAATACGTGCTCATACAACTCTTTTCCCAAATTATAAGCAGCAAAAGCATATAACAGAATAGCGATAGAAGTATTGATCAACTGCGTACTCAAGTCGAGCCTTTCTTTCAGCAAACGGGCAAACCGGGCATATAAAAACAAACACAAAAAAGCCCCAATCGCCGACCCGGCGCTAAAAATGATCAGCATAAACCAGCCCGTTTGAATCCAGGCGTGGGCAATGAGGTAGGAACCTATAATAAGCCAGAAAGGGATCTGTACCGGGTTAATAATACCCAGCAAAATACCATATTTAATACTATTGGCACGTGAGTTTTCTTTTGCTTTAGCTGGCTTTTTACGGTTGATCCAGGCAATTGTGCCCATAGTACTAAAAAGTGCCACCATGATCCAATCGATCACTGTACCCAGATGCACCTGCTGCGACAGCCAATCGGCCGCATTCATAATGAAATAGGTAAAGAAAAATTCAACGATCGAGAAAGCAATGATAAAACTCATCGCCTGCTTTATCCCTCTATTGATGGTTAACTGTGCAACAGTAAGGTTGATATTACCCGGCGGAATATAGCCAATGAAATTGGCGGCAAGGCCGATCAGGAAGGCGAGTAATATCATGGGGCGAATTTAGGTGGAATTTTGATATTTTGGCTAACCCGTTAGAACGTTGAAATGTTGTAATGTTGTAACGTTGTTTTATAACGTAAAAAAGCATAACATTTCAACTTTACAACATTTCAACCTTTCAACAAAATAAATTCCAACCAAAACCTAAATTTGCTGTATGTCTGATCACCGTATCTTGTCGCTGCTACCGGCTGCTACCGAAATTGTTTGCGCTTTAGGGTTTGAAGAAAAACTGGTGGGTCGTTCGCATGAGTGTGATTATCCGCAAACAGTTAAACATCTTCCGATCTGTTCTGAGGCAAATTTCCCGGATAATTTAAGCAGTGCTGCTATCGACAAAAATGTAAAAGACCTTCTGAACAATGCTTTATCCATTTACACGATAAATCGGGAACTGATCAAAAACCTGGCACCCGGTATTGTTATCACCCAGGCGCAATGCGAGGTTTGTGCGGTTTCACTCAATGAAGTTGAATCAGCTTTGAACGTTGACCTGAACAACACGGCGAAGATCGTTTCGCTGCAGCCGAATAGCCTTGGGGAAATCTATAACAATATCCGGGAAGTAGCAGCAGCACTTGGTGCAGAGGCCAACGCTGAGCAGTTGATTGAGGAACTGGATGAACGGGTTGGCATCATTCGCCATAAGCTTAAATTTATCGAAACCAAACCCAGCATTGCCTGCATCGAATGGCTTGAGCCATTGATGGTTTCGTGCAACTGGATACCAGAATTGGTGAACATTGCAGGCGGCACATCTATATTGGCAGAACCCGGTAAACACTCCCCCTTTGTGCAATGGACCGACATCCAACAAGCCGACCCGGATATTATACTGGTAATGCCCTGCGGTTTTTCGATCGAACGTACGATCAAAGAAATTCACCTGCTGCTGCAATTATCCGGTTTTGCGGACCTGAAAGCTGTTAAAAATAACCGTCTCTATATCGCCGATGGCAACCAATACTTTAACCGGCCCGGGCCACGTATCGTAGATTCCATTGAAATTCTCGCCGAGATCATTAACCCCAAGCAATTCATTTTCGGCTATGAGGGGAATGGTTGGGTGAAGTTTACGCTGTGAAGGGGTGGTGCGCGGCGGTTGGCACATGGCGATTTGATGCGAACAAAAAAATCCTGCCTTAGCGAGAAGCCGGAAAAGACCTGTGTGTCGGAGCGACGCAGCAATCGCAAGAAGGCTTTTACGTTATAGCCTATCGAAGTACGATCATCCTACAAAAAACTTTTTAAAATTTTTAAAAAAGTATATATTTACGAGTCAAACCGTAAGACTCCAATCTGAGACTTACGAAGTTTTGAAAACTTCGTAAGTCTGTATTTGGAACTGCATTTTAAACTTCTAATTCAATGCGCCATTTATTATCATTCCTATTGATCTTTTGCATCAGCACCGGCATTTATGCGTCAGTCCCCAATTTTAACCCGCACGATCTCAGCATCACCTGGGAGCCGATAAAAAACGATGCACCCAAACCTGGTCAATCGCTTAACGCTTTAACGTTGACCAACCATGGCAAAACCAGTCTGCCTGCATCAGGATGGAAAATATACTTCAACAGCGCAAGGAGTTTTGTAAAACAAACGCCAAGCAATAATGCTGAGATCAATTTTGTGAACGGCGACCTTTTCAGCTTGACTCCCACTGCCGGTTTTACTGAAATTAAACCGGGACAATCAGAACGCATCGAATTTATAGGCGATGACCAGGTGATCAATATTACCGATGGCCCGGAAGGTTTTTACCTGGTTTGGGATGAAGAACCAGGCAAGGGCCATAACCTTGGCGAATTTAGCGTAAAGCCGTTTAGTCCGACTTATAAGGGACTGATCACTCCCGCCATAATCTATGATCAAAATAAAAACATCACCGATATACCTGAAGAGCAATTGACAAAAGTATTTCCTACGCCGGTGAGTTATAAAGAAATGAGCGGAAGTTTTCCATTGGGCAACAACACTTATATAACCACGCTATCTGAATTTTCAAAAGAGGCTGATTATCTTAAAAATGAGTTTAAAAACTCATTCGGAATAAACACGAAGGTATCTAGTGGCGACAGGTTGAACACGAAACCGTTTGTAACTTTAGGATTGGATCCCAATATCGGCCCGGAAGCATATCACTTAGTTATATTACCAAACAATATTATGGTAATGGCTTCCACCCCTACAGGAATATTCTACGGTATTCAATCGCTAATTTCATTAATTCCACCATCCGCCTACATACATCCCCAAAAAGATATCCAAATCCCTTGCGTCGAGATCAAAGACGAACCGCGCTTTGCTTACCGTGCCTTTATGTTGGATGTGGGTCGTAATTTTCATTCAAAAGAGGAAGTGTTGCGCATTTTGGATGTGATGGCACTGTATAAACTCAACGTTTTTCATTTTCACCTGACCGAAGACGAAGGCTGGCGATTAGAAATACCGGCGTTACCAGAGCTAACTTCTTTTGGCGCCAAACGCAGCCATACTACCGACAGCAAAAATTTCCTGCCTTCGTCACATGGCTCGGGCGGCGATGAAAGCAATTCACATGGCACTGGCTATTATTCTGTTGCCGATTATATCGAAATTTTAAAATACGCCCAGGCAAGGCATATTACCGTGCTGCCGGAGATCGAAACACCGGGCCATGCCCGCGCTGCGGTAAAAGCCATGTTCGCACGATACAATAGCCTGCTGGCTGAAGGTAAAAAGGATGAAGCAGAAAAATACCTGCTTTCTGACCCCAACGACAAATCGGTTTATAGCTCCGCACAGGCATGGACGGATAACGTGATCGACGTATCCCTGCCATCAACTTACAATTTCATAACTACAGTGGTTGACGGTATCCAGGCCATTTACAAACAGGCCGGCGTTCCCTTAACTACCATCCATTTTGGTGGCGACGAAACGCCGCGCGGCGTTTGGGAAAAATCGCCCTCCTACCTGGCTTTCAAAGCGAAGCATCCCGAAATTCAAAGCCCGGGTGATATGTGGTATTATTTTTATGGCCGTGTCGACGATATCCTGAAAGCAAGAGGATTGAAACTGGCCGGCTGGGAAGAAGCACCGCTGCGCCGAACTAAAGTTGATGGTCAGCCTGTTTACCTGCCTAACCCCGATTTCGCGCCAGAGCACTGGCAGGCAGAAGTATGGAACAATACCCTGGGTGATGGTAATGAAGACCTGGCATATCGCCTGGCCAATGGAGGCTACCATGTGGTGCTTTCTCCGGTTACTAATTTTTACCTCGATATGGCCCATTATAAATCATTTGATGAGCCCGGCTATTATTGGGGCGCATTTAGCGATATTGATAAATTCTTCTCATTCATCCCTTTTGATTATTTCAAAAACTCGAAGGTCGACCGTGATGGTCTGCCTATCGACCGCAAAATATTTATCGGCAAACAACGCCTGACCGATTATGGAAAAACCAATATCATAGGCTTGCAATCGGCTTTGTGGAGCGAAAATATAAAGAGCAACGAAAGACTGGAATACATGCTATTACCCAGACTGCTTGGCTTCGCCGAACGCGCATGGGCACAGGATCCCAGCTGGGCTACAGAAACAAATCCTGCGAAAAGCGATTCATTGTATCAGACAGCCTGGGTAAATTTCCTGAATGTTTTAGGCAAACGGGAGTTACCTCGACTGTCTTATATAGATGGTGGCTATAATTACCGTATCCCGAAACCTGGTGTATCGGTACAGGATGGTAAATACTATGTTAATGAACAATTCCCCGGCCTTACTATCCGGTACACTACCAACGGCAAGGACCCGGATGCGAAGAGTCCGGTTTATAAAGATGCTGTTACGTTGAAGGGGAGCCTCATTAAATTCAGGGCCTTCGACAACAAAGGGCGGGGCAGCAACGTTAGCGAGGTAGTTAGTCAATAACCAAGGGCAATAAAGGCGCCAGGACATCTGCGGGCGCCTTTACTGCCTGACCAAAAACTGGCATTTTTGATTTAACCACAGAGTGCACCGTGAGAGATAACAGAGAGGCACAGAGAAAAATCCTGGTGTTTGAAATCCGTTTTATGGCCTCAATTTAACAAATCGTCAATGGGCGGCACCTACGGAGCCGTATTTGTATTTTTTTTATAGCTACAAATGGGGGGCTCCGATGGAGCCCTTACGGAGAAGTTTTTCAGCGTCTTAGGTGCAACCCTACGAGTCCTCTGTGGTTAAACCACGGCGATCGGCAGCGTGTTTTGCTTAAAACTGAACGTTTACACCTGCATAATAATTTCGCAGTGCGGCGGCGTTGTAATAACGCCCTCCAACAGCGTTCAGATCGTCACCCAGGCTGTATTTTTGATTAAGCAGGTTATCAATGCCTGCAAAAATACCCAGGCGGGTTTTATGCGAAACAATGTCCCATCCCGCTTTTAACTGTACCAGGTGGTAAGCCCCGGCAAATGCTGAATTGGCATCATTCAGCGGCAGTTTGGAGGTATAATTATATTGTGCGAAGAAGTAGATATTTTCAGGAAGATTAACCCGGGCACTTGTTATAACAACCTGTTCAGGCACGCCGGTAAGCATTTTGCCCGAATAATTATTTGGCGCTTCTACATAATTGGCAAAAGTGAAATGATCCAGTGTCAATGAAGCATTTACCTGCAATCCACGAATAAATTCAGACTGATTTCGCCTGATGAGCCAATCGGTAAAATACAATTCGAAGCCAGGTTGGTGGGTATCCCCGGCATTGATATAATAGGTGGAGCCATTACTGTTCTGCTGTGGCAAAATAGCATTATGCAAGTCGTAATAAAACACCGAAACATCAAGAAACGCACTTTCATCCACATTGCGCAACCTGAAGCCTGTTTCATAATTAATACCGTCTTCTGCCCTTAGATTGTTATTGATCAATTGGTCGGTAGGGCGTATCTCGGTTGTAGTAGGCGTGGAGTAGCCTCGGCTAACCGATGTCCTCCATACAAAATCGTTATTGATCTGATACGAAACGGCCAAACGAGGCATCAGCTGCGGTGTAAAATGTCGCTGCGTAAAATTAGCTTCATTGTTCGGGAACAGGTTCCTGAAATCATAGCCATAAAAGTTTAAACTTGCAGCAGCTTCCAGATGCCAGCGCCTGCTGATATCAGCCTGATATCTTGCAAAAAAGAAATGCTGATTGGTATGGATCTGATCCATCGCCTGGGCCGTATCACGTACTCCGCTCCTATTTCCGTAAGCATTAATAGCTGAATTGGTTTGTTGCCACTCTATACCCGCATCAACTTTTTGGTTGAATTGGCTGCTGGCTTTGCCACTCCATTCAAAATAACTTCTCAGGCCGTATGTGCCTTCATAACGCTGGTTATAGGTTGTAATAAATGGATTAGCAAAATCAACATAAGTACCGAACAAGGAGGTAACGTTTCTGATCTGATCCGTCAGGTGCCACTCATTAACTACGCCGCCATAAAGTAATTTTTGCCTGATACCAGCTTGTTGCTGGATTGCACCGGGCAAGGTTTTTGTAGCCAGCCTGGCCAATTGCGGATTAGCGTTAAATTGTGCCAGGGTTAAACCGCCTGGTGTTTCATAATTTAAACTGGAATATAGCCCTATGAATTTCAGCTGATCCTTATGCGACAAAGCTAATTGATCTACCGCCTGCACATAGGTACGGTCCATATTACTGTTTTGCCTGTAGCCTGCCGATGTCTGATAGGCTTCATTCAGGTTAAACTGATTTTTCGGAGTATTATTCTGTACAGCAGCAGTTTGATGTAATAACCCGTATGAACCACCGCTTAATCCGAACGACTGATAATTACCTGCATTGCTTCGATCAGTTGGATGAATCAACGCAACGCCGCCAGAGTTGGCGCCAAATAAACTACCATCGGGTCCTTTAAGTATTTCCAATCCCTGAATGCTACTTACGTCAATGGCATTAAGGTAGGTGTTACCACCGGCATCAGTAAGCGGCAATTCATCAAAATAGACCTTTACATCGCGGACACCAAAGGGAGAGCGAAGCAAACTGCCCCTGATGGATAGGCGATAACTTCCTGGCGAACGTTCTTCCATGCGCACCCCGGGAATGGTATTCAATGCTGGTACAAGCGATGCACCAGCCTGCAATTTCAACTGCGCCGCACTTAAGATACTTACTGAAGCTGGCACACTTATTACAGGTTGACTGCTAAGATAGCCGGTTACGACTGCGCCTTTCAGATGTGTTACCGTGTCAGATTTTAAGGTATCCGATGCTTTTTGACCGTAGGCAATATGAACAAG
>CAISPD010000244.1 GCA_903887275.1 uncultured Mucilaginibacter sp.
TCCTCCAAACCACCGCCCTGCACTGCCATGCGCAGATTGCGGGCGTTGCGCTGTTCACGCTTCATCACATAGAAACTGTTGCCAATGACGCCCAGGCTGACCACGGCAATGATTAGCGTGCCGATCGCATTGATCTCCGGATTCATGCCCAGGCGTATGCGCGAGAGCAGCACCAAAGGCAAGGTGTTGGTTTCCGGCCCGGACAGAAACGCCGACATGATGACGTCGTCCAGAGAAATGGTGAGCGACAGCATCCACCCCGCCACCAGTGAAGGAACAATCAGCGGCAGGGTAATGTTTTAATGTATTGATTGCAATAGGGACACCATTGACCGCGGTAAAAAAAGAGCACTACTGCTTTATGTGTTTTGAGCAACGCGGTTAGATCTACTGCTTTCCCACTATTGTCGACACCAGAAAATGAGGGCGCGCGTGTACCTTTTTGCAAACCTGTTTGTGCCGAAACATGTAATGCCAGAACGATACCTAAAACAATTAATAACTTCTTTTTCATTTGAGCCTAAAATAAAAAGGGAGGGTATTCCCCTCCCCGATTTAATAAACAAAACTATTACATTTTAGATGTGTCTTTTACCATCTTCCCTTTTTTAGCTTTCGCTGGCTTTTTGCTCATTTTGCTGTCCATCTTGCTCATCTTACCCATTTTGCTATCCATTTTGCTCATCTTGCTCATTTTTCCGGTATCAACTGCCGCGCCCAATGAAGTAGCTGCCTGAACATTAATTGCCAAAAAAGATCCGATAATAGCGATCATAACCGCCTTTGAAAAAATTGATTTCATACTGTTGTTTTTTTATGGTTTTTTAAACGATTTACCTCTTTGTCGGGCAAGCAGATGAAACCTTACAAACAATTTCAATTTTTATTCAATTTTTCTTCAATGCGTTCCTGCATTTCTTTTTTCACCTCATCATCAAGGGTAATATTAACTCCAGGTGATTCATTAAAAAGATTTTTGATCATCTGACCGATCTTGGTCGTTTGAGCCTGATACAATCGGCAGGCGTCACAACCGATCAGATGTATCCTGAGGAAAATCCGTTCGCGCAGGCTTAGGGTCGTGATCAATTTCTTTTCGATCAACAAAGTAGCATGGTTACAATTCCGCGTTATCTTACTCAATACTCCCATATCATATCCAGTTTTTTTGTAGACAGGCCCTTAAGTTCAATTTGGCCCTATGTATGATCACCCAATAATTCGAAACCGTCAGTTTCAATTCAGCACATATGGTATCCGTTTGTTCCTCATCAAGATGCTTCATTGTAAATACCGACATCCAAAGCGCCGGTAATTTTTTAAGGCATTTCATTAAAATATGATCAAACTCCTTGCTTTGCAAAGGATCATATTCGTCTATACCAAAATGTTTAGGCGCAGGCTCATTGTTCCAATGGCCGTCATCGCTATTAAAAAAGTCGGCCTGCTCTTCCTCGGCCCTTTGCACATCTGCATTTAACAATCCCGAAGATTTTTTTCGGTATTGATCAATGATCTTATTACGCAGGATGGCTGTCAGCCAGGTTCGCTCCGAGCTTCGTCCCTCAAAAGATCCCACTTTTTCAAGGGCAGACAGAAACGTATCCTGTACCAGGTCGCGTGCCAGTTCTTCATCGCTTATCCTTGCACGCGTATAAGCGTAGAGATAGTCGGCGTGGGCCTTTACCCAATGATGCGGATCGAGTTCATTACTCATAGAGACGCGGAATTGCTGATACGATTTTACTGGTCTGTTTCTTACTTCATCTTTCGGTCGTAAATTTATTCAAATCCTTACAAGCTTTCTGATAAAAATGCTTGACAAACAGGACTTTTACATTCTACAAACTCTTTTCAAAAAAAATACTGTTTTACTGTAAGGTATTTCAGGCTGATCCGACCAAGTGGTAAAATCCAATTTATTAAAAATGAAAAATTTCAAAATATATTCGTCCCTACTGCTATTAACACTTGCGATAGTAGCATTTAAGGCAGACAAGATCAGCGATAACAATAAGGCTGCAAAAGGCTTTGCAGTAGTTGAATTATTTACTTCAGAAGGATGCTCAAGCTGCCCTCCCGCCGATGCTCTCATAGCCAGGCTGCAAAAGGAAAGCGCCGGAAAACCGATCTATATCCTTGCTTTCCATGTCGATTATTGGAACAGACTGGGGTGGAAGGATGTGTTTAGCGATGCTTCCTATTCGCAAAGACAACAACAGTACAGCAAATGGTTAAATTCATCAGAAGTATATACCCCTCAGGCTATCGTCAATGGCCGGACCGAATTTGTAGGATCGGAAGAAAACACTTTGCGCAGTGCCTTGAAAACCGGATTGATGGCCGGAGCAAAAAACGGGATCGTATTGAATAACCTGAAATCATCAGGCGATAAGATCAATTTGCAATATCAAACCGAGGGCGAAACCAATAATTCATCATTGGTTATTGCCCTGATTGAGAAGAACGCAACCACTAAAGTAGGTCGTGGTGAAAACGCCGGCCGCTCGTTATCACATGTACAGATCGTTCGTAAATTACAAAGTGTTATGCTGCGTAATAACCCCAGCGGATCAGTAAGTATTGCCATACCGGTTGGTTTTAATGCCGAAAGCTTTGAAGCGATAGCTTTTATCCAAAATAATACCAATGGTATGATCACTGGCGCAACGAGAGCCGAATTGCCGGCGACAATCAGCAATGGCACAAAATAAAATCAACTAAATCAATTATATTCGTACTTATACGAATCGATCAAAATTCGTGCAACTCGTGTTATTAAATTCCTGCAATCCGTGAAAGTAATTAAAGAAAAACACCCACTTATTATGCGCTGGACTCATTGGGTAAATTTCCCAGTGCTTACCATCATGATCTGGAGTGGGATGCTCATCTATTGGGCCAACGATGAATATTCGTTCACAATTTTTGGCCATACCTTCTTCAGGTTTTTTCCCGACTGGTATTACAACCTGCTTAATATCCCACACAGGTTGTCGGAGGGCATGGCTTTTCACTTTCTTTTTATGTGGTTCTTCACGCTAAACGGATTTTTCTACATTCTTTACAGCATTATCTCGGGCGAGTGGCGTTACCTGTTGCCCAACCGTCATTCATTCAAACAGGCCTGGCTGGTATTATTGCACGATCTGCATATCCGCAAAACAGCTCCGCCCCAGGGAAAATACAACGCGGCACAGCGGATCGCCTATACCTCGATTATCATCATGGGCCTTGGTTCTTTGATCACCGGACTGGCGATTTACAAACCGGTGCAGTTTTATTACTTCACCTGGTTATGCGGTGGTTATCACCTTGCCCGAATCTGGCACTTTGTGCTAACCATTGGCTATGTTTTCTTCTTCCTGGTACATATTTTCCAGGTGATTATGGCAGGATGGAATAACTTCAGAGCTGTAATAACTGGTTTTGAAGTAGTAAATGAGCAACCTAAAACAGCAATTGAAACAAACAACGAAAATGAACAAGCCTGAAAAAGAAACCACCGTTGATCAGCAAATAAAGCGCAGGACTTTTATTTCTTTTGGCATTTTTGGCGTTTACGTGGCCGGAGTTGTTGGTGCCTGGAGTTGGCTGTACAAATCGCCGGATGAAGTACCCGGTATTACCGGCGGAACTCGCGCGCCATTGCGCAGAGCACTGAATAAAACTGAGATATTTTTCCGCCGCCTCGCTTTTAATGAGAATCATTTGGTAAAAACCTACCCTAAAGAGCTGGCTGCGAAAAAAGTGAGGTTCAACAGCGATATCGGTACCGAAGGTGTTTTACCCCCCGAACAATGGAGCCTGCAGGTGACAAAAAAGAACGGACAGGTTTTAAAAATATCACTGGACCAACTCAAACAGCTCCCTAAAACCGAGATCATCTACGATTTTAAATGCGTTGAAGGCTGGGATCAGATCTCGCACTGGGGAGGACTGAGTTTTGCCGATTTTATCAAACATTTTGGTTTGGAAGAAGAAGCCAAAATGGAGTTTGTGGGCATGGAAACACCCGACCAGAAATATTATGTTGGTATCGATATGCCAAGTGCCCTGCATCCGCAAACGCTGCTGGCGTACGAAATGAATGATAAACCGCTGCCGGGCCGACATGGCCAGCCCCTGAGGCTCATCATCCCGGTTAAATACGGCATCAAAAACCTGAAACGAATAGGCAACATTACCTTCAGTAATACCCGCCCCCACGATTATTGGGCTGAATTGGGGTATGATTATTATTCGGGGCTTTAGTAGGCATTAGGGACTTTGCATTGGGTAATTTTGTCTGAACCGTTGATTCGTGTGATTCTTTTGAACACGCTGAAGTTCAAACAGATTTACCTAAACGTCCTAAACCCCGTGTCATAGCATCCGTCTATAGTGGATGCTATGACACGGGGTTTAAATGTCGCCAAATAACCAACGCCTGATTCCTAATAACTGATACCCAATAACTAATAACCCCTCGCCCATTCAGACATTTTTTCGCATCTTGCATACCATGTCTGCCGCCAAACTTACCTTAGGGAAACAAATAGCCTATGCCTCCGGTATGGTTGGCTGGAGCATTATGTCAAACCTGGTAATCGTGATGGTGCATTACTTTTACCTGCCGCCATCCAATACAGGGCTTACCCAACTGGTGCCTCAATTACTGCTTTTCAATGCCGTTAATTTGCTGTCTATCGTGGATGTGTCAGGCAGGATGATCGATGCTTTTTATGATCCTTTTATTGCTTCTTTGAGCGACCGAAGTAAAAATCCCAGAGGCCGGCGTATTCCCTTCATGAAATGGGCCATTATTCCTGCCGTCATATTTTGTTGCCTGATCTTTTATCCGCCGATACGCAGCGTAAGTACCAACAATGCGCTATGGCTGGGGATTATGATGGCGCTTTTTTTTATGGGGGTAACCAGTTATATCATTCCCTATAATGCACTACTCCCCGAAATGGCGCCGGATAGTGCCTCCAAGGTAAAACTTTCCTCGTTTCAACAGGCAGGGTTCGTGTTGGGTATCATCATAGCAGCCCTTGTGAACAATGATGCCGACCTGGTACAAAGCATTTTTCACATTGCCGACCGGGTGCAAGCGCTCCAATATACCATCTGGGCTCTTTGTATCCTGGCCGGAGTATTTATGCTGATACCTATTTTAACAATTGATGAGCGAAAGTTTACTTCGAGCCAACCAGCGCACCTACCCATCATGCAGGCTATCCGGCAAACATTCAGGAACCCTAATTTTAAATTTTATCTGGTTTCCGATTTCACGTTTTATATATCGCTGAGCATCGTGTCAAGCGGTCTGCTTTATTTCGTTACGGTTTTGCTAAGACTCGACGAATCCATTGGTGGTGAGTTGATGGCGGTAATGGTGCTGTCATCTCTTTTCTTCTATCCACTGATCAACTATCTTTCTAAGAAGATCGGCAAGAAGCCCATAGTGCTGATCGCATTTGCGATGCTAAGCCTCATTTTTGTGATGATCTATTTCCTGGGCAAATTTCCATTTTCCTCCAAAACTCAGGCTTTTTTGCTGGCGCTAGGTACAGCTTTTCCGTTGGCCGCTTTAGGTATTTTACCCAATGCGATCCTTGCGGAAATTGCCCAGCAGGACGCCGTGGAAACAGGAGAAAACCGGGAAGGTATGTTCTTCGCTGTTAAATACTTCTTTGTTAAAATGGGGCAGACCTTTGGCTTTGCTTTGTTCGCCTTCCTTACCATTTACGGCATTAACCGCGGCCACGATCAGGGGCTAAGGTTAAACGGTATCTGTGGCTTCGTACTTTGTTTAATCGCCCTTCTGTTTTTCAGCAGGTTCAGGGAAGAAAAAAGGTAGGGTGTAGTAGTTGTACTGGTTGGCCCGATCGCGATTAGGACATTTAACCAATAACCCAATGACGGCGCAGCCGAATGACCGAATGCCAAATGCCCAATGCCTGTTATTTACCGCCCGGTATTATTCGGCCTTGCATAGACTAACTGCATCACGTTAATGTTACGCATGGCAAAGGCAGCTTCACAATAGCATAAATAATAGTTCCATTTGCGAATGAAGGTATCATCAAAACCCAAAGTTTTTACGGTGGGCAAATTGGCATTGAATTGCTCGTACCACAATTTTAATGTTTGGGCATAATGCAAACCAATATCTTTCAGGTCAACCAGGGTAAGGTCGCCTGTACGATTGACGGCGCCGTTAATGGCTGCTACCGAGGGCAGCAATGAGCCCGGGAAAATATGCTTTTGTATCCAGTCGACGCCTTTGCGAAGGCTATCGTACCTTGAATCTGGCGAGGTGATCACCTGCAGGGCCAGGATACCGTTCTTTTTCAGCAGATCATGGCATTTTTTAAAATATACATCGAGGTATTTATGGCCTACCGCCTCCAGCATCTCAACCGACACAATCTTGTCAAACTGCCCCTCCATATTGCGGTAGTCGAGCATTTGGATCGAAATCTTATCGCTTAAACCGGCTGCTTCTACTCTTTCCTGCGCCAGCTTTAGCTGCTCGGCTGATATGGTTAAAGAGGTCACTTTACAACCATAATTTTTAGCCATATAGATAGCATTACCACCCCAGCCACTACCTATTTCGAGCACGTGATCGCTTGGCTTGAGGTGCAATTGCCTGCATAAACGTTCGTATTTAGCCAGTTGGGCTTCTTCTAAACTTAAGCCATCTTTATAGAAATAAGCGCTGGAATAGGTCATGGTTGGATCCAGGAAACTGGCAAAAAAATCGTTGTTCAGGTCGTAATGTTCTGAAATATTTTTTCGCGATCCATTGATGGTATTGGCCCTCTTGAAATGATAAATTTTATTGAACCATTTGAACAAGTTTAAAACCAAAGCCTGGGATTTTCCACCTGACATGGTCGGATTATTTTCTACATTGAGCAAAAACCATTTGATCACATTAGTAATGTTATCGGTATCCCAATACCCTGCTACATAAGCTTCGCCGAAGCCAATATCACCATAAAGGATCACCTGCCTGTAAAACTCATCACTTACAATTGTTACGTTGGCAGTAATACTTCCCTCACCATTTCCGAGCGTCAGGCTTTCGCCTGAGGGCAAAGTTAGGTTCAAACGGCCCATCTCCATTTTCGACAGGATCTTGAATACGATATCCTGGTAAAGACTGCGTTTTTTGGTTAGGGTAAGCGTATTGGGCATAATTGATTTTTAGACTATCTACGAATATAGGTGATTATGTAGTTTTTTTGTCAATTAAATTTCCTTTGTAGGGTCGGTACAAATCACGTTGAAGCTCTTTATCGGCCTCTTTTTTATGGTAGGGCAACCTCATCAGCCAAAGTTTTAAGGCCTGCCAGTGTATCAGTGTGATCACTTTTAGTGTGATGAGCGGGAAACTGAAAAAGTAAAGTAATAGCGTGCTATCGGTCAATTGTTTTCTGTTGCCACTGAGCGTACTGATAAAAAAGCGATTACCCTCTTTATCAAAATCATCAATCCTGATCTGTAATTTCTCTCCCGGTATCTGCAGGTCGAAATCAAAATTTGTGTCCATCTCAATAAAGGGCGACACGTAAAAGTATTTGGTGGTATTGAGTTTATAATGATCGCCTGTTTGGGTATCTTTCCCTAAAAAGAAGGGCTTCATTTCAAGAAATGTATTGCAGATCTCTACCACACTGCATACCGGCCCGCCACTTTCATCATAACAAAAATAAAAGGATACCGGGTTAAACTGGTAGCCCAGGGTACAGAGGTTAGTAAGTACCATGATACGCCCATTACCTATTTGCACGCCGTTTGCCAGTAAATAATCACTGATATGCTGCCTTATATTTTTAGAACGGTCCGGGTTTTCTTTTGGCAATTGCAGGTGATCCTTATCCCGAAAATTAAAAAGGTTGAACCGGTTGCGGCTCATAAATTTTAATTTTCTATGCAAGGTATCAATTTCATCCAGGTCGAGGTAAAACATAAAGATGTCGTAATGGAACCGGTGCACTTTTGGTGCCATTCGGTTGTGCATCACACGGGCTTTATAGAGGCATGAATTGATGGTATTAATAGCCATTGGGTGAATATACGAGATAATTTTTTCTGCAGATGGGGAAAGGGGGTGGAAAGGCGAAAGGTGAAAGGTGAAAGCTTTTGCGGAATTATTTTGAATACGAAGTGCGGAATGTCAATTGCGGAATTTAAATGTGCGCAGGGTTTCATGCTGAGCTGGTCGAAGCATGGCGGGCGGGGTGAGGCGCTATTGTCCGAACCACGATTCGTAGGCCCCGATAGCTATCGGGATAAGGATTATACCCGGATACCTAAAAACCATGTCATTGCGAGGAGCCAGCAGAGGTGTGCGCCTTAGGGGCGACGTGGCAATCGCAAGGAGGCAGGCACGCGCCGTTGTCTGAACCGCTGATTCATCTGATTTTTTTGACTACGCTGATGCTTTTCAAAATTTTGTGCGCAGGATTATAAACACGATTTTCGGCCAGCTAATAAATTTTCAAAATATTCAATTACTCCTTAGGAGTGTCCTGTATATAGCAATAAGAAAAGGCAAAAAAGGCTCCGTAGGTGCCCCCCATAGCCGCTATTATTATTGATAAACCGCCTTCCCAAGCAAATGACCGCACAACGCTACCGCACTGGCAAAAGCATCCTCATGAAAACCATAGCGGAAGTAACTTCCACAAAAATAAACCGGACCATTTTCATTCAGGGTTTGCAATTCCGCCTGGGCATTGATGGCCGGCACATCGAATAGAGGATGTTCATAATCAAGTTCCAGCAAAATTTTTTTCTCGTTCAGATCATCATGCGGGTTAATCGAAACAAAATAATTCTGCTTGTCTGATACACCCTGCAGGCGGTTCATCCAGTAAATGGTACTGGGAACCAGGGTGTCGCTATGAGCTTTGATACGATAGTTCCAGCTGCTCCAGGCTAATTTGGTTTTGGGCATGATGCTTTCATCCGTATGTAAAACCGCTTTGTTGTATTGGTATTTAAAGTTGGAAAGCAATCGCTGTTCTTCGCGGTTAGGTTCTTCCAAAATTGCCAGGGCCTGATCGCCATGTGCGGCAATGATTACCCGGTCGAATATCTCTTCTGAACCATCGGATGCTTTGACGGTCACCTTCCCAGCTTTACGGATAACGCTGGTGGCTTTCCTGTTAACATGGATACGATCTTTAAAAGGCTTGATCAGTAATTCCCGGTAACTTTGGCTGCCTTTCTCCAGCGTATACCATTGATGTTGGGTATCAAGGCCCAAAAAACCATGGTTAAGAAAAAAGCGAATCAGTGTAACAGCCGGGAAATCGAGCATCTGCTCCATGGGTGTTGACCATACAGCCGAACTCATAGGCACCAGGTATTTCCAGAGCATATCCTGGCCAAAACCAAATTCTTCTACATACTGTCCAATGGAGTAACTGGCATATTTTGGATCATCCAGTATCTTAATACTTTCTTTATTGAATCGACCGATCTGCGCCAGCATTTTAATATAACGCAGGTTAAAAATATTCTTCCGCTGGGCAAATAAATGATTCAGACTCGATCCACTGTATTCCAAACTACTGGGCAAATGTTGCACGCTGAATGACATATCGGTCTTCTTGATCGGTGCTTTGATCTCCTCAAATAAACGGCAAAGATTGGGGTAGGTAACAAAATTGAAAACCATAAAACCGGTATCCATATGTACCGGTTCACCATCTTCATCAACCGTTACTGTATTGGTATGGCCACCTACATAATCGTTTTGCTCGTAAATCGTTAGCTCATCCTGCGGGTGCAAAAAGTGAGCACAACCCATCCCTGCGATGCCAGTACCTATTATAGCAGTCTTCATTTGGTTACCCGGTTTAAAAATTGTTCGACAGCAAAGGTAGATAATTGGCCGCCCGGGCCATATAAATTATAGTCGAATCCATGGGTAGCCCAGGGCAATTTCAGCCAGTAATGGGGTATATGGTTCTCCAACAATTTGACACTCAACTTTATTGAATGGATATAAGTTACCAGCGGGTCATTGATACCATGTATCATTAAGGTTGGCGGTGAGTTTTTATCGACAAAAAACAACGGCGAGCTATCATGGTATTTTTGCGGAACTTCAGCATAAGTACCTCCAACGTAATCATTCATTACTTTCCGGCTATCCATGATCAGCGGGTTTGATGGGATAGAATAACCCCAAACCATATCCACAGGGCCGTAAAACTCAATGGCGCCTTTGATGTCTTTGTCATGCAGCGTATATGCTGCCAGCAAAGCGATCTGTGCGCCGGCAGACCTCCCTAGTAAAACAAACTTTGTGGAATCAATCTGCAATTCGTTGGCATGAGCACGAAAATAGGCCATTGCTGCTTTGATATCTTCGACAGGTGCAGGCGTTTTGTATTTTGGTGCCAGGCGATAATTGATGGAAGCAACATTATAGCCTTTTTGGGCCAGATAGCTGTTCAAATCGGGTAACTGTTTGCTGTCGCCCCCTGCCCAGGAACCACCGTGCACCACAATAATACATGGCCGTTTACCCGAAAGCTGCGAGGGATAAAAGTCGAGCGTTAACGCTGTGCCATCTGCATAAGTGACAAAGTTGAGCGATTTGGCACTAACGGTATCCTTAAAACTGAATTTGAAAAATTTGCCCCAACTAAAGGGTTCGATATCGTTTTTTAAACTTTCCGGCCGGAATGCTTGTGCCAGATCGGATTTTAAATGCCTTGATATTAAGTAGGATCGAAAGATTGGCGATAGAAACAATATTGCAGTCAAAAGGCCAACAACGGTTCCGGGTAATTGGTACTTACTAAGCCAGAAACCACTTGCCAGTACTATGATAGTTGCAGACGCAAAAACTACAGGGAATTCCGTTACCGCAATAGATAACAACCATAAGTGGTATGCCGGCGCACGAAATACAGCCAACAACGAAACCAGCAATAAAAGTATGAGGATGATCAGTCTAATCATTTGCCGGTTTTATGAAATAAATAATGACTAACGATCCACTCGTTACCGCCCTTATAGTTCCACAATTCGGCACAGGCCATGTAAAATATACGCCAGTATGCCCACCATTTTATAGCCTGATCTTTACCATATGTTTGTTCAAAAAGCGGAATGATCTCCGCCTTGTGAGCATCCATATTTTTAAGCCAGGCTTCGGACGTTTTTGCGTAATGTGTCCCGCTTACGTGCCAATGCTTTTCTACGGTCAGGTGATCGTTGAAATACAATAACAGGTCGTCGCTTGGCATGATGCCCCCGGTAAAAAAGTATTTGCTCATCCAGTCGGTATCATCGATCACTTCAAAGAGATAAGCGTATTCCTTATGCGTAAAAATATGGATGAAAAGCTTACCATCAGATTTCAGGAACGAGGCCACCTTTTGCATCAGCAACTGGTAATTGCGCATGTGCTCAAACATCTCTACCGATACAATCCGGTCAAATTGAGCGTCAATACTGAAAGTATTCATATCGGCAGTGATCACCTCCAGATTTTTTATACCGCGACTTTTTGCCGTGTCATCAATAAACTGCTTTTGTGTACGTGAATTGGAAACCACTTTGAATATACTCCCCGGAAACTTCGCCGCCATATACAGCGAAAGCGACCCCCAGCCACAACCCAATTCCAGCACTTGCTGCCCGTCCTGTAATTCGGCACGCTTGCAGGTAAGTTCAAGCATGTCGTCTTCTGATGTATCGATATCAGTAACACCATCTTTCCAATAGCCACTTGAATATTTAAGGTTTTTCCCAAGACAATACTGGTAGAATTGGGTTGGCACCTCGTAATGCTGCACATTGGCCTCAGCGGTATTTACGGCGATAGGAGATGCTTTTAACTGCCCGATCAGCGTCATTAAATGCGCCTGTTGGGCTTCTACGCCCCCTTTGTTTTCGTCGGCAAGGCGTTGCGCGAGTAATTTGCGAATACCCTGCCTCAATAAAAAATCAGGAACTTTATTTGCTTCGATCAGTTTGTCGTACCACATGTTGTTCTTTACGTATACCGCTGGACGCTATACGTGTATGTTTTTTTTAGATTACGGTAATCGCTTGATTATAGATTTTGAAAGATAGAAAAATTATCAGAAACACTTAGGCCGTACGCATCATCCCTTTTTAAACCATGGAATAAACGCACTGGTGGTTTTCTGATATTGGCGGAAAGCATCGCCTCTTGAACGGATCGATTGCTCCTCGGTAAGCGGAATACCGGTTACCCGTAGTAAAAGGTAAAGAATAATTGCAGGGCTGATGATGGCCAGAAAGCCGTAGGGTGATGCCAGCGCAAAAACAAAATACGACATCCACATTAACCATTGGAAAAAGTAATTAGGGTGCCGCGAATAGTTCCACAATCCCCGGCTGCATACCTTACCCTTGTTGGCCGGGTCGTTTTTAAATTTTTTTAATTGAGCATCGGCAACTGATTCGCCCAATACGCTGATCAGCCATAAGGCAACTCCGGCATATTCTAAAGGTGAAATTGTGCTGGAGGTATTTAGGCAAACGATAAAAAATGGTATTGCCAGTAATACATTTGACAGCGCCTGCGCTTGAAAGAACCAGAAGAAAACCCTATCAGGATTAGGCCCCCAATCTTTACGCAATTGCTGGTATCTGCCTTCTTCTTCGTGAATATGACTTGTAGTACGAATAAGGATATAAGTGCCTAAGCGGCTACCTGCTACAATCACCATGCCACAGATCAACAATTTACGCAGCTCAAAACCAGGTGCCAGCAATAGTAAAATTAAGGCTATCACTGGAAAATTATACGACCAGAAAATATCCACCACTCCGGCATTTTTAATGCGATGGGCCCAAAGCCACACCAATACCATAATGCCTGAACATGCGACCAGACTATAAATAACCAACCAGGTTAAAGAGGAACTATCCATTTTGCTTGCTAAAAAATTCGCGTAAGCCTTCGCCGGGTTTTAGTCTGAACAATTGGATCAGCACATAGGCACAGCTGGCAATACTGCCTAAACATACGAGGAGTAAGAGCCATAAGATTTTTAATCCTATGCTTTTTTCTTTATAGCACACCCAAACAAAAATAACCGTTACGTTGGCATAAAAATCCCAAAGCGTGGCGCGCATCCAGGCGATACCACCCAGAAAATTCCATTGCTCAAAAAGATTACTGTGCAAACTGGTACTGATAACCACATAACACATCCACACCAACAAGCCACTGAATATTACCTTGAGTGCGGTTACCATGGCATTAAGCTTTTCGAAGGCGGATGATATGTAAAAAATGCATCACTTTCATCACCGGGTAAGTGGGGTCAAGCTCGAACCATTTGTTGGCAAAGTTGGCATCATTTGGCCGCTTGTGGTGGTTATTCTGGAAAAGCTCGCCCATCATCAGAAAATCTAATGGCAGCGTATTTTTACTGTGATCTTCGTTATCGTAATTGGAATAACCGTATTTATGACCACACCAATTTACAATAGCACCGTGTATAGGGCCCATCAGGAAGTGTATGGGCAGTAACAGAAACATCCACCAATGGGTAGCAAAGGCCACATAAAAGGCAGTATAGAAAATACCAAAGGATATCCGTGTAACCCATAGATCGCCCACGCGGTCTACAAAAGCCCAGGTAGGGTAACGATCGCGGAACTGTGGCTCAGGTTCAACTTTATTTTTCTGGTATGAGATATAGATGTCTTTAGTTTTCATCATCAGGCCAAAAACATCCTTGATAAAGTGCGGCGAATGCGGATCCTTTTCAGTATCACTGTAGGCATGATGCATACGGTGCATAATGGCATATGCACGTGGATTTAAAAAGGAAGATCCCTGGAAAATAAAGGTGCAGAAATAGAAAGTCTTTTCCCAAAACACGTTCATCTTAAACATTTTATGGGAGGCATAGCGATGCAGGAAAAAAGTCTGGAAGAAGAGCGACAGAAACCAGTGGCACAGGAAGAAAACGAGTATGATCATTGAATTTAAAACCGATTACAAACTTACTTACGAAGTTTCATTATTGGCAGTTCAAATTTCAGAAAAAAATCCCGGATAATAGGGACATCTGAGGGTCAAATAGTTTGCCGGAATTAATGTTCACGTATGTACATTACAAACTAAGACACTATTTGAAAGATTCCGCAAATTTCTTCTTTAATCAGGTACAAATGTTTTGCTCTTCAGCTGCATCCTGTCAGTATCAGTGTACCTGATTTAAAAAGCATCATTGCCCCTTAACAAACTTCAACGCCCAGGAATCCAAACAATAGCGTAAGCCTGTAGGTGCTGGCCCGTCTTCAAATACATGACCCAGATGCAAACCGGTACTACGTTCAACTACTTCATCACGTACCATGCCGTCTGAGTAATCTTTAACAATAAGGATAGCCTTTGGGTCTATTGGTTTAAAGAAACTAGGCCAGCCGGTACCAGAGTCATATTTGGCATCCGAGCTAAATAATGGCTTACCAGTTGCTGCGCTTACATAAATGCCTTTCTCGTGGTTATTCCAATACGGGTTATGGAAAGGAGGCTCGGTCCCTTTTTCTACCAGGATGTAATAAGCATCTGGTGATAATACTTTCTTCCAATAAGTATTAGGTTTTGCTTCGGGATAGGTTTTAATATCTTCTGAACTGCCGGCCTTAACGCTACCTTTTGTCTGTCCCTGGCTGCAAGCCGAGAATGATATCCCCAACAATATTAAACATATTGTTAATAAGTTTTGATTTGTGTTCTTCATTGCGTTACGTAATTTCATATATCTCAATAGACGTTCTTCTTATAGATTCCTTACAACGATATTTTATAACTAAAAATACGTTAAATTTTTGCCTTAATAATTATTTCAAAAGCTACTTGAACTGTAAAAAAGTTCTGTTTAGCCAAAGGCCTATAAGTTGCTGAAAAACAACGGGTAATTTATTACCCACTAAAGTTGGCTTTTTACTCCTTTGAGGAATAAAATACACATGAAAAATGCTACTGTTTTAAACCTTTGTAGTTAAAAACAGTCATACAATGTAAATAAACGATCCTGCTGAAAAAGGCATGATTATTGTATTATACTTTAGCTATTTCTATTACTAAACAACAGACCCCGCCATGAATAATTTAACATTAGTCGGAGTAATCATAACAGTTTTACCAATTGTATTAATTATCGCTACGGTAATTATACGAGGGAAGAAATTATTTGATTAACATATCAATTCCAGCACCAACCCTTTAGGTGAAACATTGCATAAATTGCGGTGGTTTAATGGTTTTGTTAAAATATTTGCCAATCCTATTCTTCATTTAAATAAATTTTCTTTCAAGCTAATTATTAAGAGATTATCGTTTAACTATTTTCATTTTAGGAAAATTCCTAAAATCGTCCCGGGCGATGTTTCTTACCTTGCGGCTTGCGTTCGGACTCTTTTTGTCGCGGCTCCCTTTCCATACTGCCGTCATCAAAACGAGTTAACCTGGCAATACGCTCTTCCATGGTTTCGGTTGTCAAACGTTCACGGCCCAGGCTATCAACCATGATGGGAAATGCAAATGGTGTTGGTCGGGAAATCTCTTTTAATACAATACTTTGGCCCGAAATCCGCTGAAGTGCTTCCCGCAGTCGGAATTCTTCTAACTGAAATGCCAATGCCTCATTGTAAGCCTGTCTTAACAACAAGTTTTTAGGATCATACTCGCTAAATACATCAAATAACAGGGAAGATGAAGCTTGCAAATGCCTGTTTTTAACAGGCTGCCCAGGATACCCTGTAAAAACAAGGCCACCAATATGTGCTATATCCCTGAAACGCCGGCGTGCCATTTCATTGGCGTTTAAGCTGTGTAAAATATCATCCAGAAGGTTATTTATCGAGAAAAACGCTGTGTCTTCCAGTGCTAGTTCTATCGGTATATCTTCATCAGCCAGTAGTTCGAACCCGTAATCATTCATGGCTATAGAGAATGAAAAATTTCTGATCCTAGAAATCCGAAATGCCAGCAATGATGCCATACCTTCGTGTACCAAACGCCCTTCAAAAGGATAAAAGATCAAATGATGCCCGTCTTTGGCCCTAAAAGATTCAATCAAAAATTCATCTCTCCGAGGTAGATGCGAAATTTCCGTCTGCAATTGAAATAACGGCTTGAGGGCTATCACCTCTTCATCTTTTTCAATACCCAGTGCAACTTCATTCAGTTTGTCCCTGAAAACAGCCGATAATTGGGATGACAATGGCATGCGTCCGCCCATCCAGCTTGGTACTATACCCTTTTTTGCTTTGGATTTGCGCACATAAGCACTCATCTCTTTTAAACGGATAAACTCCAGATTCTGACCTGCAAACCAAAAAGTGTCACCTTCTTTCAGTTTTGAAATGAACGACTCTTCAATTGTTCCCAAACTACCCCCGCTCAGCCATCGCACACGGATACTGATATCGCTGGTTATGGTACCAATGCTTAACCGATGGCGCATCGCTACCCGCCTGTTATTTACTTTATACAGACCATTTTCAAGCTCTACCTTTAAAAATTCGTCGTATTGAGCCAACACGTTACCGCCATGGGTAACAAAATCAAGCAGTTCGTTAAATTCTGCCCGGCTCAAATCTGCGAAAGCATAGGTGCTAATTATTTCTGCATATAATTCATTGGCCCTGAAACCATCCGATACTGCCAGGGTTACCATATATTGTATCAACACATCCATAGAAAGCAGCATCGGATCGCGACTTTCATAGATCCCCTGGCTTATCCCTTGCTTGAGCGCAGCGCCTTCCAGTAGCTCTAAAGAATGCGTAGGCACAAACCAGGCCTTAGATATCGCACCGGGAGCATGTCCACTTCGGCCTGCACGCTGCATAAAGCGAGCTACGCCTTTTGGGCTGCCTACCTGCACCACGCTGTCAACCGGTCGGAAATCTACGCCCAGGTCAAGGCTTGAGGTACATACCACCACCTTGAGTGCCTGAGCGTGCAGGGCCTGTTCCACCCAGTTACGTAATTCATTGTCTAAGGAGCCGTGGTGCATAGCCATAATTCCCGCATATTCCGGGTAATTGTCGATGATGGCATGGTACCAGATCTCCGCTTGCGACCTTGTATTGGTGAAAATGAGCGTAGTGTTACTTTTTGCGACGATATCCATTACCTGAGGCAACAGTTTTACACCGATATGCCCTGTCCAGGAAAAGCTTTCAATGTTTTCGGGGATGACAGATTTGATGACCAGGTGCTTGTCGACAAAAGCCCGCACCATCCGGATGCGCTCTTTCGGAAAATCGTCACCTAACAGTACATCCACCGCCTGCTCAAGGTTGCCAATGGTAGCACTTATACCCCAGATTTTGAGTCCTGAGTACTGAGTCTTGAGTACTGAGTCATTTTTTCCCATAACAGGACTAAAGACTGAAGACTCAGTATTCAGGACTTTCAATCGACTCAAACTCAACTCCACCTGTACGCCCCGCTTGGTACCGAGCAACTCGTGCCACTCGTCGATCACCACAGCTTGTAAGCCTCGGAATATTTTGGGGTATTCCTTTTGAGCAAGCATCAGGTGTAAACTTTCAGGTGTTGTAAGCAATACTTCAGGCAGCTTCTTTTTTAAGGATTGCTTATCGGCGGCTGAGGTATCGCCGGTGCGCGTCATAATACGCCAGGGAAGGCCAATATCATCACAAACTTCCTGCATGGCCTTACGGATATCGTTGGTGAGCGCACGCAGGGGCGTTATCCAAAGCATCAGCAATCCGTTGTTGGTACGGGATTGATAAGTATCAGGATATTGATTGATGTAACCGGCCAGGAAAGGCAGAAATACAGCAAAGGTTTTACCACTTCCGGTAGGTGCATTCAACAAGCCGGAGTTACCGGCAAGGTATGCTTCTTCCATTTCCTGCTGAAAGGGAAACTGCCGCCAGCGTTTTCGCTGATACCATTCCTGTATCACTTGTTGGCCTAAATTATTCATCGGTTCTCCTGAACAAAACTACCCGAATTTGCTCAATTAAAACCCAATAAAAAAGTCCTGCTTAATGCAGGACTTTTATCGTCAAGCCAAATATTAACCAGATTGGCTTTATGGATGCTTACTGTTTTTTCTCGGGTAACAAGATCAATTGGATCAGGTTATTTTCATCGAGGTATTTGTTAGCAGCATCTTTAACTGTTTGCACAGTTGCCTGGTTAAGGTCGTGTATCCAGTTTAGTGCTCCGTCAGGATTATCCTGATTTTGGGTTGAACTTGTTAGATGTGATTCCCAGAAAGGGTTTTCCTTCAGATCAAGCTCGATAGAACGAGTTTGCTGCGCCTTAAATTTATCTACATCGGTAGGTACCGGACCATTTTGTTTGATCTTGTTGATCTCGTCAATAGTGGCCGCTATCAATTTGTCAACGTTAGCTGGTGCACAACCAAAATAAACGGTAATGGTATAACGCCCTTTGGGCAGTTTTGTAAAATTTGCCCTCACACCCGGCGAATAGGTTTCGCCTTCTTTTTCACGCAAACGTTCAATGAGTTTGATGCTCAGGATCTGCTCCAAAGCATCGATCTGCAGGTTGTTAAAATCGTTGTATTCATAGTTGCCGTTAAATACGAGCTGTACACTGCTTTTATCACCTATGCCTTTATAAACCTTTTTAGTAATGGCACCTGCCGGCGGGTAAATCCCCTGGTCTTTAAACGTTTCAGAACCGGTTGAAGATGGCAGGCCTCCCAAATATTTTTCTAACAGTGGTTTTATCTTTTCAACTTCGAAACTACCAACCAGCACAAATGTAAATCCGTTTGCATTGGCAAAGCGCTGTTTGTAAAAAGCAAATGCTTTGTCAAGGCTTGCACTGTTCAGGCGGTCGACTGTAGTAACCATCCTTCTGAAATTATGATTGCTCAGGGTTGCAGATACAGTATCCTGGTAAACACTGTTTGGATCAAGGCTGCGGTTAGCCAAAACCGATTTAGTTTGCGAAATAGTTGAACCCCAGATATCCGGATCCTTACGAGGTTGGGTGAAATACAGATATACTAGTTGTAATGCTGTCTCCAGATCTTTAGGTGACGCATTACCTGTAACACCTTCACTTAGCTCCCGGATGAATGGCGAAATACTCAGGTTTTTACCGCTCAGCATTTTATCCAATTGTATCTCGCTAAAGTCGGCAATACCACTGCTGCCGATGACATTGGCAGCCAGGTTATCAGAAGTAAAATCCTCATCACTAGCCAAAGAAGTACCACCAAAATGATAGCCATTGATCAGTATCTGATCATTTTTAAAAGTAGTTGGCTTCAGTATTACTTTGACACCATTACTTAATGAAAGCGTAGTAGTGCCTATAACTTTATCAGTTTGTACCGAATCTGTTTTACCGGGTACCGGTTCTTTATCCAACAAATGCTTTTTGCTCACGTTGTCAACATAGGCATTTACACCTTTACCTGCTTCAGCTATCCAGCCCAATAATGTTTTGGCATCCGGAAGTTTATCTTTTTCTTTTTCAGGCGCTTCAACAATCACTGCGCGGTTTTGGTCGCTAATATATTTACCTGCCAATGCATTGATCTCACTTAGCTGAATTTTGCTGATATTATCTTTATAGAAATTGTATTCCCAGGTAATGCCGGGGATACCTTCGCCCGCCAAAAAGTTACGCTGATATTCATTGACAAAGCTTTGTGATTTTGTTTTATCACGTTCCTTGTAAGCACTTTCCATCCGGGAAAGCACGTCCTGCCGGGCGCGATCCAATTCGGTTTGGGTAAAACCAAATTTGCGGGCGCGTTCGGTTTCGGCTACTACCGCTTCAATTGCCTTTTGTAATTCGCTACCCTGTTTAGCAACAGCAATGGTAGTGAAGGCATCCTGACCACCAATAAAACTACCATAGCTGGCCTGACCGAAAAGGAAAGGCGGGTTGGCTTTCTGAGTTAATTCGCCAAGGCGCGCATTCAATAATTGGTTAAAGAGCTCGTTGCGGATACCTTGCAGGTATTCGGCTTTTGTACGTTGTTTGGTTTCGGGATGACGCACAATGATCTCCGCAATGGTATATGGAAATTCTTTATCAGTAGCCAGTTTTACCACAGTTCCCGGAGCTGGTGGTACCGAATATTTAACTCTTGGCTTTTCGTTAGCCGGGTTTTTGAGTGCCGAAAAATTGTCTTTGATCAGCTGCTCTACACGTTTAACATCAAAATCGCCAACGGCTATCACGGCTTGCAGATCCGGGCGATACCAATCATGGTAATAACGGATGATACTTTCAGGTTTAAAATTTTTCAGGATATCTTCTTTTCCTATCGGTAAGCGATCGGCATATCGTGAATTATTGACCAATACCGGCAATATCTGATGCTGCAGGCGTTCCTGAGCATTTTTACCACGCAGTCGCTCTTCTTCCAATACCACACCACGCTCAGAGTCGATCTCCTTTGGATCAAAAGTTTGGTATCCGGCCCAGTTAGCCAGAATGTCAAAGCCTTTTTCAAACACTTTAACACTATCAGTAGGTAAAGGCAACTGGTAAACGGTCTCGTCAAATGAAGTATAAGCATTCAGGTCGGCGCCAAATTTTACGCCAGCCTTTTGCAGGTAACTCACCAGTTCATTTTTAGGGAAGTCGCGGGTACCGTTAAATGCCATGTGCTCAGTAAAGTGCGCCAGGCCCAGCTGATCGTCGCTCTCCAGAATGGAACCCACTTTATTTACCAGGTATAACACCGCACGACTTTTCGGCTCGGTATTTTTACGGATATAATAGGTAAGGCCATTGGGCAATTTACCAATGATCACACCAGAGTCTACCGGCAACAATTCGCCTTTGATCTGTGTTTTTAATGCAACAGGTTTACCTTTGGGCGATGGCGTTGCTTTTTTGGGCGCCTGTGCAAAGCTTGTGCCGGCAATAAGCAAAAGCGATAAGGTTAGCAGGGATAGGTTTGAATTTAATTTCATATTAATATTTCAACAGTAATCAATATTACGACAAATTTATTCTAGTAATTGTATTATTCTTTCACGCCGTCCGAAATTATAGTTTGAAGTTCTTCCAAATGGTCTTGAACGGCACTTTCGCTTATTTGCATAGCTTTTTGTAACAAATCCGGATATTTGGATGTAAGCTTTTTGCCGGTCGGCGAATTATAAAATTCAATTAATTTCCTCAATTCTTGCTCCGAAAATTCATTGGCATAAACATTGGCAAAGGTTTTCTTATATTCCTCTATCGGTTGATATTTATCAAAAAAAGCATTCAGTTGTGCAGTTACTTTAGATCGATTATGCTCAGGTATATTTGCTGCTTTCATGATTGATTTTAGAATTTCGACTCGATTTGCTTGATACCTGGTATTAACGGATCCGGTAAGATCAATCAGCTGTTGTGCTAAAACAATTTTGGTATTGGTTTTCAGCGCCGAATCTGCCTGAGAATTTGCCCTACTTAAAAAGACAAAAGTGAGCGAAATGATAAGGAAAAGTTTTAAAGTCATTTTAGGTAATTTGATTTTTCGAATATAATATTCCTTTGGCTAACAGAAGAAACCTAAAACGGTAATCTTCTAAAATTGCGTTTTGTCTGTACTTTCTGGACCTGGTTGCGTGGCGGACAGCTGATTTGATGCTGCATTCCTTCAATTATTTGAATCACAGATTTTAAATTGATTTGCTTGATTTTACAGATTTCTATTAATTCTTAAATTCTGAAAATTCCAATTCAGGCAACAACCCGCCTGACCCCCGCCCGCTATGCTTCGACAAACTCAGCATGACACCCTTCGCACTTTTAAATTCCGCAATCCACATTCCGCACTTCGCATTTCAAAAAACTCAGCATGACACCCTTCGCACCTTTAAATTCCGCAATTGACATTCCGCACTTCGCATTTCGACGAGCTCAGCATGACACCCTTCCCACGAAATTTTTGCGAAGCTTCAGCGAAATCATTTTTCCCGATAGCTATCGGGACACACGAATCAGCGGTTCAGACAATAACCAAATATCTCCCTAAAAATTTCCATATTGGTTTTATATTTTTGTTTGTGCAAGGTAAACCGAAGCACAAACGCCATCACCTACAAAACTTAATAGTTTGGATCGCATCATCGTTTGGGCATCCGCCATAAAATAAAATGAACCAAAATCTCCGAAAGCTATTTACTATCGCCCAAAAGCCCGAAAAGCTGGGTATCGGACTTATGTCGGGCACTTCGCTTGATGGCCTGGACATCGCTTTATGCAGATTTAACGGTTGTGGTTTGGATACAAAGTTCGGGTTACTTGATTTTATCACAATTCCTTACCCCGACCATTTTAAACACGAAGTTCAGGAAATATTCTCCCGAAGGTTAGTCAACCTGCAAAAGGTGACTTTACTCAACGCCTATATCGGCAGTTTTCATGGCGAGCTGGTTTCGCAGACGCTTCAACAATGGAATATTGACCCAACAACGGTAGATTTTATTGCAAGTCACGGGCAAACCATTTACCATGCGCCACAGCGTTTACATGGGCAAGCCGGCTACCCCAATGCCACCCTGCAAATTGGCGATGGAGATCACCTGGCGGTAAAGACGGGCATCATCACCATAAGCGACTTCCGTCAAAAACATATAGCTTCCGGTGGCGAAGGCGCCCCATTAGCATTATATGGCGACGTACTGTTGGGCAGCAAGGCCGGCGAGGACCGTGTCCTGCTTAATATTGGTGGCATTGCCAACCTTACCTACCTGCCTGCCAATGGGGATTCCAATAAAATATTGTGTACCGATATCGGTCCGGGTAATACGCTAATAGATGCAGCATGCCGTAAGTATTTCGATCGGGCTTTTGACAAAGATGCTTTGATAGCGCTATCAGGTACGGTAAACCAGGATCTGCTTGCAGCGCTGCTCGATCATCCCTTCTTCAGCGAAAAAGCACCAAAAACCACAGGTCCCGAATTGTTTAATATGGCTTATGTAGAAGTTGCGCAACAGGTATCAGGAACAAAAAACATCGAACCAGTCGATCTGATCAGTACCCTAAGCAAATTCGCGGCAAAAAGTATTGCCGATTTTGTATCGCGAAACTTGCCAGCGGGTTCAAAAATTTACGCCAGTGGTGGTGGTGCGAAAAACCATTTTGTGATCAATTGTATCCGCATGTTGCTGCACCAGGATGCTATTTTGGATACCAGCGCGCTGGGTATCGATCCGGATGCCAAAGAGGCCATCCTGTTTGCGCTGCTGGGCAACGAAGCACTAAGCGGCGAACCGTTGAAAATAGGCAGCAACCCGGCTGTGTTGATGGGGAAATTTAGCTTTCCGATGTAAACCTGCCCTTCAATTATAAAATCTTCGATAAAAATTATTTCTTTGTATCAGCATCTTAAACTTAATTTCACAGCATAAATTTATCCAATGGGAAAAGTAATACTGGTAACCGGGGCCTCATCCGGTTTAGGCTTGGCAACAGCTAAAGCACTTGCATCGCAGGGACATACTGTTTATGGTACATCGCGCGATATCAAACGTTTTTCGGGCGTTCCGTTCAATCCGCTGCAAATGGATGTAACCGACGATGCCTCGGTAAA
>CAISPD010000245.1 GCA_903887275.1 uncultured Mucilaginibacter sp.
ACCATCGAAGAAGCATTGGAGTTCTTCAAAAAAGAACCTAAAATTTTAAATCGCATCAAGCCGCTGGCGGATGTTGGCCTCGGTTATGTGCAGTTGGGACAATCGTCTAATACTTTGTCGGGTGGCGAAGCGCAGCGTATCAAATTGGCTTCCTTCCTGGTAAAAGGTAACAATGCCAATAAAACACTGTTTATTTTCGACGAACCCACTACTGGTTTACATTTCGACGATATCAAAAAGCTGCTTAAATCGTTTGATGCGCTGCTCGATCAGGGTAATACCATCATCGTCATCGAACATAACATGGACGTGATCAAATGCGCCGACTGGGTGATAGACATCGGTCCGGAAGGCGGAGAAAATGGTGGTAAAGTCATTTTCGAAGGTGTCCCGGAGGATCTTCTAAAAGAAGAAAATTCCTATACGGGGCAATTTTTGAAAGAAAGGTTTGTGCATCCGGGTGCGCAACGGGAGCGGCATTTGGTAGGGTAGAGATTTAATTTCAATACTCTGCTCAAATTTGATTTGGAAAAGAAGGCAGGTTTTTTAGGTTAGTACCTCAAATCCCTATCAATCTCTTTTAACAAATACTCTTTCTTATCTGTCGCATACTCCCAAAACATTACACCAGCCAGTCCGTTTTTATTAACGTATCTGCACTTGTTTTTCACCGACCATTCGTCATCAAATGTGATGAACTGTTTTAGTTGCGCATTGTATAAATAGGCAGCAGCAGCGGCTTTGTCCCGGTAATATTTATATCCTTTCTGGTTAAAAAGGCTGTCTTTAATAAAGGTATAATCACCGCCGGTACGAACCCGGACTGGCGCCGACCTCGCACCCAAAATCATTTTAGCAGTATCAACAGCTGCCAGGGTATGCCCGTAAAACGCAACACCAACTACCAGTTTATTTGCCGGCACGCCGGCAGATATGAAATCATGCACTGCCTGGTCGGCTGAGCATTGGGTGTGGTAATAATTAGAAGCATACAGATTGGTATGGTGCAAAACAATATGCAGGCTGTCCTGCGCATAATCGTAGGTCATCAGGCTAACATAATCCAGGTATTTGGCGGCATCGCCCATTTCTGTTAATTTTAAAAAGCGGGTAAATCCACCTACTGCAGTGGTTAGCGATTGTTTGTGGCCAGTTTCCTTTTCGAGGGTATCCAGATCATGCCTGAGTGATCTGAACAATAAGGTGTAATTATGCTTATCCTCCGGCCGGTATATATTGCCGGCGCCAATATCATCTGGGTACTCCCAATCGATATCGATTCCATCCAGCTTGTATTTGCGAACAATGGCAACAGCGCTGGCCGCAAAAGCTTCACGCGCGGTATCTGTTAGCACAGCATCTGAAAAAAAGCGACTCCCGCCCCAGCCGCCTATCGAGATCAGAACCTTTAATTCGGGGTTAGTCTTTTTAAGCTTCAATAAATTGTGAAAATTGACGGTGTCCGTTTTTAAATGCTCAAGGTAAGCCCTGTTGTTTTTGATAACGACGAAAGCATAATTAATATGCGTTAATTTTTTCGGGTCCACCATCGTCGTATCGTACAGGCCGTGATAACCACCTACATAGCCAATGATCACATGTTTTTTATGTTTTGGAGATTGCGCGTACATTGATAAAGGTAAAAGCATTGCAATTATCAATATAAAGGAAGGGAATAACCTGCAGCATATTTTCATACCTGACGAATGTACGGAACGAATACGCCGATAACAACCGCCTGAGCTAGCTTTTGTGAGTATTTTGACTATATGTACGTAAAAATTCAGTTATATTCACAACTCCTAACCGGAACTTAAGCGCCTTTACACATTATGAGAAAACTTAGACACCAGTTGCTGTTGCTGATCATATCAATATTCGGCACATCATCCATTGCTTGCGCCATCGATACCAAAGATACCCGCATACTAACCCAGCCTGCAGTGAGTGCAGATCATGTAGCTTTTATATACGCCCAGGATCTTTGGGTAGCCAATGCCGATGGTTCGCAGCCACGCAGGTTAACAGTAAGCCCAGGCATTGAATCAAGTCCGGTATTTTCTCCGGATGGTAAAACTATAGCCTATAGCGCACAATATGATGGCAATACCGATGTTTATGTGATCCCGGTAACCGGCGGTTTACCCAAAAGGCTAACCTGGCATCCTGGTGTCGATTACGTTCGGGGCTTTTCACCCGATGGCAAATCGGTCCTTTTTGCTTCGCAACGCAATAGTTTTACCAACAGGTATGCTCAATTGTTTAGTGTACCTGTAAGCGGGGGCCCGGCAAAACAACTGGAGTTGCCAAATGCTTTTTTTGCAGCTTTCTCACCTGATGGAAAATATATCGCTTATACGCCCACACCCGATGTGTTTAAACAATGGAAACATTACCGGGGAGGCGCAACTTCAAGAATTTGGTTGTATTCGCTGGCCGATAAGTCAATTGTTGAGCTGCCAAAACCTGAAACTGGTGCAAACGATACACAGCCAGTTTGGATTGGCAATAACATATTTTACAGAAGCGATCGCAATGGCGAGTTCAATTTGTTTTGCTACGATATAGCCTCCAAACAGGTAAAGCAACTAACTACCTACAAAGATTTCCCGGTATTAAATATTTCCGGCGGCAATGGTAAGATAATTTACGAACAGGCAGGTTATCTGCATTTGTTCGATCTGGCGACATCTGCCGACAAAAAGCTGAGTATTGGTATCGCTGCAGAATTGTTCGAGCTGAGGCCAAGGTACGTTAAGGGTGCAAAATATATACGCAGCGCCAGCATCTCACCTTCCGGGGCAAGAGCAGTTTTAGATTTCCGGGGCGAGATCGTTACTGTCCCCGCCGAAAAAGGCGATGTTCGCAATATCACCAACACTGTTGGTGCACACGAAGAATTTCCAAGTTGGTCACCCGATGGCAAATCCATCGCTTATTTTTCAGACGCAAGCGGCGAATACCAACTGGCGGTACAAGCACAGGATGGCAAGGGGGAGACTGAGTTTTTTAAACCCGGAGGCACAGGCTTCTATATAAATCCAAAATGGTCGCCCGACAGCAAAAAGATCGCTTATTCAGATAACGGACGGAATTTATATGTGCTCGATATCGCCTCAGGAGCAGTAAAAAAAATAGATGCCGATGAGATTTATACCCCTGGTACTTACCGGGATATTTTCGGCGATTGGTCATCCGACTCCAAATGGATAGCTTATACCAAAGTGATCACAACTCAATACAGGCGGGTATTTTTGTTTGATGTAAACGAACAGAAATCTTATCCGCTCACAGACGGATTAAGCGATGCTACCGAGCCGAATTTTTCTCGGGACGGTAAGTATCTTTTCTTTTTTGCATCTACTGATGCAGGCCCTGTTTTGAACTGGTTCGATCAGTCGTCAATTGACATGCGCCGAAATAATTCGATATACCTGGTAACCTTACAACAGGAAACGCCTTCACCACTTGCAAAAGAAAGCGATGAAGAAATCACAGCATCAAAAAAAGAGGATAAAGCTGATGTTAAGGCTGCCGCTGCAAAAAAGGCCGTGGTTTCTTCTGGTCTGAAAATAGATTGGGAAGGTATCCAGGATCGCATCATCGACTTACCTGTTCCGCCGGGAAACTATTCGCAATTGGGTGTTGGTGGAAATGGCGAACTTTATTATATCGTTTCAGCAGACGGTGCTCCGGGTAAATTACATAAATACGACCTGGCAAAACGGAATGATGAAGAAGTTATTCCTTCAGATGGCTACAATTTAAGCTCCGATGGCAAAAAGATGTTATTGGTTAGCAGTGGTGCCTGGAGTATCGTTAATTCGGGTGAGAAACCGGCTCCTGGAAAGACGCTTAATGTCGACGCTATTCAGGTAAAAGTTGATCCGGTAGCCGAATGGTCGGAAATATTTGACGAATCCTGGCGGGTAAACCGCGATTACTTTTACGATCCGGCGATGCATGGTATCGATTGGCCGGGTATGAAAAAGAAATATGCTGCATTTTTACCCGACCTTACCTGCCGCGACGACCTGAATAATGTTATGCAATGGATGTTCAGCGAACTGGTGATCGGTCACCATTTCATATTGAATGGCGGCGATCATCCTGGCGAAGACAAAATGACTATGGTTAAGGGTGGCTTACTTGGTGCTGACTACGCGATCGAAAACAATCGCTACCGAATTCAAAAGATCTATGGTGGCCTTAACTGGAACCCTAACCTGCGCTCGCCTCTTACCGAGCCAGGGGTGAACGTTCATACCGGGGAGTACCTGCTGGCTGTAAACGGCAAAGAGGTACAAGCCAGTGATGAGCTTTATCAATATTTTGAAAATACTGCCGGTACATTAACAGAGATCACGGTAGGTCCTAATCCTGATTTTGCGGGTTCAAGGGTAGTTAAAGTAGTGCCTGTTGAAAATGAATACGATTTGCGCAACAGGGATTGGGTAGAGGGGAA
>CAISPD010000246.1 GCA_903887275.1 uncultured Mucilaginibacter sp.
AAATAAAATTATGAAAACTACATTATTTACATTCGTTGCTTTGCTTTTATTGAGCAAAACGCTTTTTGCTCAGCATGCTCATTTTACCACTTCAGGTACAATCGAATTTGAAAAACGGGTAAATACCTTTGCGCTGATGAAGAAGGAGATAACTCCGGATAATGAAGCGTTTATGAAGCCGATATATGAAGAATACATAAAAAACAATCCGCAATTCAAAGTGTTGAAAAGCACCCTTTCATTTACTGCAAATCAAACTTTATTTGTCCCGGAAGAGGTTGACCTGGTGCAAGGAGACAGCTGGGGTCTGGGTCCATTAGAATCGCAGAATAATACCATTTATACTAATCTCAACACCAATCTGATAACATCGCAGAAAAAAGTTTTTGATGAAACTTTTCTGGTAAAAGATACCGCGCGTTCAATAAAATGGAAAATTACTGATGAAACCCGGGAAATTGCGGGCTATACCTGCCGGCGCGCCAATGCAGTGATCATGGACTCTATTTACGTGGTTGCTTTCTATACGCCCGAGATCCCTGTTTCGGGGGGGCCAGAATCATTCAACGGGTTACCGGGGATGATTTTAGGGGTAGCACTGCCGCACGAGAATCTAGCCTGGTTTGCCACTAAAATAACTGAAACAACTGTACCCCTGAACCCGGTAGTACCGCCGAAAAAAGGAAAGCCAACTACCAATAACGAACTATCAGCAACGCTACACAAAATTGGAAAGGACTGGGGCAAATGGTTTGACATTTTTTTGAAGGCATTTCAATTATAGATCAGGCCAAAATATTCTCCCACGAGTTTTGGCCCGATAAAAGGTCTTCGCCTTTGTCAGTAAGGCTAAAATTACCATAAGTCAGGCGTTTTATCAAACCATGATCCAGCGCAAAATGCACACGCTCGCCCGGGTTTAAATTTCCCGGTCTGGGTCCTACTGATCCTGTTTCTTTAATGCTGCGTAGCAGCTGAACAATACTTTCTTTGTCCATGCGGCTTTATTTTAATTAGGGGTTGTGCGAATTTAAAAAAAACACAACATTTTGAGTAACGCTTCCTAATTATTTTTGTTTTATAATTTTTGAATTTCCCGAATATTTTGGCTCGGTAAATTCTTTTCTATTTAGGTTGAAACAGCATCAACACAAATTTGGCGCCTGACGCCGAAAAACGATATTTTGAGTCGGAATACAAGCAAATGTTGTTATAGGCACTGTCGCAATAGATTCAGGAACGGTCGCAAACCTAAAATGGCTAATACTAAAAAATCAATATTATACTCCGCCTTACGTTGTTATTAATTACAATCCTGAAAGCTTTTCCGATAAAGTATTCCTCAACTTCTCCACTTTTTATTTAGTATTCCGGACAGCTGGTCCACTAACAGGAGCCGGTCCCGCAAAATGATAGGTCCCTGAACCGGCATGGATCAATACATATCCATTTTCGGCAGCCCCTACAACAATATCTTTATCTGAATTCAATGGTTTCCCTTCTTCAGATATTTTATCACCAGATTCGGCCGGAAGGTAAATATCTGCTGTAGTATTAGCAGGAATTTCTATTGTAAAATAGATCTGACCATCTTTTATCTCCCAGCCAGATGTTGCCTTACCGTAATATGTCTGCAAGCTGGCCGTAGCATTGCTAAAACCTCCTCCGGGATGTGGTTGCACGTGTATATGTTTATAACCAGGGCGATCTTCGTACGTATCAAGGCCGGCCATGCTACGATACATCCAATCTCCAATTGCACCATAAGAGTAATGGTTAAAGGAATTCATGCTGGCCGCTTCAAAGCTCTTGTCTGGCTTAATACCATCCCAACGTTCCCATATTGTGGTAGCTCCCATTTTTACCGGGTATAGCCACGAAGGATACGTATCCTGCAATAACAATCTGTAGGCGATATTATTGTATCCAAAACGCGTCAAAACATGGCACAAATAGGGTGTACCCAAAAAACCAGTAGTAAGGTGATCATCATAGGCGCTGATATTATCTACGAGTCTTTTTGCGGCCTGCGCACGCAGTTCCTCAGGTAGCATATCAAAGTTTAACGCCAGGGTATAGGCTGTTTGTGTACCAGAAACCAGTCGACCGTTTGAAGTTACATATTCTTTCAAAAAGGCATCTTTTATCTGCTTCAGCAGGGCTGTATAAGTCTGTGCATCATCCTGCTTTCCCAGCACCTTAGCTGCATCAATCAGCAATTGAGTTGAGTGGGCATAAAAACACTGAGCAATAAAATATTTATCGGTAATAGCAGAAGACCCATCAGTATCATCGTCGATACTGTAAAAAAGCCAATCGCCAAAATGAAATCCGGTGTTCCATAAATTGTTTTTACTTTGGTTCTGCATATAGTTTACCCAGGCTTTCATGCTGGGATATTGATTTTGCAGGATGCGTTTATCGCCATAAGCCAGGTAAATGTTCCATGGCACTACTACTGACACGTCGGCCCAGCCTGTACTCGGCGTGATAAAGCCAAGGCAATTAGGAATCACAAAAGGAACCGCACCGTTTTGCCCCTGATCTGCAGCTACGTCTCGCAGCCATTTGGCAAAGAAATCGTTTACTCCCATATTGAAGGTTGCCGTACGCGAGAACACCTGTGCATCGCCTGTCCAACCGAGCCGCTCATCGCGCTGCGGACAATCTGTAGGTACGTCTAAAAAGTTGCCTTTTTGTCCCCATTGAATATTATGCTGTAATTGATTGATGAGTGCATTTGAAGTTGTAAAAGTTCCGGTAGGCTTCATATCCGAATACAAAGCAACTGCAGTAACATCGTCGGCGCTTATCTGGTCTGCAAGAGGACCTTCAATTCTGATAAACTGGAATCCATGAAATGTAAAATGTGGTTCAAAGGTTTCTTCTCCATCGCCTTTCAACACATAGATGTCCTGTGCTTTTGCCGCCCTTAAATTTTCAGTATAAAAGTTGCCTGATTTATCAAGCACTTCGGCATGTGAAACCCGGAGCGTGTCGCCAGCTTTACCATGCACTTTCAAAACAACCCAGCCTACAAGGTTTTGTCCAAAGTCGATGACCCGTTCATTTTTAGGTGTTTTAAATATTCGCAATGGTTTAAATACTTCATGTTTTTTTACCAGCTCATTATAAGTAGCCAGCAGTGTGCTCTTTGTATAATCCTGCACCAGAACATTACTCCATTTCGAATCGTCGAAGCCGGAGACATTCCAGCCGGATTGAGCTTTATTATGATCGATGGTTTCGCCATTGTAAATTTCACTATAGCGAACTTCACCGGTTGACGACTTCCAGCTTTCATCCGAAGTTATAACACCACTTGTACCATCTTCATAAGTAATATTTATCTGCAATAGCAAGGCAATATCCTTTCCATAAACATTTCGCCGATTGCTGAATCCGATGACACCCCGATACCAACCACTACCCAATACAGCACCAACCACATTATTTCCGGATTTTAATAAGCCGGTAACATCGTAAGTCTGGTATTGTAATCGATTCTTATAGCTCGTCCACCCCGGTGTTAAATAGGCATCACCTACACGCTGTCCATTTATCTGCGCCTCGTACATACCATGTGCGGTAATATAAGCTGTCGCAGATCTGATCTTTTTATTAAGGCTAAACTGTTTGCGTAGTAGCGGGCTAGGTCTGTTTATCGTATCTTCTGCAAAGCCCGGGGTTATCCATTTAGCCTGCCAGTCGGCAGTATTCAACAGGGCCATTTGCCACCATGCTGCTGTGCTCCAGGCCGAGGCAGCACCATGGTTATCCCATACTTTTACTCGCCAGTAATAGCGTTTGCCCGATTCTAAAGGCTTCCCCTTATAGGATATGTATACCGACGAGTCGGAATTTATCTGTCCCGAATCCCAAACTTCGTTTCCAAACCCAGCTTTGGTACTAACCTGTATCCTGTAGGCAGTTTGCATTTCGTTCCGTTTTTCAACGCTCAGCTGCCAGGTAAAACGGGGTACAGTTACATCAATACCCAGAGGATTGCTTCTGTTTTCTACAAGCAAATTATCTGCTTTTAATTGGGCAAAACAGGCAAAGGAAATTAACTGCAGACAGCAAAAGATACCGGTAAATTTCATTTTAAAGGTCATTTATAATTATTTGATTTTTCAGGCAAAAGGCCTGATGGATACTGGT
>CAISPD010000247.1 GCA_903887275.1 uncultured Mucilaginibacter sp.
ACAAGCAGTAGTTTGATTACCTTGAAGGTAAAATAGTAAACGTTAAGAACGAACTGCTACAGGACGAAAGTATTATCCGAAGCACAATTGATGTGTTTATTACACTGCGCGGCGACGGTACCCTGCTTGATATGGTAGCCATGATATCAGATTCAGGTATCCCGGTAATAGGTATCAATTTTGGTCGCCTGGGTTTTCTGGCCAGTGTAAACAAGAACGATATACCGGCAGCGATCTACGCTGTTGCCAATAAGAATTATTCAATTGATGGCCGCGAACTATTGCAGATCGATTGCGAGCAGCCCATCTTTGGTGCGAATAATTTCGCTATCAACGATATTACTTTTCATAAGCGCGATGATGCAGCAATGATAACCGTGCATGCTTTTTTGAACGATGAGTTCCTCAACTCCTATTGGGGCGACGGGATCATCGTGTCTACATCTACGGGTTCAACGGCTTATTCGCTCAGCTGCGGGGGACCCATTATTTTTCCGGCATCAAATAGTATCGCTATAACGCCTATATCACCGCATAACTTAAATGTGCGTCCAATCGTATTACCCGATAGCAGTAAGCTGACATTTGAAGTAGAGGTACGCAGCGCCAATTACCTGGTATCTTGCGATTCGCGGACGGCAGTTTTAGAAAAGACAATGAAGTTTCACATTCGTAAAGCCGATTTTAAGTTGAACCTCATTCGCCTCAATAATGAAAGCTACTTATCTACGTTAAGGAACAAACTGTTATGGGGATTAGATGCCCGTAACTACTAATATGAATGAATGCCCAGATCAATAGTACTTTTTTGTTTTCTTTTACTGTCATTCAGCCTTAAGGCGCAAACCTGGGACCTCGGCGGTTCGCTTGGTGCTGCAGGTTATATGGGTGATCTGAATCCTTCAGACCCCTTAAAAATCAGCGGTCCTGCGCTGGGCATATTCGGGTCTAGAAATTTCGACGGCTATTGGTCACTTAAACTTAAATATACTTTTGGCATTATAGCAGCTGCCGACAATAACTCTTCCAGTTTGCAGTTGCAGCAGCGTAACCTGAGTTTCCGAACCTTTTTAAATGAGGGCGCACTTACCGGTGAATTTAATTTCTTCAGATATATTCCCGAAGTGGGTCAGAATAAATTTACCCCGTTTATTTACCTTGGCGTAGGAGCGCTCGGATACAATCCACAAGCAAAATACAATGGTCATTATTACGATCTACGGCCCCTGAAAACCGAAGGTCAATCAAAACCATATCCTACCGTAGCATTGACTATACCTTATGGTGCCGGTATCAAATGCAATTTTATGGGTAAATGGAATTTTATTGCCGATATCGGTTACCGTAATCCATACACTGATTATCTGGACGATGTTTCGGGTCTGTATCCTGCAAAAAATAAATTAAGCAGCCCGCTGGCCCAAACCCTTTCCGATCGCTCTGGTGAACAAAACGGTGTCTACATTGGCACACCTGGCACACAACGTGGCGATGGCCGTCCCCACGACACCTATTTCTTCATTAACCTGGGGATATCTTTTACCTTTATTAGCACGAAGTGTTATTATTAGGTCATTAGTCATTAGGTCATTAGTCATTAGTCATTAGTCATTAGTCATTAGGCATTGGGCATTGGGTCATTGGGGAATAGTCGGACATGCACGATCGATCCTGTCAAACTGCGGTATTTAGGGGAAGCGGTTCAGCTATTGAATCACAAATATATCGCCTTAAGCAATTGCCTTTATTGCAGTAAAGGGTGTTGAAATGCCTCAATGGTATAACGCCTATTAAATACCTGAATTTCAGATAAGCCGGTAACAAAGGTTTCGGATGTCGTAATTCCGTTGTCATTATTCCGGCACTTTTCTTTTTTTCCCCCATACTAAAAAAGTACAAAGTAAGTTTTACCTTTGTACCCTGAAAAAAAGTGGGCCAAGGGGATTATTTGCCTTGCCTGTGATATTGCCTGAATGGAAAAACAGGCAGATTTTTTTGAATTATATCTATTAGCTGTGAGCGGCTATTTGGCCGCAGACAAAATGGGATTTAAAGATCAGATCGATTTTTCGAGGTTACCAAAGCATATCGCCATTATTATGGACGGTAATGGTCGTTGGGCAAAGGGGAAAGGCAAATTGCGTGTTTTCGGACATCGCAACGGTGTTATCTCTGTTCGCGACGTTGTAGAAGGTGCAGGAGAAATAGGGGTGAAGTATGTGACATTGTATACGTTTTCATCCGAGAACTGGAACCGGCCGCGTTTTGAAGTTTCGGCTATTATGGAATTGATGATCTCGACGATACATAAAGAGATCGACAACTTTATGAAGAATAACGTGCGTTTGAATGCCATTGGCGAATTGAAGATGCTTCCCGAAAAGTGTTACCGGGAACTTTCGGCTGCCATGGAACGAACTGCCGGAAATACTGGTTTGGTGCTAACGCTTGCCCTAAGTTACAGTTCGCGCCGCGAAATTGTTAGTGCGGTAAAGGGAATTGCAGCTAAAGTACTTAGCGGCGAACTGAACATTGACCAGATTGATGAGGACACGATTGAAAATAATTTATATACAAGCGCCATGCCTAATCCTGAGCTGATGATCAGAACCAGCGGCGAATACAGGATAAGTAATTATTTACTTTGGCAGATAGCTTATGCAGAGTTGTATTTTACAGCCAAGTTATGGCCCGATTTCAGGCGCGAGGACCTGTTTGAAGCCATTGTTGATTTTCAGAAACGAGAACGCAGATTTGGTATGATCAGTGAACAGCTTAACTAAATTTTTTCTTTTAACACTTTTTAACAACTGTATAAATTATTTTTAGCCCACTAAAATATTCGAATGAATAAATTTCTTTTTGCTCTTCTTTTCACTGTAATCGGTACTGCTGCACTGGCACAGGTTTCGAATCAATCGAGGCCGTCGCTTCAAAAATCCATCCCGGCAGATAGCTTAAGTTACCTGACGCCGAAAGACTACATTATTGGGGGTATAACAGTTAGCGGTACCAAGAACCTTGACAAAGACGTATTGGTGCAAATATCTAAATTAAACAAGGGCGATAAGATAAATTTGCCGGGCGAACAAAATGCTGCAGTTGTTAAGCGCATGTACGACCAGGGGCTTTTTGACGATGTAAAGTTAAACGTGACCAAAATTAATTTGGACACTATCTACCTGGAGATCGTTGTTGAAGAGCGTCCCCGCTTGTCGCGCCTCCATTTAACAGGTATCCGCAAGGGTGAAATAGAGGATCTGCAGAAAAAATTAAGCGATAAAAATTCAAAGATCGTCAATGAAAACCTGCTGAGTACCACAACCGCTATTATCAAAAAACATTTTGCCGAAAAAGGTTTCCTGAATACCAGCGTAAATATTAAACAGCGCCAGGATCCGGGAGATGCCAATAGCGTTATTTTGGATGTTGCTATAGACAAGAAAGAAAAAGTGAGGATCAATAGCGTCACCTTTACCGGCAACGTAGCGTTCTCGCAAAAAAAATTACGGCAGTATCTTAAGAAGACCCGTGAAAGGCGTTGGTATAATATTTTCGGTTCGCGGAAATTCCTGCGTGATAAATACGAGGAAGATAAGCAAACCCTGATTGAAAAAATGCAGGAAAAGGGTTACCGGGATGCAGCTATTATCAGCGATACGGTTACGGCCCATGACGAAAATACGGTAGATGTAAAAATTAAGATCATTGAAGGCCATAAATACTTTTTTGGTAATGTAAAATGGTCGGGCAATGCGCAATTTTCTACGGAAATACTTAATAAGCTACTCCGCGTACGGAAAGGCGACGTATTCAGCGAACAAGAATTGAACAAACGCTTAATAGGCCCAACGCCTAATAACGACGACGTTTCTACGCTTTACCTCGATAATGGCTATCTTACCTACAGTGCCGACCCGGTTCAGACTAAAATATATAATGATACCATTGATCTCGACATCCGGGTTTACGAAGGACCGCAGTATACGCTGAATCGTATCATTCTGAAGGGTAATGATGTAACCAATGATAAGGTTGTACGACGCGAGATCAGAACAATACCCGGGCAGAAGTTCAGTAAATCATTGCTGATCAGAAGTACACGTGAAATTTCGCAATTGGGTAACTTCGACGAGCAAAAAACAGAACCAAAACCTACAAATGTTAACCCTTCAGAAGGGACTGTTGACATTATCTATAATGTAGTTGAAAAACCTTCAGACCAGATCGAACTCTCAGGCGGTTTTGGTGGCGGACAAATTGTAGGTACCGTAGGTTTAACGTTTAACAATTTTTCATTACGGAATATATTCAACTTCAAAGAATATAAACCGTTGCCGAAAGGTGATGGCCAAAAGCTGAGTATCAGGGGACAATCAAGCGGTCGTACTTACCAAAACTATTCTTTTACATTTTCGGAGCCATGGCTGGGAGGTAAAAAACCGATCTTCTTCTCTTTTTCTGCTTATACGCAGTTGAGTTCAACCGGACAATATTACGCCAAGTCAGACCCTCGCTATAATAATCTTCGCATCAACGGTGTTGGTGTAACACTGGGTAAAATACTAAATTGGCCAGACAACTATTTCCGACTCAATTACTCGTTAAACTTCGACCATTACAACCTGGATAATTACCCTGGTTATATTTTCACCAACGGTACCTCCTATAATATTAAATTGACCCAACAGCTTACCCGTAACTCGCTGGATGCGCCTATTTTCCCAACTACGGGTTCAAATATTCAGTTAACCATACAGGGAACACCGCCATATTCATTGTTCAATAATATCAACTATAACCTGCCGCCTACGCAGGAACAGGTATATCACTTTGTGGAGTATTATAAAGTGAAATATGATGCCCAATGGTTCCAGAGAATCATAGGTAAACTGGTGCTGATGAGTCAGGTTAGGTTTGGTTTCCTTGGCGAGTACAATTCAAGCGTTCCGGCTTCACCGTTTGAACGGTTTAAACTGGGTGGCGACGGTATGCAGAGCTATCAGTTCCTGCAGGGCAGCGATATTGTTGGTTTGCGTGGTTATCAGAATTTCTCAATTGTTCCTATCGGCTCAAACTACAATGCCAATACTAACCCGGGCAGCACTATCTACAATAAATTCACCTTTGAATTGCGTCACCCGGTTGTTGCCAGCCAGTCGGCCACCATATTCGTGTTGGCTTTTGCTGAAGGTGGTAACGTATGGAACAGTTTCGATCAGTTTAATCCATTTAACGTAAGGCGTTCGGCAGGTGTTGGAGCCAGAGTATTTTTACCTATTTTTGGATTACTTGGTTTGGATTATGGTTATGGCTTTGATAAGATACCGGGAATACCGGGTGCCAATAAAGGGCAGTTCTCATTCTCAATATCCCAAAGTTTAAGTGGTGGCTTCAATTAAATTGCCGGAATGAAAAGGATAATTTTAGTAATATTTCTTACGTTCGCCGCGTTTACTACATTTGCACAGCGTTTTGCATTTGTCGATTCGGATTATATCCTGAAGCATATGCCCGAATACCAGGCAGCGCAGAAGCAGTTGGCTGCATTATCTGATCAATGGCAGAAAGAAGTTGACGCCAAATCGCAGGAAATTGAGCGAATGTATAAGGCTTACGATGCGGATAAGATATTAATGACAGCCGACATGAAGAAAAGGCGCGAGGCCGAAATCGGTGATAAAGAGAAAGAAATAAAAAACTTTCAACGGATAAAATTTGGTCCTGATGGAGAGCTTGCTAAAAAAAGCAATGAGTTAATTAAGCCAATACAGGACAAAATAATGAAAGCTGTACAAGCTGTAGCCGAAAATGAAGAACTGGATATGGTGTTTGATAAGAATAGCGAAATTATTATGCTATACAGAAATCCACGTTTAGATAAAAGTGATGAGGTATTAACCAGGCTTGGTTTAAAGCCCGGAGTATTTGCTAAATAAAGATTTATAGATAAATTAGACTACTATTAACCCCCCCAAAAGAAAAAATGAAAAAACTATTAAAAGTTGCTTTGGTTGCCGTGTGTATAGTGTTTGCCGGAAACGTAGCTAAAGCACAGGTAAAGATCGGGTATGTTAATTTTGATCAATTGGTTGATCAACTTCCCGAAACAAAATTGATCAGAACCCAGCTTGAAACTTACAACAAGCAATTCCAGGATCAGTATACTGCTATGACTTCTGAATATCAGACCAAAGGTCAGGCTTATGAAGCACAGCGTGCAACCATGACCGACGCAGTGCGTACAGCTAAAGAAAGTGAATTGAGCGATATCCAAAAACGTATTCAATCTTTTCAGCAGGATGCTCAGCAAAAAGTTTCTGCAAAAACTACCGAGCTTTCAAAGCCACTTTTCGATAAGATTCGTGCGGCTGTTGCACAGGTAGCTAAAGAGAAAGGTTATACCTATGTGATCAATTCAGCACAGACCGATTTGATCGTTTCTCCTCCGAGCGATGACCTTAGCGCTGATGTTAAAGCTAAATTGGGAGTAAAATAATCCTGATCATAATATTTATAAAAGCGGTCCTGATTTTGGCCGCTTTTCTTTTTTAAAAGCATATTTAGGAAGCAAATTCCATTACATTTAATTTTATTTCGGATAGCTGAAATTAATGATGAAAAAACTTTTGACAACGTTTTCAGTAATAGCCCTGATGATGACCGGAAATTTGGCGATCGCACAAGCGAAAGTTGGCTATGTGAATTTTACGGAATTAGTGAAAGCATTACCTGAAGCCGCTCAAATTAAAGGAAAAGTTGATGCTTACAGCAACCAGTATATGGACCAGTTGAAAGCCATGTATAGCGAATACCAGGCCAAAGGCCAGGAGTTTCAGAAGCAACAAGCTTCGATGACTGACGCAATCCGTACAGCCAAACAGGAAGAACTGGTAAATCTTCAAAAAAGAATGAATGATTACCAGAACGAAGCGCAGCAAAAAGTTGCTGCACGTACGGACGAGCTTTCAAAACCATTACTGGAAAAAGTTCGGGCTGCAATTGCATTGGTAGCCAAAGAAAAAGGCTACACCTATGTTTTGGACTCCTCGCAAACAGATCTGATCGTGTCCCCGGCGGGCGACGACCTGGCGGCTGATGTTAAGGCAAAACTGGGTATTAAATAAAATATTTGAACATTTTTTTCAAAGCGGAATTTCAGGTCCGCTTTTTTTATTTTTGCAGCGGTGGCAGACAAACAACCTATAGGTATTTTCGATTCCGGTTACGGCGGTTTAACCGTGTTCCGTTCAATCGCGAAACAATTACCTGATTTTGACTATATCTACCTCGGCGACAACGCAAGGGCTCCTTACGGTAACCGTTCATTCAATACCATCCACCAATACACCTGGGAGGGCGTACAAATACTTTTTGATCTGGGTTGCCCACTGGTAATACTTGCCTGCAATACGGCTTCTGCCAAAGCCTTGCGTACCATACAGCAACGCGATCTGCAGCAGCTTGATCCTTCAAAACGAGTTTTAGGTGTTATTCGTCCAACAGCCGAAGTTATTGGCAATTATACCAAGTCAAAAGAGATCGGTGTACTGGGGACCAGAGGAACGGTGCAATCCGGCTCGTACCTGATGGAGATCAATAATTTTTTCCCCGATGTAAAAGTTTATCAGCAAGCTGCTCCGCTTTGGGTTCCGCTGATAGAGAATGCCGAATACGATCAGCCTGGAGCCGATTATTTCGTAAAAAAATACCTCGATCAGGTGTTAGCGCAATCCGATAAGATCGATACCCTTCTGCTGGCCTGCACCCACTACCCATTGTTAAAGGCTAAAATTGAAGCTTATTTGCCTGATCATATCAAGGTAGTGCCCCAGGGCGATATTGTTTCGTCAAGCCTTGTTGATTACCTGCAGCGGCATCCCGAGATGACATCACGGCTGTCAAAGGGAAAGTCAAAGCATTTTTTGACAACTTCGGATGATACGATGGATTTTGACCATCATGCCTCCCTGTTTTATGGCGAACCGGTGCTGTCCGAATATGTTCCGCTAAAATAGAAGGATGGTCGTTCAGCATTTTTTTTTTGACACCCCGCTGAAGGGTCATTGCTATTCCAATCTGCTCAATCAAGCAAAAATGTTTAAGTTTGCAGTTAACGCAAACTGATCGTTGAACTTTTATCTCAAATATTTTACAGTCGCTGCTGGCCTGTTTGCTTTCTCAGGCATTTTTGCGTTGTTTGGCGTTTATGCCGAGCGTAAAGTATCTGCATTTATTCAGGACAGGCTGGGTCCGACTGAGACCGGCAAATTCGGCCTGCTACAAACCCTTGCCGACGTTATTAAACTACTTATCAAAGAGCCAATCATACCCGCTGCTGCTGATAAAGTTCTGTTTATGATAGCACCAGGATTGATCTTCATCGCCGTATACATGGGTTTTGCCGCTATCCCCTGGTCGGGTGGTGTGGCTCCTTCAAATCTCAATCTGGGATTGTATTATATCTTTGCTATCCTCGCTATCGAAACCTTAGGGATTTTGATGGCAGGCTGGGGATCCAATAACAAATTTGCCATTTTGGGTGCGATGCGTTCGGCGGCACAGATCATCTCCTACGAGATACCTGCCGGCTTTGCCATCATATCTGTGGTTATGGTCGCCCAAACGCTTAACCTGCAAACCATATCTGCACAGCAAGGGATATTGTCGGCAGAGCACACTAAATTTTTAGGCGTTTGGGATGTAACGGCTAACGGCGGCATATTAAGCTGGAATATATTCAGGGCGCCGCACCTCATCATCGCATTTGTGGTTTACTTTTTAGCCTCACTGGCGGAAAGTAACCGCGCACCATTTGATATCCCGGAAGCGGAATCGGAACTGGTTGCCGGTTTCCATACCGAGTTTACCGGTATGCGTTTTGGTTTCGTTTTTTTGGCCGAGTATTCGATGATGTTTTTGGTATCGATGATTGCCGTAGTGTTATTTTTAGGGGCCTGGAACACACCATTACCCAATATAGGCGTAGTAAGGCTGGCCGACTGGACAACCAACTCCATCTGGGGTGTGTTTTGGACCGTAGCCAAAGTTTTGACGCTGGTAGGCGTACAGATGTGGATACGATGGACATTGCCCCGCCTGCGCGTAGATCAGTTAATGAATTTATGCTGGAAGGTGTTGACGCCACTGGCTTTTATATGCGTGCTTATATCGGGTGTATGGCGGTTGTGGGTGATGTAGCGGGGCAGTTATCGGATATCAGTTATTAGTTAACAGTAATTGGGGGTAAAAGAGCCCCTTTCCCCAGGAGAGGGGTTGGGGTGAGGCGACAAAAGAAAGTCCAAAAGCAGGATTAAAAAATAAAACGGAATCAAAAGCCCCTCTCCTCTGGAGAGGGTTTGGGGTTAGGCAACGATAGAAAGCATAATAAACAACAGTGTTAAAAAACTTCTTCAACGGTTTCAAAACAGCGTGGCAAGGCATGAGTCTTACCCTGGGGCATCTTTTTTCTTCCCACCGGAAGCGAAAGATAGTGCGTGTGAGTGCTGACAATTATTTTGAGCAGTTAGGGGGTACCAATACTATTCAATATCCTAAACAGCAATTGCCAGTGCCTGAGGTTGGTCGCTACCAACTGGATGTGGAGATCGATGATTGCATTGTATGCGATCTTTGCGCCAAGATATGCCCGGTGGATTGTATTGATATCGAGGCCATCAAAGCTACCGAGGCAATCGGGCAGACCTCAGATGGTACCACTAAACGCCTGTATGCGGCTAAATTTGATATCGATATGGCCAAGTGCATGTACTGTGGTTTATGCACCATTGTATGCCCTACGGAGTGCATTGTGATGACCAACCAGTACGACCGCTCGGTATTTGAATTGAAGGACCTGAACTACGAGTTTTCGGATATGTCACCCGAAGAAGCCGCCGAAAAACGCGCCCTGCTCGAAAAACAAGTGGCCGAGCGCCAGGCAGCCAAGGAAGCAGCCCTAAAACAGAAGGGGGGTGAAGCATGACCATGGTCAAAATAATGTTTTACCTGCTGGGGTTCATCGTACTGGCTTCGGCATTGTTTATCGCCACCAGCAAAAATTTGGTGCGCACCATTTTTATGTTTTTTGTAACGCTGATGGCATTGGCCGGCTTATACGTGCTGGCTTTGGCCGATTTTATAGCGATTACACAAATCGTAGTTTATGTAGGTGGAGTTTTGGTATTGATGATATTCGCATTCATGTTATCGGGCAGGGAAACGCTGGCTAATTTAGAGGGGCAGCAAAATCATTTTGTGAGCATCAGTAAACTACTTGCTTTTTTACTGGCAATTGCATTCTTTATAGTGATGATGAATGTTTTATTCAGAACGGATTTTAACAACCTGCCCTGGGTAAATGATGCCATCGCACACAAAAATGTTATTGCATCGAATGATGCCATGACCAGCAATATCGGTATAAGTCTGGTTACCCGTTACCTGCTGCCTTTCGAGATCTTATCCATTTTACTGCTGGCCGCCCTGGTAGGTGCCGCTCATATATCAAGAAAGGAGCAAAGCGCATGATCAATCTTTCCGATTTCCTGCTGGTAAGCGCCGGACTGTTTTGTATTGGACTTTACGTCATTCTCACCAAACGCAACTCGATACAGGTTTTGATAGGTATTGAGCTGATGCTGAACGCAGCCATCCTCAATCTGGTAGCTTTTGGTAAATACGATAAAATCAGCAATGGCGGGCAAACCTTTGCCCTGTTTGCCATCGTGCTGGCCGCTGCTACGACAGCAGTAGCCCTGGCCATCATCCTCAACGTCTACAAAAAATACAAAACCATTGACCCCGGCAAAACCGATCATTTGAAGGATTGAGATGAGCAAGCACCACAAAACCGTCATTGCGAGGAACGAAGCAATCTCCAAACTGTGCCAATCAGGGACCGGAATGCTCACAAACCCAACCGTCATTGCGAGGAACGAAGCAATCTCCAAACTCTGCCAGTCATGTACCAGAGTGTATTTCAGTAAACGCCTGCCTCAAGCTTTCACTCTTTTATTCTGCTTAACACTGTCGCTAAATTCCGTTGCCCAAAAAAGACTTGGAACTATCGCTGATAGTTCGCATAAATTTATAATAAAGGATCTCAAGCCGATAGGCAATGTCAAACCTTTAATTATCTTGAACGACACGGTTTACAAAGACAAATGGAAAAATATAAATCCCAATTCTATTTTAACCATATCCGTTTTAAAGAGCCCTGAACAGGTTGCTATATATGGACCTGCAGGTGCGAATGGGGTTGTCTTAATTATCACAAAAGGTTATAAACCCAAAGTTGTATCGACTCAAATTACACTTGATTCGTTAATCGAGGCGAGTAACATTTTTGAAATAGACGGTGAAATAGTATCCTCAGATAGACTAAAGTCGGTCGATTTGAAAACTATCTTAAATGTTAATATAATATACAACACCGCCAAAGACCCATCATTGAACAATGGTATCAGCCGCGGAATTATCTTAGTTACTAAACAACATGCGGTAAAAGCATATCAAATGAAATTTTCCGCTTTTTCAAAAGATTACAAACAGTATATTGAAAATAATAATGGTGATAAGTCCTGTACTTATTTTGTTGACGGAAAAAGTGTAGAAAATGGTGACAAAGACTTTATTTCAAAGCTATATGACGTACCAGCGAATAAAATCAAATCAGTAGTCATCCAGTCCCCGAAACCCATCGAAAGTTGGGTCGGTTTAAAAGTGTTCGTCACCACAAAAAAATAACATTGCAAGACTTCCTCACCCATATCGACACCCTAACCACTAAGTTCGCTTTAACAGCAGTACTGCTGCCGTTATTGGCAGCAATAGTGAACTATGTTCTTCCTGCAAAATCAAAAATTACCGGGTGGATATCAACGCTGGCTATCCTGGGCAGCGCGGTACTCTCCGCCTTCATCTTCGCCAAAGTATGGAACCAGCACGAGGTACACCAGCAACAACTTTGGTTCAGTATTGGCGATACTAAGGTATATGCCGGTATCCTGCTCAATAACCTATCGGTATTGATGCTGGTATTGGTTTCGCTGGTGGCTTTGCCGGTGCATATCTACTCCACCGCTTACATGAAGGAAGATGCCCGGTATGGTCGCTATTTTACCTACTTAAGTTTCTTTTGTTTCAGCATGCTGGCATTGGTGGTTACGGATAACCTGGTGCTGTTTTATGCTTTCTGGGAATTGGTTGGTTTTTCATCGTACCTTTTGATTGGCTTCTGGTTCACCAAACCCAAAGCCATCCTTGCCAATAAAAAAGCCTTTATCATGAACAGGATAGGGGATATTGGCTTGTTAACCGCCATCATAACCTTGTTTGTTTCCTGCCATACATTTGATATTACACAGCTGTTTGGTGCCAATGCGCTTGTGAAAACAATAGCCATACCAACCAACTGGCAATATTTAGCCTGCGCAGGCTTGTTTCTGGCGGTGGCGGCAAAATCGGCGCAATTTCCGCTGCATACCTGGCTGCCGGATGCTATGGAAGGGCCCACGTCTATTTCGGCATTGATCCATGCGGCGACTATGGTTGCCGCTGGTGTGTTTTTGCTGGGAAGATTTTACCCTTTCTTCACCCCGGATGAGCTCACGATACTGGCTATTATCGGCACCTTTACCGCCTTTATGGCCGCAACAATCGCGCTCACGCAAAACGATCTGAAAAGGATCCTGGCTTATTCTACCATATCTCAATTGGGCTATATGGTAGCGGCAATGGGTATCGGCGCTTATTCTTCTTCGCTCTTTCATTTGGCTACACATGCCTTTTTCAAATGTCTGCTGTTTTTGGTGGCTGGTATCGTTATCCACGAAATGCAGCATATCAAAGAGGATAATAATTTAGAGATCGACCCTCAGAATATCCAAACCATGGGCGGTTTGCGCAAGAAATTGCCGCTTACTTTTATTGCCGCTGTTGCCGGAGGATTGGCATTGATCGGCTTGCCGCTAACATCCGGCTATTTATCCAAAGACAGTATCCTGGTGAGGTCCTTCGAATGGGCGGAAGACCGCAACGGGCTGGAAAAGCTGCTCCCTATGGTGTTATTTATCAGCAGTTGGCTGACGGCATTTTATGTTGCCAGAATGGTTTACAAGGTGTTCTTCGGTGAATTTAAACCGGCTATCAGCAACCCCCAAATTAAACTGCATATCAGCGATGGTGGCTGGCAATACAAACTGCCATTGATATTGTTGGCGATAGGTTCGCTTTTCCCTTTATTTTCATACAATCCATTGGCGTCAGAAAATGCCTGGTTGGTCAAAGGGTTTTCTTCGGCGGATACCGCCAACGAGCTTAGCATTTACCAAACTTATATACCAATATTGGTTAACCTTGGCGTTGTGCTGGTATTGTACTGGGCCTACACTATTTATATCGGGCAAAGAAGACTGCCCATTTCCGCCACAGCCTTTTTGGTTCGGTTTTCTTATAACGAATGGTATATAGACCGAAGTTACCAGCGCATCATAGTTAAACCTGTATTGGCACTAAGTAGATTTGCCCGTTGGATCGACCCTAATATTATCGACGGATTTATACATTTGCTGACAAAAATTACCCTTGCCTTTGCAAAAGTGACCGAATGGCTCGATAAAAATATTGTCGATGGCTTTTTACACCTGCTTGCTGCTTTAGTGCTTGGTATCGGTAATTTTGCGCGCCGCTTTCAAAATGGGAAAGTTCAATATTACCTGTTTAGTATGCTGGCGATTATACTGGCTATTTTTATCTTTAAAATCCTGATCTGAACCCGATGAATTTACTGTCGCTTCTCATATTCGCTCCCCTGTTGTTCGCACTGCTTATCGTGGTGTTGCCTTCGTCGCTGCGTGCAGGATTTAAGTATATAAACCTGCTGGCTACGCTGGTACAGCTGGGTATCAGCATCCTTATTTACCTGCAATTTAAAACGGGCAGTGGTTTTGCCGGCGTAAATGTCGAATCTCAATTCCAGTTCCTGCAAAAATTACCCTGGATCAACCTCGACCTCGGCAGCATGGGTCACATGCAGATCGATTATTTTGTCGGGATCGATGGAATTTCTATCACGCTGGTGATGCTTACGTCGGTGGTGATGGTGATCGCAGCTTTGGCCTCCTGGGAGATCAAAAGTAACCTCAAAGGCTATTTTGCCTTGTTCCTGCTGCTCAATACGGCAGTTATAGGCGTGTTTTGCGCCCTGGACTTTTTCCTGTTTTATATTTTTTACGAACTGATGCTGCTGCCGCTCTATTTCCTCATCGGCATGTGGGGTGGTGCAAGGCGTCAATATGCAGCTATCAAATTCTTCCTGTATACCCTGTTTGGCTCGGTTTTCATGCTGCTGGTGATGGTTGGACTATACTTGTCAGTAAAGGACCCGGTAACGGGCAATCATACTTTTAACATTATCCAGATGATGAACCCGGCTAACTATGATGCGGGATCGGTATTCTCATTGCTGGCGCACAAGACCATTTTCGGCTTCTCAGCGCGGACGGTTGGTTTCGTTGTGCTATTTATCGCCTTTGCTATTAAAGTGCCCGTGGTGCCCCTGCATACATGGCTACCGGATGCACACGTGGAGGCTCCTACACCGGTATCAATTATCCTTGCAGGTGTATTGCTTAAAGTAGGTGGTTACGGCATTATCCGTATCTGTTTAGGAATTTTCCCTGATATTGCTGCCTCCGGGGCATGGTGGCTTGGCCTTTTGGGTGTTATATCCATCATCTATGGCGCACTGAACGCACTGGCTCAGCGCGATCTGAAGCGATTGATCGCTTATTCTTCCGTTTCTCACATGGGATTTGTGCTGCTTGGTATCGCTTCACAAACTACAGAAGGCATTAGTGGCGCATTAATGCAAATGGTGAGTCATGGATTTCTTTCAACCATGTTATTTTTCCTTGTCGGCATAATTTATAACCGGGTGCATGACCGCGAGATCTACAATTTCCATGGCCTGGCCAACCTGATGCCCAAATATACCACCTTTGTGCTGATTGCATTTTTTGCTTCTCTGGGGCTTCCGGGTCTATCGGCATTTATGGGCGAGTCATTTTCCCTGCTGGGTGCATTTAAATCAACAACCGTCAATGGCTTCCTGCCTTACTGGATGGCCGTTACCGGGTCGGTAGGTGTTTTACTCAGTGCGGCCTATTTCCTCTGGACACTACAGCGCATGTTTTTCGGATCGCTCTCGCTCAAAGGCGGAGATGTATGGAAAGCAGCATTGGTCGACCTGAATATCAGAGAAGTGTTAACACTGCTGCCCCTTGCTGCGCTCGCTTTAGCGCTGGGCATCATGCCTTCTTTGGTGTTCGATAAAGTGAACGATTCTGTTTTGGCGCTGGTCCATTTTTTAGGAAATAAATAAATATTCGGTTTTTCGGTCGCGGCCTTATGGAATTGCCGCAGCCTGAGCATCATTGATAAAAAAGCCCATCAGGGGTTCAATCAAGAAGTGTTCATTTAAACCGAAGATCATGTTAAAAAAATCATTAATGGCTGTTTGCTTTTCTCTTATTGCAATAACATCACAAGCTGATGAAGGCCAAAAGATCAGTTCAAAAGTACAGCGGGTAATTGTGTTCCTTAGCGGGGCACAGGTTAAGCGAACAGCCGATGTTAGCATTAAACAGGGCACATCAACCCTTATTTTCAATAACCTTTCGCCCGATATTGATGCGCAGAGTATTCAGGTTCATGCCAATGGGCCTTTCACGATCCTTGCGGTAAAGCACGAAATGGATTTTATCAATGAGCAGGCTAAACAAACCACTGCAGAAGAGCTCAAAGCCAAACAAAAAGCACTTCGCGATAAGATCAATTTCGAAAGCAACTTTTTAACTATTTACGAAGAAGAAGCTAACCTGCTGCGTAAAAATCAGGTTGTATCGGGCGAAACTACAGGGTTAGATGTGGTAAAGTTGAAACAGGCATTGGATTTTCAGACCGAACGTTTTACCGAGATCCGGAAAAAAGAGCAGGCGATCAACAGTGAAATCGAGGATCTGAACCGGGAACTGCAGAAATACGACAAGCAACTGGCCGATCTTTCAAAAGGGATTTCAACGGCTACCAGCAATGTGATTGTGACCATATCTTCAAAAACTGCATTGCAAGCCGAATTTTCCCTGAGTTATGTTGTACGCAGTGCAGCCTGGTTTCCAACCTATGATATCAGGGCAAAAGATATCAATAGCCCGATACAGATCTCTTACAAGGCCAATGTTTCTCAGCAATGTGGTGAAGAATGGAAGAATATCCGGCTGACGCTATCAACCGGCAACCCCTCAGTAAGTGGCAGCAAGCCGGAATTAAATCCCTATTACCTGGGTTATGGTATGTATTATACAAATCCGGCAAGTATCCCCAATACTATTTCCGGAAGAATTGTAGACGGTGACGACAATCAACCGCTGCCTGGAGCAACTATTAAAGTTAAGGGGACATCGATCGGGGCGGTCACCGATGCGAACGGTAATTACTCTTTACAATTACCCCATGGTGCGCAAGCGCTGGTTGCATCCTATATTGGATATAAAGTTCAGGAAACTGCAATTACCGGCGGACAGGCAAGTTTCAGGCTTGAACCTTCGTCTAATGCGCTCAATGAGGTTGTGGTTACCGGCTATGGTAACAAGCGTAAAAGCGATGTAACCGGAGCCACGTCTACCATTAGCATGGATGCTCAGCCAGGCGCAAGCAGCGCGGTATATATCAGGGGTACAAGTAGTATCAATGACAAAAATATACTCCAGGGCCAGGTTGCAGGGGTATCAATTTCAACACTTCCTATTGAAGTAAACCAGGTTGAAAACCAAACCAATATAGAGTTTGATATTACCGACCCCTATACCATTACCAACGATGGCAAACAATGTACCGTAGATATCAATGAGTTTAACCTGAAAGCTATTTATCAATATGCCGTAGTGCCAAAAGTAAGCACCGATGTATTTTTAACAGCCAAATTAACCGACTGGAATAAATATAATTTTCTTTCGGGTGAGGCTAATTTGTTTTTTGAAGGTACATTTATCGGCAAATCAGTCATTGATGCTAATGCTACAGCCGATACGCTGAATTTATCATTGGGTGCCGACAAGAATATCGTGGTTACACGTACATCCGTTAAAACCCTTACCGAGAAACAAAACCTGGGTTCGAACCGGAAAGAAACACGCGATTGGGAGATAGAAGTAAAGAACCGTAAGAACCAATTGATAAATTTGCTGGTAGAAGATCAGATACCGGTATCGCAGAATTCGTCGATCGAGGTAGATAAGCAGGAGCTATCTGGTGCTAAGCTTGACGAAAAGAGCGGGAAAGTTACCTGGGATTTTCAGTTAAGTCCGCAGGATGATAAGAAAGTTGAATTAAGATATTTAGTTAAATACCCTAAAAGCCAATCGGTCATAGTACAATAAAAAATATGCAAGGTTTGTATCCCTCACTGCACGATCAACTGAACCAGGTATTCAATAGCCTGTCGCTGTTTATGCCAGAAGTATACCTTTCGGCCCTGTTCGTGCTGGTATTGGTGACCGACCTGCTATTCGGCAAGCGGAGCGGCTGGTTATGCCGAACGATCGCAGTTGCAGGTTTGGTTGTTGTTTTGTTCAAAGACCTGGAGCAGGCCCCTATGCTTGATAATGCAGTATTGTTTTTCAATAACATGCTTATCCTGCATAAACCGGGCTTAAAATTTAAGATCCTGATCGACATGGTCTCGATCCTGATGTTACTATATTTTGAATGGGACGCAGACTTGCGTTCCCATTCAAAAAAACTATCAGATCTCTACACAATTACTATTGCTGCTATCCTGGGCCTTCATTTGATGTCTATGGCTGCAAATCTATTGTCGATTTACCTGTCGGTTGAAATGGTCTCCATAGCATCTTACCTGATGGTAGTTTATCGCACTGAAAGGAAATGGAGCAGCGAAGCCGGACTGAAATATGTATTATTCGGAGCGGCATGCTCCGCTATCATGCTCTTCGGTATTTCTTTACTCTACGGCTTAACGGGATCACTCGATCTTTACACCGGTGCGCTGACATCCGGTCTGGCGCATGCAAATACGCTGACTACGGCTTTGGCACTTATTCTATTTTTGGTGGGTATCGGCTTTAAACTGTCTTTCGTTCCGCTGCATTTTTGGGTTCCCGATGTTTATGAAGGAGCACCAACACCAATCTCGGCGTTTTTATCTACCGTACCCAAGATCGCTGCTTTTGCTTTACTGGTCAATTTCCTTTCTCCATTCATCGACCCTTCGGTACAATGGAAAGCCTTCGATTTCCAGCTATTGCTTGCCGTAATTGGTATCGTCACCATGATCGCCGGTAATTTTGCTGCTACGCTGCAAAACAATTTGTAGCGCATGCTGGATTATTCAAGCATTGGTCATACTGGTTTTGCCATCATGGCGCTCGTCAACTTTAATTTAGATGGACAAGGAATTTCGGCACTAAGGTTTTATTTGCTGGCCTATGCTTTTGCCAGTACTGCCGCCTGGATGCTGGCCAGCTATTTTGAAGACGTTGCCGCGGCCGAAGATATCGAAGGGTATAAGGGCTTGGGTTACAAGTACCCTTTTGCAAGCATCTGCTTTATTGTTGTTCTGATATCGCTAACTGGTATTCCACTTACCGCAGGCTTTAACGGAAAATTGCTCGCATTTTCGGCGGTTTATGGTGTCTACAAAGACGGCCATCAATTGCCTCTCCTATTGCTGATGGTCACCGGTGCGATCACTACCGTAGTATCTTTGTTTTATTATATTAAGATCCCCCGCAATTTGTTCCTATACAAAACCGAAAGGACAGGTGGGTTTGCAGCGGCAAACCGAGTATTATTGGTCACGATCGCTATCATAGCGCTGATCGTTGTCTATTTCGGACTATTCCCCGGTTTTGCTTACAAATATTTGTAATTACTAACCAAACTGATATTTTCTTAAAAAAATCAAAAAATATCGCTCATTTTTTAGATAAAATAGTAATTTAGTCGCCACAATTATAAACCGATTACTGTCCTGAATTATGAAGCGTTATCTTCCCTTCCAGTTGATACTGGTAGTACTCTTATTGACTTTTCTATTTCCCTCAGTCGCCATTACTGACAACACCAAAGCAAATTTCAACACCGGTGATGTTGCCTGGATGCTAATGTCAACCGCCCTGGTATTGATCATGACGCCCGGACTTGCTTTTTTCTATGGCGGTATGGTCAACAAGAAAAATGTGATATCAACCATGCTGCAAAGCGTGGTTTGTATGGTGATCATTACGGTTATCTGGGGGATTTTTGGTTTCAGTCTGGCTTTTGGCGACTCGTTCCACGGTATTATCGGTAATCCTTCAACCTATTTTATGATGAAGGGAATGCTGGGCAATGCTACCTGGAAACTGGCACCGACTATTCCCTTATTGCTTTTTGCCATGTATCAGTTAAAGTTTGCCATCATTACACCGGCATTAATCACCGGTGCATTTGCTGAGCGTATCCGATTTAATAGCTATATCGTTTTCCTTTGTCTATTCTCCATATTCATATTTTCGCCGCTGGCCCATGCCACCTGGCATCCCGATGGTATTTTGTCTAAACTCGGTGTACTTGATTTTGCAGGTGGTACTGTGGTGCACATGTCGGCCGGATGGGCGGCATTGGCTTCTGCCATCTACCTTAAAGGGCGTACCGAAACCAGCCACGCACCGGCCCGGGTTACCTATGTGATCATTGGGACTGGTTTATTATGGTTTGGTTGGTTTGGTTTTAATGCCGGCTCGGCTTTTGGAGCCAATCATCTTGCAGTTAATGCATTGGCCACCAGTACAACAGCCTCGGCGGCAGCTGGCTTGACCTGGATATTTTTTGATATGCTGCGTAATAAAAAGCCATCAGCCATGGGTACCTGCATTGGTGCTGTAGTGGGTTTGGTAGCAATTACACCTGCAGCCGGGTATGTATCCATCCCGCATTCACTGGCCATAGGGATCATTTCAGCATTAGTGAGCAACCTGGTGGTTGAATGGCGCACCCGTACATCCATTGATGATACTTTGGATGTGTTTCCCTGCCATGGTGTAGGCGGCATGGTAGGTATGGTGCTTACCGGCGTATTTGCCCATCAAAACGTTAACCCCGGCAATACTACAGGTAACGGTTTGTTCTTTGGCGAAACGCATTTATTCTTTGTACAGTGTATTGCCCTGGTGGCCGCTTCCGTGTTCTCGTTTTTCGGATCTTTATTGTTATTGAAGATCACCGATATGATCTCGCCTCTGCGGGTATCAAAAGAAGAAGAGCTGGTAGGTTTGGATATCAGTCAGCACGGCGAAAAGTTGTAAATACCTATTTTTGAACGGTTCCACAGCCGGGTTTGGTGGCGATTAGGCATGCCGTCAACACCGGCTTTTTATTTAATATCGGGATAATACAGGTGCTGCACACATTTTCTGAAATAAACGATAAATTTACTGTTCAATCAGCCAGTTAATTATGAAAAAATATTTAATGCTCGTGCTTTTGTCGGCATTCTTTATCGATGCGTTTGCTCAAACCTCCGCTACCGATACCGGCACCTTCCTGCTTCATAAATTCCAGCAGAAGATCGGCAAAGAAACCTATCAGGTAGTACATGCCAAAGACGCGATCATTTATAATGCTGATTTTAAATTCGTCGATCGTGGCTCGCCAGTGCCTTTGAAGGCCGAACTTCGGGTTAATCCAGCCTTAGATCCATTATCGCTTTACATTAAAGGCAACGTGGCCCGAAGCGTATCAGTTAACGATACGATCAGAATAAACGGAAAAGATGCCTATGTTAAAGTAGATGATTCGGTGTATCATAAAAAAGTTGCTGCTTTGGCTTTTCCGGTGGCTGGTTATGCACCTACCATTGGGCAACAGGTGCTCATTCAATATTGGAAAAAGCATGGTAAACCCGTTAATATTCCAATTTTGCCAGCTGGCTCGGTGCATATCAATCTGGATGGACAGGATGAAGTTAATTTAAAAGGCAGCACGCTGACTTTAGATCGCTATACGATTGCCGGCCTGATCTGGGGCAATGAATTTGTTTGGACCGATAAGCAAGGGCAGGTTATTGCCATCATCACGAATGATGCGGAGTTCGACAAGTTTGAATCGGTAAGGGAAGCTTATGAGGAACTGTTACCTCAGCTTATTGGTAAGACTGCAACCTATAGCATGCGTTTATTTACCAAATCTGCAGGTTTGGGTAGCCAGGCCGAAAAACTTATCGCTATTACGGGCGGTACGGTTTATGATGTTGTAAACGAAAAGAGTATTCCGGATGCGGTATTGATCATTGAAAATGGAATCATAAAAAAAGTCAGCAAAAAGGGGGAAGTAAGTATTCCGGCAGGAGCAAAAGTGATCGATGCCACCGGCAAAATGATCTTCCCGGGATTATGGGATATGCATGCGCATTTTGAGCAGGCAGAATGGGGGCCGGCTTACCTCGCAGCAGGAGTTACTACGGTGCGTGATTGTGGCAACGAGTATGATTTTATCAATGCGATCAAACAGGCGATCGATGATGGAAAAGGGGTAGGGCCGCTGATCATCAAGGCAGGGATCATAGATGGTAAAGGGCAATTTGCCCTGGGTATCATTCAAGCTGATACCAAAGAAGAAGCTATAAAGGCTGTCGACCGTTATAAAAACAATGGTTTTGGGCAGATAAAAATATACAGTTCGGTAAAGCCAGCTATCGTAAAAGCAATTTGCGACGAAGCGCATAAACAGGGCTTGACCGTTACCGGGCATATCCCCATTGGTATGACCATCCAGGCGGGTGTCGACTCCGGCATGGATATGGTGAATCACGTGCAGTACGTGTATTCGGTAATGAAGCGTAACAAAGATCGTTCGATCAATTTTGACGATTCAACCAGTAAAGCTGTTATCACTTTTTTAAAGAATCATCATACCGTAATTGACCCAACTATCGGTGTTTTTGAAATGAGTTTCCGCTCGGTTAGCGATGATATTACGACTATTGAACCGGCCTTTTCTACGCTGCCCTTGCCATTACAGGCATCGTTGAAAAATACCGGGGAAGATGCCACAGGTGCAAAAAAATTCAAACCGCTATATGAAAGTATGGTAGCTATTGTAAAGCAATTGCATGATGGAGGTGTAACTGTTGTTGCAGGAACTGATCAGGGTTTCCCGGGCTTTAGTGTTCCGCGCGAGCTGGAGCTCTATGTGCAGTCGGGCTTAACACCAGCTGATGCTATACAAACTGCAACAATAATACCTGCAAGGGTATTGAATCTCGACAAAACTTCGGGATCTGTAGAAGAAGGGAAAAGTGCAGATCTGATCATCGTTGATGGCGACCCGCTCAAAAATATTCGAGATATACGTAATGTCACCACCGTTATCAAGGCAGGGCATATTTACGACCCGCATCAGCTGCATTTGCTGGTTGAGTTTAGTAAATGATGCCACATAAAATGTCATGCTGAGCGGAGTGAAGCATCTTCGCGAAGATACATTTACGAAGAGGAAGGGCGGCTAACTGCCTCTTTGATGAAATTCTTCGATCTCGCTCAGTCTGACAATAGTTTATTGAAAAACCAGAACTATAAAATATTCCACTCTTTTTTCATTTCCCTGCCCGTCAATATATTGGCTTCGGCATCATCAAATACTTCTTTTACCGGATCCCATTTTAGTGGACGATTCAAGGCATAGGCGATATTGCCGATATTGCAAACGGTTGCGGTTCGATGACCGATCTCGACATCAGCAACAGGTTTGCTGCGTTTGCGGATAGCCTGCAGGAAATCATCGTAATGATTCTCGCTCTTATACACGTGTTTTTCGCTTTC
>CAISPD010000248.1 GCA_903887275.1 uncultured Mucilaginibacter sp.
ATATGACCCTAACTGCCTGGTACAAATATTCACCCGTTACGGGCAGCTGGTTTATGAAAGCAGAGGATACCCCAAACCATGGGACGGCACCTTCAAGGGTAAACTACTGGCAACAGGCACCTACTATTACATCATCAAAGCGAAAAACGGTAGCCTGAGTTATAGCGGTAGTGTGTCGATAATTTATTGAGCGGGGGAAAATAGCATCAGTATTTCGACCCAAATAACGCTTTTTATTCAGGTCATGCAATCCAGTCCGTACAATCTTTCGTACGTTTTATACCAGCTTTCGTTTAATTGAACAAGGATGACATTTGCTAAACGTATAAGCTTTAATTTTACCTTGTTATTAACAACCTGACGGCATTATGGCAACAACGGAAAGTATTAAAAAAGCCTACATTGACTACGTTCTTACGGAAGGCACTCAACCAAAATCGGTTTACATTTTTGCAAAAAAACATAAGCTGACCGAAGCTGAATTTTACAACCATTTTGGCTCATTTGATTCCCTGGAGCAAAACATCTGGGCCGATTTTGCCAAAACTACTATTACCGAGATACAGGGACAGGATGTTTGGCCGGGATACACCGCCCGTGAAAAAGGCCTGTCATTTTTTTACAGCTTTTTTGAATTGTTGAAAGGCAGCCGCAGCTTTGCGGTTTATAGCGTTAAACAATTACCAAAAGGCTTTACAACGCCACGGGTATTTCAAGGCCTGAAAGAAGAATTTGAAAACTTCAGCAACAGCATTCTCAACGAGGGACTGGACAGCGGAGAATTATCTGACCGCAAGTTTATTTCAAAACGATATAAAGACGCTTTATGGATCCAATTTGTATTTGTGTTGAATTTCTGGATCCACGATGATTCGGCAGGGTTTGAAAAAACCGATGAGGCTATAGAAAAAGGCTTGAACGTTACTTTCGATCTTTTCCAACGTTCGCCGATCGATAATTTGTTCGAATATGGTAAGTTCCTGGCAAAAAATGCCGGGTTTAAAGAACCGGCTGGATTCAGCGGTTTCTGAATCAATTTTATATAGAGAAAGAAGGAAGATAGATGAGTGAGCAAACACCTAAAGAACAAAACAGTATACCTACCAGCAAAGTCCAGCGATCTGGCAAGTTTGTAAAAACCGGCATTAAAGTTGGCGGCAATTACCTGAAACATTACTCCAAAAAGCTTTTCAATCCCGAACTGGATCGATCTGAGCTGAATGAAGATAATGCTGCTGATATCTACCAGTCACTAAGCGAGCTAAAAGGCAGTGCGCTGAAAGTCGCACAAATGCTTAGTATGGACAAAAATCTGCTACCGCAGGCTTATGTCGATAAATTTTCTCAATCTCAGTATAATGCTCCTCCCCTTTCCGGGCCCTTGATCGTACAAACTTTTAAAAAATACTTCGGCAAATCGCCGGATAAAATATTTGACAAATTTGAGCCCAAATCATCCAATGCTGCTTCAATTGGACAGGTACATCGGGCCGAATTGAATGGCAAAAAACTGGCCATCAAGATCCAGTATCCAGGCGTTGGTAACTCTATTTCGTCCGACCTGAAAATGGTAAAACCATTTGCGTTCCGTATCATGGGCATAAGTGGTAAGGATCTGGATATTTATATGAATGAAGTTGAGGAGCGCTTGTTGGAAGAAACCGACTACGAATTGGAAGTGCGCCGCTCGATCAGTTTTTCTGAAGCATGTGCTGATCTGAATAATGTAGTATTTCCCCAATATTATCCTGAACTTTCCAGCAAACGCATCATTACCATGGATTGGCTGGAAGGCAAACACCTGCGTGAATTTTTGCAAACCGATCCATCACAGGAACTGCGCAACCAGATAGGGCAGGCGCTTTGGGATTTCTACAATTTTCAGCAGCACGAGCTACGTGCCGTGCATGCCGACCCCCACCCGGGTAATTTCCTGATAACTGCAGAAGGCAAACTGGGTGTAATTGATTTTGGCTGCGTAAAAGAAATGCCGGAAGATTTTTACTACCCATTCTTTTCGTTGATCTCGGCCGATCTGCTCGAAAACAAAGAAGAAACCATCAACGCTTTCCGTCAATTGGATATGATCCATCCGGATGACACGCCGGAACAAATTGCTTTTTATTATGGCATGTACCGGCAAATGATCGAATTGTTCGCTAAGCCCTATATCACTGATCATTTTGATTTCAGCGAAACCGCATTTTTTGACGACTTATATGGCTTTGGTGAAAAAATTGCTAAAATGCCCGAATTTAAACAGCCGCGCGGCGTGAAGCACTTTATCTATATCAATCGCACCAATTTTGGTTTGTACAGTATTTTGCATGAATTAAAGGCAACCGTCAAAACTGATACCTATAAGCCTCATGTAGTTTTGACTTACTAGTTTCACATATCCCGCCTATTTAATTAAAGTGAAATGAAACTTCGGCCTTTTTTAATCTTATTCAATTTAGCAATCCTAACTACCATGGTACAGACAAAAGCCGTTGGGCAAAACTCAAAAAGACCTTTAAAAGAAGGCGATGCATTACCTGCTTTTACTTTAAAGGACCAGGACGGCAATATTTTTAACAGTACAGACTTTGTAGGTAAGCAAATTTTGGTGATCTATTTTTATCCAAAAGATGAAAGTATGGTTTGTACAAAAGAAGCCTGCGCGTTCAGGGATAGTTATGACCAATTCATCAAAACAGGGGCAAAAATAATTGGCATAAACGACGGACCGGTTGCCAGTCACAAAGCATTTCAGCAACATCATAAACTGCCTTTTACCTTATTGAGCGATCCGGGCAATAAAGTGTATGATATGTTTGGCATTAAAGGAAAGCTCTTTTTACCCGGTCGTAAAACCTTTGTGGTTGACCTTAAAGGGAAAATTGTTTATACCCACGAAGCCTTCCTTGCCGGACAGGAACATGCTGATGAAACGCTGAAATTCATCAAAGCTTCCTCGGGTAAATAATAATTACATTTTACCGATCAAAAACCCTGGGTGGCAGTACGTGCTATACCTCAAAAAGATGTATTTTAGGTCG
>CAISPD010000249.1 GCA_903887275.1 uncultured Mucilaginibacter sp.
CTTCAAAATTACCTTTACCGTCGCACTGCGCTAAAGCCTGGCATATCTCGTCCTGGATGTTCTGGTAATCGCCTGCAATTTGTTCCTTAGTTATCATTGGTGCAAAGGTAGCAGATTGGCTCAATTAAGTTGAACATTGTTGACCAAACCTCAGTGAAGTTGCGTTAAGAAAACAGCATTTATTCGATATAATCTAAATCCTTACCAAAGGTTTCTTTCAGCTGACTAACCGCAAAAAGGGAAAGAATTGTTAAAATGGCCATCATGATATATCCGCTGTTGATCATGCCATAGTGGCCTTTTAAAGCCAGAAACGCAAAGTTTATGGGAACCAGCGAACCACGAACAAAGTTGGGTACGGTTGTTGCAACCGTAGCGCGAATATTGGTTCCAAACTGCTCGGCAGCAATGGTGATAAATGTAGCCCAATACCCAACGAAGAATCCCATGAGCGCACAAAGCCAGAGATACTGCTGACTACTGATACCCTCGGCATTCAAATAAATGACAACACTGAAAGCCGATAAGGATAAAAACACATACATGGCCAGCTTTCTTGAACGGGTAATTTGTGACAAAAAACCAGCTGCTATACCACCAATGGCTATAGCGATATAAGCATATAAAATTCCGTCGCCGGCGCTAAGTTTACCAGTAGCATGGAGCTCAACACCAAATTCAGGTGCCAGGGATATCAATACACCTACCACATACCATAAAGGAGCACCGATCAGTATACAATACAAATACTTTTTAAAGCGCTGCCAATTATTGAATAACATAAAAAAATCGCCCTTAGACACGTCGGCTTCATTTAAATTTTTAAACATGCCCGACTCAAAAGTTCCGATACGCAATAGCAATAAAAGTACGCCCAGGCCACCGCCTACAAAATAGGCTTCACGCCAGCCGTATTTTGCAACAATATCAGCCGCGGCTGCGCCTAAAAGCCCTACTGCCGCAACAATCATGGTGCCGTATCCACGCTTTTCTTTACTGAGGGTTTCGCTTACCAGCGTAATACCTGCACCTAATTCACCAGCAAGACCGATACCTGCAATAAAGCGAATAATGGCATAAAACTCAACGTCGTGCACAAAGCCATTGGCAAAATTGGCCAGTGAATACAGGGTGATGCTACCAAAAAGTACCTTGATGCGCCCAAGCTTATCGCCCAGTACGCCCCATAATATACCGCCCAGCAACATACCTATCATCTGCCAGTTTACAATACTGACGCCTTCAGGCAACACATCGGCGGGTTTTACACCTATAGCCAATAAACTCTGCTTCCGCACGATCAGGAAGATCAACAGATCGTATATATCAACAAAATACCCCAGAGAGGCTACTAATACCAATAAAATGGCGTTACGCGTGAGTTTTTGCGGGTTATTATCGGTCATAAATTGCAATAATTGGTTTGCTAATTTGGTAAAATTTCCGGCATAAAAAAACCCCCGCACTGTGCAGAGGTTTTTCTTTGATCAGAAATGTCATTTATATCTTCTTCACTTTTACTGCCTGTAAGCCTTTTCTGCCTTCTTCCACATCATACTCTACGTTATCATTATCTTTGATAGCATTTACACCTCCCTGTACATCTTTGAAATGTACAAACAGATCTTTGCCTTCATCGGTAATGATAAAACCGTAGCCTTTCTGTGTGTTAAACCATTTTACTTTTCCAGTTTTCATAATATTGTTATCGTATTAAAAGAATTAGTTCAAAAGATTAAAAGACCAATTAATTGTTATGAATTGTTTTTGAATTTTAAGAATGTTTTTAAGATGAATTTGAAAGAGAATTATTATTAAGCTCTTGAGTTATA
>CAISPD010000250.1 GCA_903887275.1 uncultured Mucilaginibacter sp.
CGAAGTTTCGCTGTGGGAATGTTTACTTCGTTCATCCTTGGATTTGGTTTGTACGGATCAGTGTTCGTATTTCCGGTATTTTGCCAAAATCTGCTCGGCTTTACGGCCCAGCAAACCGGCGAACTCTTATTTCCTGGCGGTATCTGTACCATCCTGATGATGCCATTTATCGGCAAAATGCTTAACAAAGGCGTTCCGGCACAATTTATGGCTACTGCAGGTATGGCGCTGTTCTTTGTATTTACCTACATGCTCAGTGGTTCGACCATGGAAACCGGACAGACCGACGTGTTGATTCCATTGTTGATCAGAGGGGTAGGTATGGCACTCTTGTTTGTTCCGCTAACCACGCTGGCTATATCAGAACTTAAAGGTCCGGAAGTAGGCCAGGGTACAGGTTTAAATAACATGATGAGGCAGCTGGGAGGTTCATTCGGTATAGCCGCATTGACCACGCTGATCCACATCAGGCAGGCTAAACACAGGAGCGACCTGCTGAGCAACATAAATCCTTACAACAGTGCATTCAATGTACGTTTGAATATGATCGAACAGGGATTTATTGCAAAGGGAAAATCGGCATTAGATGCCATGCACATGGCATACCAGGCCATAGAAGGTACTGTAATCCGGCAATCATTATTATTAACCTATAACGACGCCTATTTGATATCAGGCCTCGTGATGTTATTTTCGATACCACTTTTGTACCTGCAGCCATTTAAAAAAGGCGGAGGTGCAAAACCACCTGCCGATCTGCACTAAAAGAATAAAGCCATCCCGACCGAGGTCGGGACGGCTTTCCCCAAAAAAATTTAACAATTAAAAGTTTGTTTATCTCCTCCGAAGTAGCCGATTCAAATAGAAAGAGGCTGCACCGGAGTTGTTTCTCTTAAAGTTTAAAATTACTTTTTTTAAATTGATAATGCCAAATTTTAGCGCCTAATTCTCTTCAAATTTTTAAGCATTTCCGGTGTTTAGCTGCCTGTCAAAAAACTCTTACACTAACTGCCTTTGCACCATTATTTTAGCTATTTTCCTAAAATTTCAAATTGCAGATTTCGCATTAAGATATTACAAACAATTTGCAGCCAGTATGTATTTTATAGGTAATGAGCTTGTTTAAAAATGCCCGGCTTCGCCGGGTGCACAAACTGATAGTAGCAACCTTTAATGGGTTCGTGGAAGATAATGGCTTAAAACTAAGTGCCTCTCTGGCCTATTATACCGTATTTGCCATAGCACCCCTCATTATATTGATGATAGCTATAGCCAGCCTGGTACTACACCATATTGACTTTAAGGATACACTTTACCCGGAAGTAAGCCGCTTTGCCGGAAAAGACGCAACGGAACAAATTCATGCCATAGTTAAACATCTGCAATTATCAGGCAAAACAGGTTTGGCTCTGATAACCAGTATCATAATCTTGCTAATTGGTGCAAGCAGTATATTCATCGATATCCAGGACTCACTCAATATCATCTGGAAAGTAAAGGAAAAACCAAAAAATGGCTGGCTTAAGCTATTAAAAAACCGTTTCCTTTCTTTTTCGCTGATCATTATTCTGGGTTTCCTGCTCCTCGTCACACTCATCATAACCATTGCCATCAACTCGCTAAGTAAAGAACTTGCTCAATATTTGCCCGGGCTTTCCTTTGCCATTTTCGACCTGCTGAACCTGGTTATTTCGCTGGTGATCATCGCTGTTCTTTTCGGTATACTTTTTAAGTTTTTGCCGGATGTGAAGTTAAGCTGGCGTGAAGTACGGTCGGGATCTGTTTTTACTGCCATCATGTTCATTTTAGGGCAATACCTGATAGGTATCTATTTTAAGTACAGTGCTGCTGCTTCTGCCTATGGTGCGGCCGGTTCCCTTATTGTTTTATTGGTATGGATCTATTACACCTCGGCCATATTATATATCGGCGCAGAATTCACCAAAGCTTATAGTCGCGCGTATCGTCATTTAAATAAATCTGATCAATAATTATCGTGCAGGTAGGTGATGATACGGACCATTTCATCCCTTATTTCCCGTTGCGGTCGGGTAAAATTATTATTCATGAATGAAAAGGCCAGGCGCCGGCCTTTACGCGTTATCAGGTACCCGCTTTGATTATGGTTATTTGCCAATGACCCTGTTTTTGCCCAAACAAAGGGTATACCATTATCGGTTTTATAGGCATGCCTGATTGTGCCGGCCAGGCCACCTATGGGCAGGAGACTATGCAATAAGCTGTCATTTTTTATCTGTTCAGATATTTTGCAGAGCAGCTTTACAATGCTTCGTGGGGTGAATAGATTGTATCGCGATAGTCCCGAGCCATCAACCCATTGTGGCGCATCGGGCAAATCATTCAGGAAATGAGTTTTGGAATATTGTATCACCGAATCAGTATTGAGTACATTAAACTTTACCGACGAGCAAACAAGTAACAATTGTTCGGCCATGAAATTATCGCTGGGCTGCAGCATATGCCGGTAAACCGTATCAGCATTTGCATCATAGATCGTTTTAAAGTTAAGGGGCAAAGGCAAATGAGTTTCATAAACCGGCTTTCGGAGTGTATCCGTCAGCAATGCCAGCGTCAGGCCAGTACTGGTCTTTAAAGGTATTTCCTGGCTGAATTTTGCAGGTACCGATGCTGCAGGATAAACAAAGGTATTGTCTGTTAAATTTCGTTCGATACCAAACTGAGCAGGTTTAAAGGTAGCGTCGGGCCTCAGGAACATAGACAGTGGCGCCGGACTAACCTGAAGCGTGCCTTTTGCTGAAACTGAAAAATGGGCAAGGTTATCTTCCAGTGGAAATTCGGTTATTTCGACCTGATAATCGTCATTGTAATCGTTCCAGGCCCAACCTGAGCCGTAGAAATCCGATTGCCTGAAACCAGCCGAAAAAAACAACTTCTGATGCGCATTTTTCAGGAAATTATAGCCCTTTACCGCCTTAAGTTCCGAGTGAAGAAAAGAAGGATCACCGGTCCCCCAAAAGATCAATGAATCGTTGTTAACAATGTAATTTAATGCGGGTATCGAATCGCCAAGCAACCGCAGACAGGTATAGAACGTAAATAGTTTAGTATTGGAAGCAGGGGTAAAGTATTGATCGTCGTTTTGTTCGTAGATCATCTTTTGTTGATCCATATCATATAGTGCAAAGCCGGTAAAATGATCATTCAGGACCAATGACTGATCAAAAAGCTTTGCAACAGCATGTTGATGCAGGTTTCGTGAACAGGAAATAAGCATAGCATAAAAACATGCCAGAAACACTATTATGATGCTTTTAGCCTTCATATATTTTTCAAACTAAAGTTTTTGTTATACATTTATTTAAATCAATTATAAGCAAATTGTTATTCAAATTACCTTCAAGGATCATCTTTATAAGTGTCCTGGTATTGTTTATACAGGTATGCTTACCTACGCCTGAAGCAAAAGCGCAATATTTCGACTTGCAGGGAAAAAGTAAATCGGCCACTATTCGCTTTAAACTCATCCGAAACCTGGTGGTGATCAAACTGATGATCAACAACCGGGGCCCTTTTAATTTTATTCTGGACACCGGTGTCGGCACCATGGTACTGACCGATCCGAAAATGGTTGATTCCATCGATCTGAAAAGTAAACGAACCATTAAGCTGGCTGGCTTAGGCGAGGGTGAAGAGTTTGAAGCCTACAATACTCCGGTTTTAAAAGTTGATATTCCGGGCCTGGAAAGTTTTGATGTATCGGCAATCATCCTTAAAACTGAACATTTTAACCTATCGGGTTTTGTCGGCACTCCCATACATGGCCTGTTGGGTTATGAGTTTTTCAACAACCTGGCTGTTAAGCTAAACTTTGGCGATAGCACTATAACGGTTTACCGGCCCGGCGACAAACGGATATTTCATAAAGGCACGCGCATACCCATTACGATTGAAGGAAATAAACCCTATTTGCAGGCTTTAATAAAAATGCCGAACGGTACTTTACAACAAAAAAAGCTGGTTATTGACCTTGGTGCCGGGCACCCCGTTTCGTTAGAGAACATGATAAAAAAACATGGTCTTCCTGAAAAATTCGTAACTGCAAATCTTGGTGTCGGCCTTGCGGGGCCCATCTCGGGCTTTCTAAGTCGCATAGATGAGATCGATGTTGGAAAATTCAGGATCAAAAACGTTATTGCATCATTTCCCTACGATTATGATACCACAACATTAAAATACATGCCCGAGGAACGTGATGGCAATCTGGGCACTGGCCTGCTTAAAAGATTTATAGTGACTTTTAATTACCAAAATAGTGAGATCTTCCTTGCTCCTAGTCCTGCATTTGACGACCCCTATGAGTATGATATGAGTGGTTTAGAGTACTATGGTACGGGCGAGGGTTACAAACATATTATTGTCAGCCGTGTTGAATCCGGGTCGCCGGCCGACGATATCGGCCTTGAAGCAGGTGACGAGATAACAGCCATTAATTTTAAATCGGTATTGGATATGACGCTCGAACAGGTTGACAATATGTTTAAATCAAAAGATGGGCGAAACCTGCTGATCGTAGTCTTTCATGACCATAGATATGACCGGGTGATCCTCACACTCAAAAGGCGCATTTAGCTTTCAGGTTGTTTATAAACAGGCTTAATTATCTCAGTTACGATCGTTTAACTGCAACCTGATGCGTTTTCAAATTCCGGAATCAGGCCTGCCGAAAGATCCCCAACCAACAATTGACGCAACAATTAATGCCTGAATCTTGAAGGCCGATCTGTTCTTCATGTGCTGCAGATAGCTACAACCTGCACCAAATGGCTATACACTAACCGCTTCGTTATCAATAAAAAAGCAAAAAACCAGCGAAAAATTATTTTCGGACCATGCTTCAATTAGCCTGTAAAAACGGTATCCATTCCTGTAAATAAAATAGTAAGAAAAAATATTTCTCAATATGCAACTGTAACCTATTCTATTTCTTCACGTAGAAAGCTCTAAATAATTTATTTAACGTACCCTATATGAGACAATTTAGACACATATTACCGCTGGTGCTCTTAGCATGTTTGATCAGTATCAACGGTTGTAAGAAAGACAAAACACCAGGCCCGGTAGGAGCTACCGGTGCAACGGGTGCCACCGGTTCTACTGGAGTTGCCGGTGCAACAGGTCCGCAAGGACCACAAGGACCTACTGGTCCTTCAGGAGGCCCAACTGGCCCAACAGGTGCAACAGGAGCCACTGGAGCTACCGGCACAAACGGATCTAACGGAACCAATGGTGCTACCGGAGCTACAGGCGCAACAGGTGCTACTGGTGCAACCGGCGCAACTGGTGCCACCGGAGCTACAGGCGCAACTGGTGCTACTGGTGCCAATGGTCAAAACGGTGCAACAGGTGCCAATGGTCAAAACGGTGCAACCGGCGCAACGGGTGCTACCGGCGCTAACGGCCAAAATGGCGCAACGGGTGCTACCGGCGCTACTGGTGCAGCAGGTGCTACCGGCGCAACAGGTGCTGCGGGTGCTACTGGTGCCACAGGAGCAGCAGGTGCAACCGGCGCTACAGGTGCTACTGGTGCTACCGGCAATGCTAATGTAAGTGCATACCTCGAAAGCAATATATCTGTTATTGTTACTGGTACCAATGTAAGTGTACCTGCAATCGATCAATCTATACTTGACCAGGGTTTAGTGCTGGTTTACTTCCGACCAAATGGTCAGAGTGGTGTATGGTATCCATTGCCTTATAACAATGGCGGTGTATCAATAAGTTTGAATTCGGTTAGCTTAGGCATGGTAACTATTGCTGCAAGTCCAAGTCAGAATAACCTCGACTTTAAGATCATCGTTATCCCTGGAAATTCACTTACCAAGCTTAACGTAACCAATCCAAGTCTGAACTTCAAGAATTTCAGCCAGGTTGCAAGAGCACTTAATCTGAGAAACTAATTTAGCTGTTAAGCTGACAGCCGAAATACCAAGCCCCGCGATGATATCGCGGGGCTTTTTTTGTAACAATACTATTGAAAAGGCCCTTTGAGCGTGTAACAATGCTATGATTCAGCCGAACTTGAAATTGATTAATTGAACATTTGCATGTTTAATTTGTATTATCACTTATGAAGTTAAGTATCAAAGGTCCCTTACGATATGCCCTGCTCATCCTTTCCTTTTTTATATTGATGATAGGATCTGCCCGTGCCCAGGCCGGGCGCGAAGTTGACGGAACCATTATTGACTCCACCAAACTTGGAGTACCGGGGGCGGGTATCAAACTAATTTCCGACAAAGGCGACAGTACAGTAGCTGTAGCTGATGCCCAGGGTAAGTTTGTGTTTGGGTCGGTACACGGTAATAAAATAACCCTTACGGTTACCTCCATCGGCTATCAGGGGCAGCTTAAACATTTTACCCTGTCTGCCGACAATAAGACAGCCATTCTACCGGCTATCCTGCTTAAAAATGATTCGCATATGCTCAATGGGGTAACCATTGTCGGAGTAAACCCGGTGGTGATCAAAGAAGATACCGTTGAATACAAGGCCAGCGCCTATAAGGTACGGGACAATGCGCCGGTAGAAGACCTGATCAAAAAATTACCCGGTGTGGATGTGGATGTAAATGGCAACGTGACCACCCAGGGGAAACAGATAACCAAAGTACGCATCAATGGCAAAGACTTTATGGGCGGCGACGTACAAAGCGCTACCAAGAACCTGCCTGCAGATATCGTTGAAAATATTCAGATGATAGACGATTATGGCGATCAGGCCAACCTTACCGGTATCAAAACCGGGGAACCTGATAAGATCATGAATATTACCATCCGCAAGGACCGGAATTATGGCTATACCTTGCAGGCAACCGCCGGAGATGGCTCCGACGCCTTACCTGCCGGCCAGACCGATCAAAACCGTTACCTCGGTACACTAAACTCTTTTCGCTTTAACGGCAACCAGCAAATGGCGCTTTTAGGCAGTATCAACAATACCAATGTTAATACTTTTTCATTCGGTTCTGCCAACAACGGTGGAGGCGGTTTTGGGGGCGGCGGCGGCAGGGGCAATGCCGGTCGTGGTGGAGGTGGTGGTAACGGAAGTCTGACAACCAGCCAAAATGGGCTCACCAATGCACATTCAATCGGCGCCAATTTCCGCGACCAATGGGGCAAAGCACTTTCTGTTTATGGCAGCTACAGCTTTGCGGATAATGCTACAAACACCGCAAGCACCAACCTGCAGGAAAACTTTTCTCCGGTAAATCCAAGTACCAATCATCAGCAAAGCAACGAGATCGATAAAAATATCAATCATCGTTTCACCTGGAATATGGAGTATAAACCGGATACCATTAACTACCTAAAAGTAACGCCGACATTTTCCTATGCCAGCACCAATACTTATGATAATGAAGATGTAAACATTACCCGAAAAGATGTGGTGAGTTCGGCTTATACCTCCGTCAGTAACGGCAATTCCACTTCACCGACCCTGGGTTTATCGGCGCTATACAACCGCAGGCTTGGTCATCGTCGTAATTTTAGTATCAATTTTAATTTTAGTTCGTCAACCGGCGATCAATATCAGAATCCCACTTACAACTATACCAGGGGCCTTCCTACCGCAGCAACCGACCAGGTGATCAATACCCACAGCCGTACCAATACGGTAGGCGCCACTTTATCGTATATCGAACCATTGGGAAAAACTACTTATCTCGAATTCAACTATAATATCAGCCATTCATCTACCACCAATATAAAAACTACAGATACTGCCGAACTAAATAACCCTGCTTTCCTATTGGCTCCGGACAGTGCTTTGAGTACCAATTACAATTACACCTTCAACACCCAAAGGATCGGACTTAATTTCAGGGAGGTACAGAAAAAATATAATTTCACTATAGGGCTAACCGCATTACCAGCCATGCTCGATGGTTATTCGGCCTTGACCGGTGCAACTACACATATCAGCACATTTAATATTATCCCAACCGCGCGGTACATCTACAATTTTTCAAAGAGCCAGCTTTTGAGTATCAACTATAATGGCTCAAGCAGTTCGCCGAATTTTACGCAATTGCAGCCGGTGATCGATTTTTCAAATGCTTTGTACCCGGTTCAAGGCAACCCCGACCTGAAGCCGCAGTTTACCAATAACCTATCGATCCGCTATAATAATTTCAGCTTCGCTACCGGAAATATTTTCTTTGTGTCACTTTCGGCCCAGCAGATCAACAACCAGGTGGTAACCAACTCTATTTCGTACCCACGAGTATATACGCCCGACAAACGGTTCTCCAACACGGTTTTAACGCAATATGAGAATGCCGATGGTTATTACAACATTAACGGTAACCTTACCTGGTCAAAACCCTGGGATAACAGAAAGTACACGCTATCACTCCGGGGCAATGTTAGTTACTCAAATAACGTGGGCTTCCTGACCAATATCGACTCCAGCACTTATGCCTCCAGTACTATTAAAAATATAGGCAAAAACCTGCAATTTACCCCACAGGTGCAATTCAGGGTTGATATTACGGATGTGATCGATGCACAGTTCATGACCAATTATGCGATAAACCGGACCAGCAATTCGGTCAACAATCAGCTTACCAATGGTACTTCGGATATCCGCACCTGGAACATCGGCCTTAATGGTAAACAGTATATTTTAAAGGATTGGACGTTTAGCTATGATTACGGCAAAGCGATCAATTATGGCTACAGCTCGTTAGTGAAAGTAAGCAACCCCAATATTCTGAATGTTTATCTTGAGCGGCGTTTCCTGAAGCATAACCAGGCAACTATCCGCCTTTCGGCATTTGACCTGTTTAACCAGAATACCGGTTTCTCATCATCAACAACGGCAAGTTCATTTACCCAAACCAATACCAACCGGCTTTCGCGATATTATCTGGCTACATTCACACTGCGCCTTCAAAAATTTGCAGGCAAGGCGCCGGTACAGAATTTCGACCGCGGCGGCAGGGGTGATGGCGGCGGCAGGCGCGGTGGTGCACCTGGAATGGATTAGATCAGGAATTGCGTGTTAATACATCCTCGATGATGCTTTCCAGATCTCCCAGGTCAAAGGGTTTGGCCAGGAAAGCTTCGGCACCCGCATAAGCTGCCAGCGACTGAATATCACTGTCGGCCGAAAAATAAACCACGGGTATATGTTGAAGGGCATCGGTACTTTTCAGCTTGCGGGTGGCTTCAATACCACCATCGTCGGGAATACGGTTATCCATCAAAATAACGCCGGGTGTTATTTCCGCCACCCGTTCGGTTACATTGTTGCAGTCGGTATAAGTAAATACCTCCCAGCCCTGCTCTTCAAGCAGGTACGCGCAGATGGATAAAATATCCTCGTCGTCGTCAAAAATAATGATCTTTCGGTTTTGGGTCTGCTCCATTTAAAGCCTGATGTGATGTATGATATACATGCAATTGACGCAATTGTTTTGGATTATTTTTAATTATTCAAAAAAGGTTTTTTGGGGGCCGTTTAGCTGCGCACAGGTCCGTGTTTCCGCCAACACACACCCGTTGCCTGTGTCCTATACAGCCGTTGCCTGTGTCGCTACAGGCAACGAAACCCCTATCCTGCCCAACCCTCCCTATCCAAGCTTCTGAAGTGTATGGCCTCGGCCAAATGCTCGAGTTTAATTTCATCACTACCCGACAGATCGGCGATGGTGCGCGACACCTTCAATATACGGTCATAAGCCCGGGCACTGAGGCCCAGTTTTTCCATCGCTTTTTTTAGCAGCGTTTGCCCCGCGGTATTTATCCTGCAGATATCCCGTACCATTTGCGGACTCATCTGCGCGTTGGCATGCAGCTCGGGCTTGTTGCCAAAACGTTCAGTTTGGCGCTCGCGGGCAACAATCACCCGCTCCCGTATGGCTTCGCTTTGTTCGGCCAGGCGTTCGGACGATAGTTCGGAAAAATTGACCGGCGTTACCTCTACATGCAGGTCGATACGGTCCAATAATGGTCCGGATATTTTGGCCAGGTATTTCTGTACGGTTCCCGGCGGACAGGTGCATTCCTTTTCGGGATGATTATAGTAGCCGCAGGGGCAGGGATTCATACTGGCTATCAGCATCACGTTTGCCGGATAATCGACCGAAAATTTTGCCCTTGACACCGTGATCCTGCGTTCTTCGAGCGGCTGTCGCATCACCTCCAGTACGCTGCGCTTGAATTCGGGCAGTTCATCCAGAAATAGCACGCCGTTATGCGCCAGGGATATCTCACCCGGCTGTGGGTTGCTTCCGCCACCTACGAGGGCCACATCGCTGATCGTATGATGCGGTGAACGGAATGGCCTGCGGGTTACCAACGCGTCTGCGGTAGCCAGTTTGCCGGCAACAGAATGTATCTTGGTGGTCTCTAAGGATTCATGTAAAGTCAGCGGTGGTAATATGGAAGGCAGCCTGCGGGCCAGCATGGTTTTTCCCGCACCCGGAGGTCCGATCAGTATCACATTATGACCACCCGCTGCCGCTATCTCCAAAGCCCGCTTAATATTTTCCTGTCCTTTCACATCGCTGAAGTCGCTGTCGTAATCACTCAGGCTGTTGTAAAACTCTTCCCGGGTATTGACGATCACCTGCTGTAATTGGGTTTCCCCATTGAAAAATTGGGCCACCTCAGTGATGCTCTCTACCCCATAAACTTCTATATCATTGACGATGGCAGCCTCGCGCGCATTTTGTTTAGGCAGGATAAAGCCTTTGTATCCCTCTTTGCGAGCCTGTATGGCGATAGGCAGGGCACCTTTGATGGGCTGCAATCCGCCGTCCAATGACAGCTCGCCCATAATGATATATTTTTCGAGGTTTTCAGCTTCTATCTGACCCGAGCTGGCTAAAATGGCAGTGGCGATGGCCAGGTCGTAGGCCGAGCCTTCCTTGCGGATGTCTGCCGGTGCCAGGTTGACCACGATCTTCTGCCTGGGCATCCTGAAATTATTGGTTTGCAGGGCCGCCTCTACACGCTGCAGGGATTCGCGAACGGCATTATCTGGCAAGCCTACAATAAAATAGGCCGGCTTACCACCGCTCAGGTTTACTTCTATCGTAATCGTGATGGCCTGGATTCCGTAGACCGCGCTCCCAAAAGTTTTAACTAACACCGAGACAAAGTTTGTAAGACAGCGTAAGTTATCGATTTTTAGGAATTATAGCGATCTGCCCTTTACGTAGACCATTCCATTTACAGTAGTTTTATACAACCAAATCCCAAATATGGTCCATTTTGATGGTTTACACTATTAACAGAAATCGGGGTGATTTTTGGGTTATTTAATTGATTATCATTTGATTATGCGATTTTTAGTCCAAAATGTGACAACCATAATTTTGGGTCACCGGAGGTGGTTGCACCTACCAATTTTTGTAGTTGAGCAATAAATCTTTTGAGCACAATTTTTGTATAAGGTTGGGCTACGTTGGTCCGGGTTTGAAAATCCGGTGTAAAAAAGCAGCGGATTAGTAATCGACAGTATCGTCCTTCACTAAATCTACACCTTATTTCCGGCAAGCCAAAATCCTTTTTCCGTGACCCCAACCTCCCCCTTCCCCTGCTTTGCAGGGTAAGGTATCGCACATGGCCGTTTTCTTTCGCACTGCTGCCGCAAGCCTCCCGGCTTGTGGCCTTTAGACAGGTAGGCAACATGCATTTGAACAGCTACCTTTCCGGCCCCGGTTTCTAATATTTTTCTAAATTAAGGGCCTGCATAGCTCATTAACCACCATACGGGCAAAAAGCCGGGAGGCTTGCGGCAGCAGGGCACAATAATCATGCCTATCATAAAACAAATCCAATAAATCCTGTCCAAAAATCGTGTTCAAAAACATGCATAGTTCACTAACTAGCATACGGGCCACAAGCCGGGAGGCTTGCGGCAGCAGGGTCTGAGTTAGTTATTACGAAGCCACAGTGTTTACAAAATCGGCTGCTGTTTTTTATTGGTTGGTTGGGTTTGATACAACAACAAGCTTTAAGTCTTGTTCTCTCGGAAACCAGACTTTCGTTATTCATTATTCGAATCTATTTTGAATATTTTTAGCGGTAAACAACTGCCAAACGCTGAGAATTCCAGCTGATAAGTGAATTAGATAAGGCCTGGTAAATAATTGAATATCGGACATACTTTAAATCATCAGATTGGAAACAATATCTGGCTAAAATTATACGTACAGCCGGGGCACCGCAACTGCAAAAAAATGTAGTATAAATTCAAAATATCGGCTTTGCTAAGCTATTACGGATTAGCAAACCCACTGCCGCAAGCCTCCCGACTTTTGGTATTTAGACAGGTAATCGCCATGTATTTATCCAGCTCCCACAAAATGTTGGTCCGGATTTTCAATCCAGACCAACAAGCAATGCAAGTCTCTTAAAATAACTATATTTATTACTTTAGGCAGCCCATAAGTTTTACATGCTTTTTTCAAGATCAGGTTTCAAAAGTATACTATGCATCATCATAGCCGTTAATACTTTTTCGGGCTGCAAAAAACAAAAAACTGTAACTCCAGATCAGGAAATTAGGGTTGTTGTTTCATCTCCGGTTACCAGCCATTGGTTTGGCTTTGGATTTAACCAATATCCCATAGACCGTGATGTGTCTGGAAACGACAAAACAGCATGGAACCCCAACAACTGGGCCATTGATACCAACCGCATCAACTATATTAAGCCATCTTTGGTAAGGATAAATCTTTACAGAAATTGGTTCAATCCGAGTGGCATTGCAGGCGATTACGATTGGAACAGTCCCCATATGCTGGCTTACTACCAGGTTATGGATTGGTACAAATCAAAAAATATACCGGTAATGGCCGGCCTTTGGGGGCTTAATATTGATAATGACCAGGCGTATTATACCGGTAGCGGCCAAAACAGCTTCCAGCGTTTGCAAACTGATTTGTTAACTCAGCTTTATATCACCAAAGGTTATACCAATATTAAATGGTATACGCCCACAAACGAACCGAAAGGTACGGGTATGCCATTCAGTGAATGGTCGCAAATGATGCACAATACTTATAGCGGATTGCAGGCTGCAGGTTTGTCAACTTCGATATTATGTGGCCCAGATTCATGGGATGATTGGACCAAACTCGCAGCATTTAGTAACGGGGCCGACCTGCAAGGGTATGACCATCATTATTATCTTAACTCCGGTAGTACTGAGGCAACAGGCGGGAATCTGCAAAATGCTTTTAAACAAATTCTCAGCTCCGTTCAGGCTGCAGATCCCGGAGTTAAACCGGTCTTTCTCAGCGAAAGCGGCTTTTGCAATGCCGATTCACTCGACTATTGGTATAAATTTACCCCAGCACCTGCCTTAAACCCAACAACAGCATTATATGGAATGCTTGCCTTTGACTATGGCATACAGGTTGCAGGATCCGGCCAATCCGGGTCGCTTGCCTGGAACCTGGATGGGTTTGATTATAGCAAAGACTCGGGGATGTGGAACATAAGCGGGCAAAGTACAGGAAACAATTTGCGGCCCTGGTTTTACAGCTGGTCGTTATTATGCCGTTATTTTCCGGCTCAGGGCATCATTTACCAGGTTTCGCTTCCTTATACAGATGCAAGAATGGTTGCGCTGAAACAGATAGTTGGTAACAAAGCTCATTGGTCGTTTGCCATAGTAAACTGGGCAGTTACCAGCAAGCAACTAAAGGTTACCGTACCGGGCTGGCAGGGCGGCATGTTTTCGCTTTATAGCTATTCAACATCCGTCGGAGCTTTTGGCGACGGAAGCACTCTGGGCTTAAAGCCCCAAAGCGTTAACATTGCCAATATGCAGTCGGGCTTTTCAGTAAATATACCGGAAAGGAGCTGTATTTTGTTGACATCGATGGATAATTTGCCGGTATCGGCGGAGTAACTTGGCAAAGTTTTACAGGTTAGGTCGGGCTGGTATGGCGTTATGAATTGATCTAAGCAATCCATCAAATCCTGCGATCGTGTCTTGACCCCAACCTCCTCCTTCCCCTGCATAACAGGGGAAGGTATCGCACAGGGCCGTTTTTTTCGCCCCGCTGCCACAAGCCGGGAGGCTTGCGGCAGCAGGGAGCGGGGCGAAAAAATCCTGTCTATCTAAAAAAAATCCTGAAAATCGTGTTCAAAAAAAGAAGTGTTCACAGCGTAAACAGAAATATCCCGCAAACCAAAATCACATGCACCAGTACCACCAGGGCAAGCACATTGCGATTTTGACGGCTCATGATGGTCAGGCGGTCGTTTACCCGGCGGGCCAGGCGGTTGTTGAGGAACACCAGGTGATTGATAAACAGCAAGCTTACCATGGCCATCAGGATAGTAATATCTGCTAATGTACCGGCATGGATCATACCCAGGTGCAGCAGCAGGTCTATCGCCAGCAACGTACAGGTGAGCAGTACGATGAGCATGAAACTGGCATTCAATAAGGCTTTGCTTTGGGGGGCCTTGCCCTGCCCGAAATTGCGGAATGTCCACCTGTAAACCGTTACGTAAATGGACTGTGCTGACTTTAACATGGCTGTATTTGTTTAAAGGTTTCGGCAGGCAGCACGCCCAGGGGACAGCGTAGGCCTGTGTTTGGTTTGGTTTTGTTATTTAACGTTTTAACGTTATAAAAAAGTATAATGTTTGGTAAAAAAATATTTATCCAAATATTATAAAACAATTTAATAAAAACACCAAACTAAAGCCATGAAATATGTGCCGAACTCACTTTTGCTGACTGATATCAAAAACGCCGTATAAGTTCACGTTCGGATCAACCACAATGTTTGTAACTGCATTGTTCACGTTAAATTGTACCGTAGTGAACCGGCCCTTGATATCAACCGGGTGCACCTCATTATCGATCAGGAAATCGACGGTTGTGTCATAGAGGTCATTTTGCACCTGAGCTATCTGAAGCTCAACAGTCTTTTCATAGGGGTCATACTTCCATTTTGCCGAAATTTGCAGGTGGCCGGGCGTATACAGCCACTGTTTGAAGAATTGCTCCAGGTCAACCTTGCTTTCTTTTTCCATCACCGCACGCAGGTCCTCGGTATTGGCGTTGCCGTTTTGGTACTTATCGTAATAAGCCCGGATTCCCTTCCAAAATATTTCATCACCCAGTTTCCTTCGCAGCATGTGCAGTACCCAACCGCCTTTCTGGTAGCTGTTGGCATTGAGCAATTGCATAAAATTGCCGGTCACCGCTGTATCTACTATTGGGTGAAAGCGTTCTTTTTCAAAATCGAGGGCGGTTTTCCGATCGTCGGTCAGTCGTTGTTTCAATATTTCCTGCCCGTATTTATTCTCGAGGTACAAATTGGTCATGTAGGTGGCAAAACCTTCGCTCAACCATAGGTGGGCAAAGCTTTTTTCGCTTGCTGCGTCGCCAAACCATTGGTGACCTATCTCATGCGCCATCAGTTCTTCAATATCTTTTGCACCAACCGAATTTTCGTAATAAAAAATACAACTGGCATTTTCCATCCCGCCAAATATGGTTTTTGACTGCACATTGGCCAGTTTTTCATACGCATAGGGCCCAACTTTATCCATGTAGTAGGCCAGTATCTCGCGGGCTACGGCATAACTGTTAAAACCAACATCTTTATTTTCCGGGTAAACATAGGTGTACACGGGGATACCTTTTACGTCGCCGGTATGGTCAATGGCAAAATCGGCCGCACCAATTACCATTACTTTAGTGGGCAGGGGGGCGCTTTCCTTCCAGCGGGTTTGCTTTAAGCCACTGGGCAACACCGTTTCGCTTTGCTTGGTTCCGTTGGCAACTACCTGGTAATGACCCGGAGCCGTTACGTTAAATTCAACCGTTGCTTTATCCGCAGGATCATCAACGCAGGGTAACCAGTTATGTGCCCGGTTAGGCCAGTTATCCCCAAAAAATGTACGGTGCCCGAATTTACTTTTAGATATGATCAAACCATCCGAAGGAATGCCGCTGTAGGTAATGGAATAGGTATGCCTGCTGCCCTGATCGCCATTTACAGCAATTATTAGCTTGTCGCCTTTTTGCTCAAAGTTTAGGGGCGTTTTCTTTTCCGTAACACTGCTTACCGTCATGCCTTTGCCCTCTTTGTTGGCCTGGACGAGATCGAGATCAAAAGAAGATACTTGCTTCAAAAACTTAATGCTTACATCGGTCTTACCTTTGATTATATCATTTTCGTCATTCAACTGCAGCGTAAAAGCATAGTGTTGTACATCGATAGCGGCACCGGGCTTTTGGGCGTAAACTGATGAATAAAAAAACAGGACAGCAAATAGGGTGGGTAAATACGGTCTGCGCATAGTTAGGGCTTGAAAACTTAAAGGTAAATATTTAAACAAAAAAAGCGGCCGGGGCCGCTTCTGTATATAAATCTTTTATCGTGGCATGCGCCGCATCATGTTGGCCATGGCAGCTGGATTGCTCATTTGCTTCATCACTTTGCGCATATCCTCAAACTGTTTGAGCAGCCTGTTTACCTCCTGCAGGTTAGTGCCCGAGCCTTTGGCAATGCGGTTTCTGCGGCTTTGGTTGATGGCATCCGGATTCTCTTTTTCAAATGGTGTCATCGACTGGATAATGGCCTCTATATTTTTGAAGGCATCATCACCTACTTCTACATCCTTCATCATTTTGCCAACGCCGGGTATCATGCCCATCAGGTCCTTCATGTTACCCATTTTCTTGATCTGCTGTATCTGGCTATAGAAGTCGTTAAAGTCGAACTTATTTTTGCGTATCTTCTTTTGCAGTTCCGCAGCTTCTTTCTCGTCAAATTGCTGCTGCGCACGTTCAACCAGCGATATCACGTCGCCCATACCCAGGATACGTGATGCCATACGGTCGGGGTGGAACACGTCGAGCGCCTCCATTTTTTCGCCCGTACCAATGAACTTGATCGGCTTATCTACTACTGATTTGATGGAAAGCGCGGCACCACCACGGGTATCACCATCGAGCTTGGTTAACACGGCACCGGTAAAGTCGAGGCGGTCATTGAAAACCTTTGCGGTATTCACGGCATCCTGACCAGTCATAGCGTCCACCACAAACAAAATTTCCTGCGGATTGGTAGCTGCCTTAACTTCTTCTATTTCGCGCATCATTGCTTCGTCAACCGATAAACGGCCGGCGGTGTCAATGATGATCACGTTGTTACCCTGTTGTTTTGCCAGGGCGATACCTTCTTTTGCAATAGCGATGGGGTCCTTTGACTCCAGGTTGGCATAAACCGGTACACCGATCTGCTCGCCTAAAACCTTCAGCTGGTCTATCGCAGCCGGGCGGTAAACGTCGCCTGCTATCAGTAAGGGTTTTTTATTTCTTTGGGTTTTAAGGAAGTTGGCCAGTTTACCGCTGAAAGTGGTTTTACCGGCACCATTCAAACCTGCGATGAGGATGATGGTAGGGTTGCCGCTCAGGTTCAGTTCGGCGGCGCTTCCACCCATCAGGGCAGCAAGCTCGTCGTTCATGATCTTGGTGAGCAACTGCCCCGGCGAAATGGCAGTTAGCACATTCTGGCCCAGTGCCTTTTGCTTTACTTCATCCGTAAAAGTTTTGGCGGTCTTATAATTAACGTCGGCGTCGAGGAGGGCCTTGCGGATCTCCTTCATGGTCTCGGCCACGTTGATCTCGGTAATCGTTCCCTGACCCTTCAGGACCTTGAACGCCCTGTCGAGTTTATCTGAAAGATTTTCAAACATTTGTATTTAGCTCAATTTAGGCTGCAAAGTTAAGATTTTGGAGCGATTCGGTTCAATCAAACTTTGCAAATGGCCTTAGCGATGTCGTAGCTTTTTTATCAGCTCACGATATCGGCCTACATTTACACTACTTAACTGTATCTTTTTTCCGTTTTTAAGCAATAAAGTTGCTGTGTCACCTATCTTAAACCAATCGGGCCTGTTTAAATTCTTGGCATTCAAATCAATTTTACTGTCTGCTTCCGATATGTTTATTATTTCCGATCTCGGTAAAACCAGCTTAGTAAACAATATTGGTCGACTTATTATTAATTCCTGATCGGTCAGGTAGCAAATTTTTAAAGTAACAACTATCCATAAGAACGATAATCCAAACGCAAGGATGACCGCTGTAAATATTATCCTGATAACCAAAATAGTAGTTTGGCTTGTATCACCAGATGGTTCAAACGAAGCTTCCCAAAAAGCGAATGTGCCCCAAATGCAAAAAGCCGCGACAATTAAACTAAATCCCAGAAAGAAATAAGCTGGCCTGGTTCTAAATATATATTTTTCTTCCATTATCTGATTGTTGCAATTAATACTTTCATTGCTTTATTAAAATTTGCTTTGCTAATACCACTAACCTTTTCCAGCGTTTTAAAATAATTTTCATCGCCTGCCTGCCTTTTACCGCAGCTCAATAAGTTCAGCACCGCTGCAAAACCCATTTCTTTTTCAATTTTTTGAACGATGAGCGCATTTAAGGCATAAGGCACCTTTAAAGGTTTCTCACCATCTTCATAGTTTTTTGATTCGATATATAAATTCAACCAATCGGCATTGGGGTTGGCGGCTGCATAAGCTTTGAATTTGGCCAGCACTTCTTTCCAGGGAATGCCCCAGCTGCCGCCATACAGGTAGGCGCAACCTTCGTCTACCGGGCGGTTGATGGTATCGCTGTTTAAAACGATGCGCAGGCGATCGTGCCAAAGGTCGTGCGGGTCAAAGCGTTGGTTATAGTAATTGTATCCGCTTAGTATGACACTTGTATTATTTTCGCGTCCGGTCAGGATATCAGATTTGACACCATTGTAATCGCTTTTATAATCTAAACCGAGTATTTGCTGTGCCTCGGGGAAGTTATCGCAATAATAATATTCGATGGGCGAATTGGCGATGCCCAGTTTTTTGTCGTAAAAACTAACCGACTTTAAAAAAGCCTCGGCATCGCGCTTTACCAGCGTATCCTTAAAATGAAAATCAATATTCCCCAGGCGCTTGCTTTTCCACGATAAGGTGTTTTGTTTTAAAGGCGAGCAGAAGTAAAATTTACAATCAGTCAGCTCGGCCAAAAATCTAAATGCGGCACGGAACACGGGAGTCCGGTTGCTATCGACACCGATGAAGGCTAATTGAATAAGGTATTTGTTAGCTTCTAATTTTACAAAATTGGTTAGATGGCATTTATAAAAGTTTTGATCAGCAAAGCGATTACTTTGCCCGATATGCTTTAGCTCATCCAGTAATGCAGATGTTTCGGGGAACGTACCTGCCAATACATACGTGTTATTTTTAATTGGCCCGTCTTTTTCCTTTAAAAAACCATTCACCGAGCTGATCAGCTGATTCCTGACCGAAGTGTCTTTCGCGAGGCTTGCCATTTCGGTTACGATAACAGATTGCGAAAAAGCGCTTATGCTAAAAAGCAGAAAAATCAGGATCAAAGGGGGTACCTGGCGTTTAGGGTTCATGACCGTATATTTCAGGTCAAGATAATATATTCTGTCAAATAAAATTTAAGGGAATGAATACGCGACACCCATTGCCAATCCTTCAGTAGCCTGCGGCGTGTGCGAGGTATTTTTATCATACAGGAAAGTGCCGTTCATTGATACCGCGATCAGGCGGTTAACCTTGGCGGTGAGTGTGGCATCAAGTCTATGGGTGGTATAGGCGAGTGGTTGGATATAAGGAATAAATAAAGCGTAACGGGCGTTCAGGTGCAGGTTTTTCATCAGGTCCTTATCAATACTACCAACCGCTTGTACCGCAAGCTGGTTATAAAAAGTATGGCCGGGCTTAACACCGTAGTTTGCCGGAAGGTTATGGTAAATGGCCGTATCTAACAGGAAGGTTTGTTTGGCTGTACCCGTACCGAGGCGCAGGTCGTAATACTTATTGGGCTTATACTCAAAACCTACAGATTCCGTCAGGTAACCGGGCGCCATAAAATTAGAGATCAGCAAACCGCCGGGAACTGAATTACCACTTGGGTCCGAGTACGTATACCCTGCCGCAAATTGCGATTCGAAACTCAAAGAGCCGAAGTAATACCACTTTTTGGTGATCTGCCCGGCAAGCTTATTATCGAGAAATATCCGGTCGTTGGTTTTACGCGAGCCTTGTCCCTTGGTTGCGGCTACGCCATAGATAAAATTAGTTTCGGTGGTATAATCGAAAGGCGATTTGTTGTACTCGGCTTTATAATCAAGATTGGTTCCAAGCGCCAGAGAGCTGATACCACCTGCGCTCCAGTTGCCGGTGAACGCCGCCTGGTTAAAGTTAATTCCCCAGGTTAGTTTTTTTCGCCAGTAACTTACTTTATAATCAAGCAGTTCTATCGGAATATATTGCGCATTGACCTTTATCGGCCGAACACGAACCGGGAGGGCATTTTTTGGTGGATCGAGCCGGTATTTATTGAGTAAATTGGTATCAATCTTAAGCGTATCGGTACGTTGGGCGAAGGCAGCTGCGGATAAAAAAAGTAAAATAAATAGTGCCTTGTATGTTTTTAACATGGTGTGCAAATTAACACAAAACCGCTTGGTTTTTAAAGCAAATACTTTTGCAATAACCTAAAAATTGAGCAAAAATTGTCTTGTTTCAAATTTGTTACGACCCGGTAACGGGGCCGTGCTTTAACTTTGAGGGACTTTGATCGGTGCCAGGCTATTGGTTTTTTTAGCACGCTGGTAACGTCGCAAACTGGTTCGGATATAGGTTATAAATTCATACTCCGTATCCGAAGTTACGGTGTAATAACTTGGGCGATACCTGATCATGAATTCGGTAAGCTCGGTGCCCTTCAGTTTGGTAACATTGCTAACAACAGAGCGGTTAAAACGATAGTCGATCACATTCTGCTGGTAATCCTGCTGTATCAGTTCCTGCAAGTGCGCCGCGTTCCGGCCGCTTCTGCTGAACGAATTATAGATAGCATCCAGACTGAGGCCAACCCCGCCTCCCGAGATAGAACTAAATGGATTATTGAAAGCATTGGAGCCATAGGCTTTGCTGTATTCCCGGCGGGTTGCCATCAGCTGCTGCATGGGGGTGTGTAAGGAATCGCGAATGGTAACTTCGCGCAGCATGATCGAATTGCGTGCCAGGTAAATGATCAGGTTATCATAGTTTTTTACCTGAACGGTATCGTTGAAATAATACTCTTTAACAAATACCAGCTTATCACCAGGAAGGGCCGTCAATTTAAACTCGCCCTTTAAATCGTTATAATAGGTGATACCGGAGGCCAGGTTGGTTATACTTACACGGGCAATGCGTTCCTTGCTGTATTGATCGATCACCAGACCCTGAACCTGTTTATCCTGACTAAAAGCATGAAAACTATGCAGACCCAACAACAATGCGATCACCCAAAATTTCGTCCCATACAAACCACCGCTTTTGCCGGCTTTCATCCTCATGCTATCAGTATTTATGCTTTATTTTGACACCGTCAGCTTTTGCCCTATTTTAATATGATTGTCAGGCAGGTTATTTAAACCTTTAAGTTGGTCGACAGTTAGTCCAAAACGCCGGGAAATGGAGTATAGTGTATCGCCCTGCAAAACAATGTAAATTTTGCCCGGCGCAGTTGTATTGTCATTATCAGGTTTATTGCTGAGTGCCGCTACTGAATCTTTTAATGCTATAACCGCGCTATCCTCGATCTGATTCAGTACACGGACTTCCCGTTTTTCTTTCTGATCGCTGGTTTCGGATCGGTCGTACTGGTCGAGGTTGTACTTTTTGATGATGTTGAGCAGCAATTGAGGGTAATTGGGGTTGGTGGCATACCCATCTGCCTTCAAGCCATTGGCCCAGCCGGTATAGTCGTTTTTGTCCAGCTTAAACAGGTTGGCATAACGGGGGCGTTTCAAGAATTCGGAGTGATCGCGGTAGGAATCTTCAGCCTTATCGTACACCCGGAAACAATCGTTATGGTTATCATCGTCTTTATAATAGCTTTTGCCCTGCCACTGGCTGTTGCATTTGATACCAAAATGGTTATTGGCCACCCGCGCCAGTTCACCATTACCGCTACCCGACTCAAACAAACCCTGGGCAAGTGTAATGCTGGCAGGTATACCATAAAGGTTCATCTCCTGTATGGCTATCGCTTTAAAATGATCGATATATTCCAGCGAGGTCATTGGTTTAAAACCAGCAATGGCATCACTGTTCTCTTTTTGGATTTCCTGGTTGTTGCGACGAGCCTCGCGGTTACTCACCAGGTTGTTGTGGACGGCACAGGAATTTAATAACGCAGTAGATAAAATAACAAATGCCAGATAGGTTGTTTTTCGCATTCCTAACAAGTTCTAAAGAGTGAGGCAGATCATTCCATCCCAAACTTAAGATTTCTAAACAAATTTATGGAGTTTTTGCCGCCAATAGCTGTTGATCGGCAGGGTTTTCGTCGTAAAGGTTAAGCTGGTACTTTTTTATCAGTCCCAAAACCTGCGAGGCCCATTTGCGACTGGCTGCATAGCCGCTATGCTGTATGCCCTTTGCCCAGCCCGTATAATCGTAATGCGACAATTGTTCGGTCAAATGGCTGAATTGCTTACGCTCGGTCATGATGCGGGCAAAATCCTGGAAAGAATCCATCACCGATGCATATTTTTTGTAATGCGTACTTACCGATTTTTTATGCTTTACCAACAAATGTGCATCATAACCCTTGATGCCAAACTGATTGTTGAACTGTTGCGCCAGGGTGCTGTTACCACAACCCGATTCGTGCATGGCAACCGCAAGAACGATGCTGGCCGGTATACCGCTTTCGTGCATGATACGGATGGCATTGTCTTTAAATTTTTCAATATAAGATACAGAGGAATTTTGCGCCGAAGCGGCGAAGGCCGAAAGCAATAAGAATAATAACAGGATAGTTCTCTTCATTATTTATTTTTTTCGAATGATCATGAAACCATCACGTACCGGGAGTATCAATTTCTCCACCCGGGTATCTTTGGCAATATGGTCATTAAGTTCGCGAATCGTTTTTGTATCGGTGTCATTTTCGGCACCATAAACTTTCCCTTTCCACAAAACGTTATCAATAATAATCAATCCCCCCGATCGTACCTTGTCAAATACGGTATTAAAATAAAGCAAATTATTCTTTTTATCCGCATCAATAAACACCAGGTCAAAGCTTTGTTCTGGTATTTGTACGATCAACTCCGCTGCAGGGCCGAAATGCAATACCACTTTTTTGTCAACATTTGTTGATTTGAAATGTTGATTCAGCATTTCTTCATACTCCCGATCGATCTCGATCGTGTGGATCAGGCCGTCTTCCGTCAATCCCTCGGCCAGGCAAACTGTGGCATAACCGGTGAATGTACCGATCTCCAGAATACGCCTCGGCTGTATCATTTTGCTGAGCATACTCAGCAGTCGACCCTGATAATGCCCCGACACCATATGTGGCCGAAGCACCTTCAGGTAAGTATACCTGTTGATCTTTTGCAGCTCCGCAGGTTCGGGGTCGCAATGATCTTCGAGGTAAAGCTGAAGGTCGTGGGGTAGGATCTCCATGGGGGGCAAAAGTACTAAAAATTGTCTGAACCGTTGATTCGTGTGATTTGGCTGATTACGCTGATTTTTTGTTGGCTACTAAGTTTTGTGGTTTTTAGTGAAGTAAAAGCCTGCTATTTTATTTTTATGAAAGAAGCAATAAACAACTCATACAAGTATTCCGAACTGACTGGCAAAATAATTGGGTGTGCGATGAAGGTCCATTCGACGCTTGGCAACGGATTTCAGGAAGTTGTTTACCAGCGGGCCTTGGCCGTAGAAATGGAAAAACAAAGGCTGGTATTTGCAAGAGAATTGGAAATGAAGATCTATTATGATTCTGTTCAAGTAGGCATCCGGCGCGCAGATTTCCTTGTTCAAGATAAAGTATTGTTAGAGTTAAAAGCTGTCAGCCAGTTAGAGGACATTCATTTGGCGCAAGCATTAAATTACCTGGAAGCCTATAAGCTTGAAATAGGCTTGCTTATAAACTTTGGATCAAGACACATCGAAATTAAGCGAATTACTAATGAGCACAAAATCGCGAGGCTAAATAAAAACAATCCATCATAATAATCAGCCAAATCACACGAATCAACGGTTCAGAATTTCCATCCAGCTCTGCAACAATATCACCGCCGAAACATTATCCACTAACTCCTTATTTTGCCGGGCCTTTTTACCCATACCACTTTGGGCGATGGCTGCTGAAGCCATTTTGGAAGTGAAACGTTCGTCGAGCATTTCGATGGGAATATCAGGGAAGGTTTTCTTTAACAGGTTTACAAAACCCTTTACATGAATGGCCGATTGGGACGGTGTATTGTCCATCTGTTTTGGTTCGCCTACGATAAAGCGTTCTACCTGTTCGGTTTGGAGGTATTTTTTCAGGTAATCGATGATGTCTTTCGGGTGGATAGTGTCCAGTCCGGTTGCTATGATCTTTAAAGGATCGGTCACCGCTATCCCGATACGCTTGGTACCGTAATCAAAG
>CAISPD010000251.1 GCA_903887275.1 uncultured Mucilaginibacter sp.
AATCCCTGATCCAGGCTTAGCTTATCTATGATCCAATTGGTTTTATAGAAACATAGCCAGAAAAATAAAATATAAAGGCCAAGGACAAGCAATATTATAATTAGCGGTCCTGTGATATTCATAATGAATCCGGACTCAGTACTTGATTGCTGAAATAGATAAAGTGTAGAGCTTAAGAATTGTGGAATTGCAAAAAAAGAACCTATCAATAAGTAAAGAGCGATAGTTTTAATAATGATTGCGAAAAGGGACCGGGGAGTCATATCGGATATTGGTTTTCCGAATATACTTACTTTTTAAGAATGAAGTAATTGCAGAATGAGCTCCGGATCGGGAATATTTTCCAGCCATCTTGCCTTCTCCGAAAACTTTCCTACGCCGGGGTAATCACCCGCCCAGCCTTCCAGGTCAAACATCAGTTGAAAATGTAAATGTGGCGGCCAATACCCGTTCTCTTTGGAGGAACCGAAAGATCCAAGTTTTTGTCCTTTAGCGATCCAATCGCCGGCGTGTAAACCATCCAGATCTTTCCGGCTTAAATGCCCATATAGTGAATAAAGTGTCAGGCCATCAAGTACATGTTCTAAAATGATGGTCGGGCCGTAATCGCCGTGGTTATCATTGTCATTAAAACTATGAATATTACCGGCAATCGGGCAATAGACGGAGGTACCTGCATCTGCCCAGATATCAACACCAAGGTGCAGGCGGCGCGGTTCATCATCGGTATCAAAATGCTCGCTCCGCGCATAAATAGTGCGGTGCTCCATATAACCACCAATACCATAGCGACAATTATTGACATGAAGTTTCTGGCTTACCCAATTACTGAAATTTTCTGTGTCTTCAATAATAGCTAAACTTAGTTCGGTATTTGAAGCAGTAAAATTAAAGGGATAGAGGCTGTCTTTAGCCCGATCAAAATCTACCACCCTGCCGATCTCGCCCGGGTGCGCATGAATATAATGTTGAAGCAGTTGATGCTTGTCCATCTAAACCTGATCACTCACCGTCGGGCTGACGCTCTTCTTTACTGATCTTATCAAAAATACGATCCATACGCTCTACGTATTCGCTGGTATCGTCAATAAAAAACTCTAATTGCGGAATTATCCTTACCTGGTCCTTGATACGTGCACCCAGTTTGTAGCGAATTTCCGAGGCATGCTGCTTAATAGTATTCAGTGCCAGTTGGTTGTTATTGTTATTAAAAAAACTCAGGAAAACGCGAGCAATAGCCAGGTCGGGTGTTACGCGCACTTTGGTTATGGTGATGAGGGTATTAGGCAAAAGATTGATGCCCTCGCGCTGAAATATCGCTGCAAGGTCCTGTTGTATCACTCCCGCAAATTTTTGCTGACGTTTTGATTCCATGTCGTTAAATGCTAAATACTGATCCTAAAATTACTCCAAATTACCCCAGCCCACCTTTCACTCTTACCCTTTCACCTTTCACCTTTCACCTTTCTCCTTTCTCCTTTCTCCTTTCTCCTTTCTCCTTTCTCCTTTCTCCTCCCCCTCACACCCAAAGCTACAATTCTTCTTTGATCTCAGCGAGTCTTTTAATACTTAATCGTGCACTGATACCTGATGCTATGGTAGAGATGCCTCCTACGGTTAAAAAGACCACAAGAAAATCAAAAGCCTTTAAAGCAATCGGATAGGCATCGATCGCCGATAGGTTATCACCAAATTTGATGAAGCCAAATTGTTGCTGCAGCAAACAGAAGATCAGTCCTACGAACAAACCAGCAATGCATCCGAAAAATGATATCATAATGCCCTCAAAAAAGAATATGCCCTGGATAAGGTTGCGCCCGGCACCCAGACTGGTTAAAATGGCGATATCTTTTTGTTTGTCAATTACCAGCATCGTCAGCGAACCGACCAGATTAAAAATGGCAATGATCAGCACCAGGATCAATATCATAAAGATGAACCATCGCTCGAAGTTTAAAGTTTTGTACAAGCTTGCATTTTGTTCAATACGGTCGCTGATCACGTAGTTGTTGCTCAGGGTCTTTTGAAGACTGCTTTTAACTTCATCAAGATCGGTGCCTTTCTTAAAATCCAGGTCGATGGCCGATACATTTTTTGGCTCGTTGAGCAGATCGCGCATAAAGCCGATATCGGTGATCACGAGGCTGTTAAAATCCTGTTGTATGTTAAATATGCCCGAGGGATAGATATAGCGTACCCGGAATTCACTCAGGGGATCGGCCGAGCTGGAGGCCAGTCGGTTTGGTGTGAAAATCTGCAGTGGTGTCAGTTGGTCGCGTACACTTACCGAAAGTTTGGCTTGAACATTTGCACCTACAACTGCATAAAAATGACCTTCGGATTTAAGTGTAAAGCTACCCCGCTCAATGGTGCTGTCCAGTTGGGGGTTTTTCAAAAATTCGTCACTTACTCCTCTAACTGTGCCTATAAATTCGCCGGTTGGTCCGTATCGTATCAATGCCTTTTCTTCGAGTATTTCAGTATAGGAAAATACCCGGGCATCGCGGTGCAATTCATTGAAAAAGACAGTATTCGGGTTAAATGTTTTGCCTTGTTTGGGTTGGATTCTTATCTCGGGCGTAAAATTGCTGTATAGGGATAGGATCACTTTCTCCAAACCATTGAATACCGAAAGTATAATAATCAGCGCAGCACTTCCAATAAACACGCCAAGCATCGATATTCCCGAAATGATATTGACCGCATGCATCTTTTTACTTGAAAAAAGATAACGCTTTGCTATATAAATGGAGGTGTTCAAGCTGGTACGTTTTAACGTAATAAGTTGTACGTTTTTATCTGGCTAAAACTACGAAATTGTTGCAGGTTTGAAGTGACAGGTCGTATGTTTTAGATTTTACGTTGGGTGTTTATTATTGCAAAGCAATGCTAATGCGTACAACTTATAACGTAAAACCTACCCTATATTACATAGTCCCCGGGTTACTTAAAAAACGGATTGGTTCTTTTTTCCTGGCCTATTGTTGTTTCTGAACCGTGACCGGGATATACTGTGCAGTCGTCGGGCAGGGTAAATAGTTTTTCTCTGATATTATTTATCAACTGATCGAAATTTCCGCCCGGAAAGTCCCAACGGCCAATGCTGCCTTTAAACAGCACATCGCCACCTACCAGCAGATTTGCTGATTCATCATAGAAACATAAATGCGCCGGTGAATGACCGGGTGCAAAAATGAGCTGCAGGTCGGTTTCGCCAAAAGATACCGTGCCAGTCTCTGATAAATATTGATCGGGCAAGGGCGAAGGTTCATATAGCATACCCATCTGGGGGGCATAGGCAGGTACCGACGCCAATACCGGCATTTCACCGGGGTGAAAGCGTGGTTTTAATCCATACTGATCAAATACAAATTTATTGCCCAAAACATGGTCAATATGGCAATGTGTATTAAGTAATAGCACGGGCTTCAACTGGTTGTCGCGGATAAAACTTACAACCGCGTTTTGCTCAGCCGCAGTATACATACCCGGGTCAATAATGACACATTCGCGGGTATCATCAAAAAGGATGTAGGTGTTTTCCTGATATGGGTTATTGACAAAGGAGCGGATCTTGGACATGGGCTATTTTTTTGAATGCGGAGTGCGGAATGTCAAGTGCGAAATGAGGAGTTTCAAGTGCGAAGTGCGGAATGTCAATTGCGGAATGCATAGGGTATCGAATTACAAAATTTAAAGTCTTGTTTTTCCCATTCCGCATTTGACATTCCGAACTTCGCACTACTTTCCCTTCCATTTAAACGATTTGATCAGCGTATCTACATCTTTCTTCACAAAATTCAATACCGGCTGGATCGAGTCCAATCGGGGCTCCGTGTTAAAGTACAAAGCGCCTCGTAAATAGTTTTTACTGCTGTCGGTTATAAAAAACTGTACCGATGAAGCGGCGTTACCTTCTATAGTATAATAGATGCCATAAACTTTTCGCTGCGAATTTCGGATCAGTCCCTGCTCGATGGATGTTGCTTTAACGGTGTGTTTAAATGCGAAGGTGCGGGCATCTTCCGTTAGTTCGTCAAATACCTTTTTGGAGGTGATGCTCTCATAACTCAGGTGCAGAGTACCGTTAAACTGCGGAAACTGCATATTGAGCAGGTATTTCATATTTAAAACTTTTTCATCCGGATGCGGATGCAGGTCTTTTTCAATATAAGCGTACTTCGGATATACAAAAGTGAAGGGATAGATCGTATCAAAAACGCGGTATTCTTTTTTAGGGTAATAGATCCTGAAATACCCGCGGGGTTTTGGCGTAAAATCGGCATTTCCGCTACACGACCAAAAAGCTGAAAGGATGAAGATCAGCAGGATAATTTTTCTCATGAGTGATTTTCTTTGGCTGTCCATATTTCCCAGGATTTTTCGGCCTGTAGCAGCAGCATTTCATAACCGTTTTTAGTCTGGGCACCAACGTCGGCACCCTGCTTCAAAAATAAGGTTTGTTCGGGATTATAGATCAGGTCGTACAACAAATGATCGGCAGTTAAAGCATGATAAGGTATTTGCGGATAATCCTCAACCTTTGGATAAGTGCCCAGTGGGGTAGTATTGATGATCAGCAAATGATCGGCGATATCCTGATGCTTCAAATCACTGAACAATAAATTCCCCGGAGCTTCGCGTCGGGTAACGATCTGATAGGTAATACCCAAATCCTTAAGTACGCTTTTCACGGCTCTTGCTGCGCCTCCATCGCCCAATACCAATGCCCGTTTATGCTGGGGCTTAAGCAGAGGTTTTAAAGATGCTTCGAAACCGTATACATCGGTATTATAGCCCTCAAGTACTTTCTCGTTATTTTCGGTTGTTATTATTTTGATACAATTGACTGCACCTGCTTTTTTTGCGCCTTCATCCACATGGTTCAGGTATTGTATCACGTTCAGCTTATGAGGAATGGTAACATTGAGGCCCCGGAGGTTTGGGTTTTGTTCCAGCAGGTTTGGCAATTCACTCACCGATTCAATAGGAAACAGGTCGTACCGGGCTTTTTCGATCTTTTCCCGTTCAAACTTTTCGGTAAAGTATTTTTTAGAGAATGAATGTGATAATGGAAAGCCGATCAAACCGTATTGTTTCATAGATTATTCTGCTTTTTTTGAAAAATGGCAATGCTTAAAAATTGATTTGTAATTATAGAAAGAATGGGCGGAATTTTGTTCATTATTTTGGCTAAAGCCTTTTTGCCTGTTGATATTGGTCCGTCCCTTAAAAGGGACGGCAATGATAGGGAATAAGGTTAAAAGCTTGTTTCCATTTATCATTGAAATTTATTTTACCCTCTATATCCCTTAGCTAAATTGATTTTGGTTTTGATTGACAGTCTATTCCCCTCCCATTTTTTGCGATGGATGGCAGAAAATAGCGTTCATAGGTGTTTGGCTAAAGCCCATTTCTAGCTTCATTTAGTCCGTTGGCTGAAGCCAACGGCAATGCAATTGTTAATCGAAAAGAAATATTGCCGTCCCTTTTTATGGGACTTATGCTAGAAAATAGAGTTCATTATTGTTTGTCTAAAGCCCCATTTTTTCTTGATATGGTCCGTTGG
>CAISPD010000252.1 GCA_903887275.1 uncultured Mucilaginibacter sp.
CCCTTGGGCTGGTTTGCAAGTTTATAGAACAAACGCCTTTTTTGAATCTTGTAGGTAAGTTTTCAAGCGCCGTTGAAGCGCTCAAGGCGATACATGCGCAAAAAATAGATGTGATTTACCTGGATATCCAGATGCCCGACCTCAATGGAATAGAATTGGCCAGGGTGTTGGGCAAAGGGCCCGAAACTCCGCGTATCATATTCACTACGGCTTACAATCAATTTGCATTGGAAGGCTACAAGGTAGATGCACTGGATTACCTCCTGAAGCCGTTTAATTATGAAGAGTTTTTACGGACGGCAACTAAGGCACATGCCTACTATGAGTTGGTCAATAAGACTGCGGCTCCGCAAAGCATTGTTGTGGAATCTGAACACGCCGACGACCAGTATCTGTTTTTAAAAGTTGAGTATCAATTGGTCCGTATCGCTCTTGATGACATATTATATATTGAAGGCTTAAAAGACTATGTAAAAGTACACCTGAAGGGAGTAGAGAAAGCCGTTCTATCACTAACCAGTTTGAAGGCATTGGAAGAAAAGCTTCCTTCGAAGCGCTTCATGCGGGTTCACCGGTCTTTTATTGTGGCCCTTGATAAGATCACATCCATGACAAAAAACTCGGTTCAAATTGGCAAAATGATCATCGCTGTTGGCGACCAGTATAAAGAAGCCTTTGGGCACTTTGTTGCAAAATGGATTTGAGTTGGTTGTCAGGTGTCAGGTATCAGTTATTAGTTTTAGGATTTTTATCAAATTAATTTATGAAGAAGATATTTCTTATTGCGACATTTGTTTTAGTACCTATGCTTTCGGTGTTGGCACAGACCAAATCCGGGTTTCATATCAGTCAAACTTTTCCCATTAAAAGCAGCGGTGGGTATGACTATATTACAGTCGATAGTATGTCTGAAAAGCTTTATGTTTCTCATGGTACGCAGGTAAATATCATTAATAAGAACACCGGCGATTCGATAAGTTATATCCCTACCGGTAAAGATGTTCATGGAATAGCTTTGGTTCATTCCCTGGGTAAAGGGTATATAACAAATGGCAGTGCCAACAGTGTATTAGTATTTGATTTAAAAACCAATAAGGTTCTTGCCCATGTTCCTGCAGGTGAGTTTGCCGATGGGATTTTATACGATGATTACTCCAACAAAATAATTTCATGTAATGGCAAGACTAAAAATCTTACAGTTATCGACCCGGTTAACGATAAAGTTGTAACTACTATCCAGTTAACAGGCTGGCCCGAAACTGCAACCAGCGATGGAAAAGGCAGGATTTATGTAAATAATGCAGAAAAAAGCGAGATCGATGTAATCGATGCAAAGTCTTTCAAAATTATTGCCAACTGGCCGGTGGCGCCGGCAAAAGGGCCATCAGGGCTGACTATTGACCGCGCTGCAATGCGACTTTTTGCCGGTTGTGATAACAAACTTTTGGCAATAATTGATGCCCGCAGCGGCAAGTTGATCAAAACGCTACCAATTGGCGATGGCTGCGATGCGGTTGGTTTCGATGTGAAATGGAAAACAATTTATTCCTCAAATGGCGAAAGCGGTACCATCACGATAATAAAAGAATTGGGGAATGATAAATTTTCTATTGTAAATATCAAAACCGAGATCGGTGCACGTACACTTGCGGTTGATCAAAAGACGAATAAAATATATTTACCTACAGCTAAATTTAAACCAGCTTCCAAAGAGTCTTTCCGCCCGCCTGTAATACCCGGCACTTTTAAGGTATTGGTAGTTTCAAAATAATACCAGCATCGATTCAATTGATGCATCTTCTGGTTTTTCGATTACCTGTTTTCAGTGCAGTATTTCAACACCGTATGCCCTGATAAAAGGGCATTGGGATACTTTATTTAGTCCAAAAATAACCTGGTGGCCAGCGCAAATACAGATTGATACCAATGGACAGAATATTATTTTTAACTGAAAGTACAAACCGTGGAGGTCATTTTATTCTGTTGAATGTATCCGGCTTAAAATAATTGGGTAGTAAATGCCATTACTGCTTCCACAAAAATCTTCAGTTCACTCCCCAAAATGGGGAACGTCGCTATGTGTTGTGGAAATATTTCTAAATTTTGATCGCTATTGCAGTTCATAAAATTGTGGCCTCAATTTTGCCCTACTATTTGCAAATAAAAAGGCCATGATTTACGTTTCCTTGATTTTTTTACTGGTAGCATTGATAGGAATAGTTACCAATCGTTTGAACTCAAAACCACGTTGCACTCATCAGTGGGAACATCACGACAAAGCATTTAAATGCGGTAAGTGTGGTAAAAAAATACCAGACTACCTTTCAACCGGCGAAGAGTCATTAGTTGAAGCAGCCTAAATAATCCAGTTTTTTTTTCTAAAACTGATCATTCCTGATCTTAAACCTAAATAAAGCGGTTATTTGATCGCGTGTAAAATAACTATTAGTCGGTATGCAATCTTTCCGCGATCTGGTCGACCGTAAATTCCACATATTTTTTTGCACGTTCTAAATAATCCGGCCCATCTTCTATCAGCTCTTCCAATATAGATTTGCCGTTTTCTTTCTC
>CAISPD010000253.1 GCA_903887275.1 uncultured Mucilaginibacter sp.
CGATAGGCACCCAACTTTCCAAAAAAATTGATATTCCGGGAAGAGATGCAGGAAAAATATTTGATGCAGTATCCTTCCTGAAACAGGTCGAAGCCGGCAACGCGCCGAAACTTGGACGTCGGGTTGCAATTTACGGAGGTGGTAATACTGCTATGGACGCAGCACGGACGGCAGTGCGGCTTGGCGCTTCCGAAGCTATGATCATTTACCGTCGCGACCGCGATCATATGCCTGCGCATGATTTTGAAGCACAGGAAGCTTTGGATGAAGGTGTGAAGATCAACTGGCTACGTACGATCAAAGAAATTGACGGAAGTAGCTTTACGGTTGAGGTAATGGACCTGGTAGACGGCAAACCGGTACCTACCGGAAGATTCGAAACGCTGGAAGCCGATAATCTTATTTTAGCCCTGGGGCAGGATGCAGACACCGGCTTTTTAAAAAATATCCCAGGAATAGCATTCAAAGCAGACGGTACCGTCATAGTGGGACCCGACATGATGACCGGGAGCGAAGCAATATTTGCTGGTGGTGATATGGTGCCGGGTGAACGCAGTGTGACCGTTGCTATCGGTCATGGAAAAAAAGCAGCAAGATACATTGATGGATTTTTGACTGGTAATCCTTTTAAACCGGTAGCTAAACATGCCAGCGTAGGATTTGAGCAATTGCATCGCTGGTTTACTACCCACGCACCACAGAAAGAACAGGGCGAACTGGCATTGGGCTTGAGAGCGAGTAACTTTAATGAAGTAAAAGCAGGCCTGACCGTTGAGGAAGTGCTATTTGAATCACAAAGGTGCATGTCATGCGGTAATTGCTTTGAATGTGATGGTTGCTTTGGTGCCTGTCCTGAAGGAGCGGTTATCAAATTGGGGCGTGGTAGCCGGTACCGTTTTGAATACGATAAATGCACGGGTTGCGCTGTTTGCTACGAACAATGCCCATGCCATGCTATTGAAATGGAGACCCTCAGTTAGATTGATACGATATAAAATAGAATACAATGTCAAAAAATAGCCCTGTAGTTGGAACCCTCGATGGGAATGAAGCCACTGCATACGTTGCCTACCGTGTAAATGAGGTTTGTGCGATCTACCCGATAACGCCTGCTTCCCCTATGGCCGAATTTGCCGATGAATGGAGTGCAGTAGATAAAAAAAATATCTGGGGCAATGTACCCGAAGTTATTGAGATGCAAAGCGAGGCAGGTGCGGCAGGTGTGGTCCATGGTTCTTTACAAACCGGGGCCCTTACTACAACATTCACCGCTTCGCAGGGCCTGTTGCTCATGCTTCCGAATATGTACAAAATTGCAGGTGAACTTACTTCAACTGTTTTTCATGTAGCGGCCAGGGCATTGGCGGCCCAGGCCCTTTCTATTTTTGGCGACCACAGCGATGTGATGGCAGCCAGAACAACCGGATTTGCCATGTTATCGGCGGCCTCCGTGCAGGAAGCGCATGATATGGCTTTGATCAGCCAGGCGGCAACGTTGAAGGCGCGAATTCCATTCATCCATTTTTTTGATGGCTTTAGAACCTCGCACGAGATCAATAAGATCAATCTGCTTTCAGATGATGTCATAAGGGCGATGATCGATGATGATCTGGTTTATGCCCATCGTAAACGAAGCCTAAATCCCGACCATCCTTTTATCAGAGGTACAGCACAAAACCCTGATGTATATTTCCAGGCCCGCGAAACGGTAAACCCATACTATGCTGCAACACCGGGTATCGTACAGGACGCCATGGATAAGTTTGCAAAACTTACCGGGAGGCAATATCATGTATTTGAATACTTCGGCGACCCTGATGCCGATCGGGTCCTGATCATCATGGGGTCGGCAGCTGAAACCGTTAAGGAAACTGTAAAAAAATTGCAGCAGACCGATGAAAAAGTTGGGGTATTGCAAATAAGACTTTTCAGACCATTTTCAGCCGAGCTTTTTCTCGAATCACTTCCACTCAGTACCAAAAAGATAGCGGTAATGGATCGGACCAAAGAGTCGGGCGCAGGAGGCGAGCCTTTATACCAGGATGTTGTTTCGTCTATATTCGAAGCTTATAGTGAGGGTCACCGGCTCCATCTGCCAAAAATTATTGGTGGAAGATATGGCCTGGCCTCAAAAGAGTTTACGCCGGGAATGGTCAAGGCTGTATTCGAAGAATTAAAGAAACCTAACCCTAAAAAAGAATTTACCATCGGTATCGATGATGACGTTTCCGGTACCAGTTTGCCTTTTGATGCTGATTTTGATATCGAACCTGCAGACAGGGTTTGTGCGCTATTTTTTGGACTTGGAGCCGATGGTACAGTAGGTGCAAACAAAAACAGCATCAAGATCATAGGTGAAGAGACCGACCTTTTTGTGCAGGGTTATTTTGTTTATGATTCACGGAAATCAGGCGCACAAACGGTGTCTCATTTACGTTTTGGTAAAGAACCGATCCATGCACCTTATCTGATAACACAGGCCGATTTCATAGCTTGTCATAAATATAATTTCATTGAGAAAGTTGACATGCTTAGCCAGGCCAAACCGGGCTCAGTTTTTTTGTTGAATAGTCCTTACGATAAAGACGAGGTCTGGGATCGATTGCCCCGAACCGTACAGCAACAAATTATTTCAAAAAAGCTAAGGTTTCATGTGATCGATGCATCAAAAGTTGCAGAGGCTGCCGGCCTGGGGCAACGCATCAATACCGTAATGCAAACCTGCTTTTTTGCATTGTCAGGTGTACTGCCTTTTGATGAGGCCATTGACCAGATCAAAAAGGCGATACGCAAATCGTATAAATCAAAGGGCGAAGCAGTAGTGCAGAAGAATTTTAAAGTGGTTGACGATAGCCTGGCACATTTGTTCGAGATCAAAGTACCTGAAATTGCCACTGCAACGCTGGCTTTTTCGCAAACTATTTCTGCTTCGGCACCCGACTTTGTGCGTGACGTTACCTCGGTACTTTTAGCTGGCCGGGGTGACTCACTGCCGGTAAGTATGTTACCAATTGACGGCACTTATCCCAGCGGAACTACCAAATGGGAAAAGAGAAACATCTCGGATGAGGTTGCCAGCTGGGAACCAGATGCCTGTATCCAATGCGGCAATTGCAGCTTTGTATGCCCGCATAGTGTGATCCGGTCGAAATTTTATCATAAAGAATATCTGGCCGATGCACCCGTGGATTTCCGTTCAGCGCCTATCAATGCGCGTGGATTTCCTGAAACCCAATATACTCTTCAGGTCTATTTCGAAGATTGTACCGGATGTGATCTGTGTTCAAAAGTTTGTCCGGTAATTATACCTGGCGAAGACAATAAAAAAGCGATCAATCTGAAACCAAAACCAGATGCAGATAAAGAAAGAAAAAACATCAGCTTTTTTGAGCAGATCCCGCTAAATAACAGAGCTGCCGTTGATTTTTCTTCTGTCAGGGGAGCACAATTTCTTGAACCCTTGTTTGAGTTTTCGGGCGCCTGTGCAGGATGCGGTGAAACGCCTTATATTAAAGTGCTTACCCAATTATACGGCGACCGGCTCCTGGTAGCCAATGCCACAGGTTGCTCCTCTATTTATGGAGGGAACCTGCCAACTACACCATGGACCACCAATGCCGCGGGTCGGGGACCAGCCTGGTCAAATTCATTATTTGAAGATAATGCCGAGTTTGGCCTTGGAATGCGCATCTCTTCCGACAAGCAATTGTCGGTAGCAACAGTACTTGTGGAGGAATTACGATCCGTTTTGGGCGAAGCTTTTACTGATGCCCTGCTTTATGGTCCGCAGCAATTGGAGTCGCAGATCGTGGAACAAAGACAGCGTGTTGCTGAACTCAAAGAAAAGCTGGCAGAAATTTCAGATCCGGTAGCGGCGAAACTATTATCGGTGGCCGACCAGTTGGTGCACCGAAGTGTTTGGCTGATCGGTGGAGATGGATGGGCCTATGATATTGGATCTTCCGGGCTGGACCATGTGCTATCGACAGGACGTAATGTGAATATACTGGTTCTTGATACGGAAGTATATTCAAATACCGGCGGACAAATGTCTAAAGCTACGCCAACCGGGGCAACGGCTAAGTTTGCTGCTTCCGGTAAAAAGGTTGGTAAAAAAGATCTGGCATTACAGGCAATTTCCTATGGAAATGTTTATGTGGCACAGGTAGCTATGGGGGCTAATCCCCAGCAAACTTTGCTGGCCATGCGTGAAGCCGAAGCCTATAATGGCCCTTCGCTTATTTTAGCCTATAGCCATTGTATTGCTCACGGGATAAATATTGAAAATGGCCTAAATCAACAGAAACTAGCGACCGATTGCGGTTATTGGCCGCTCATCCGGTATAACCCCGCATTGCGCGAGGCTGGGAAAAATCCGTTTGTATTGGATTCGCCAAGGCCATCGATCGCCTTTAGCGACTATGCCCGGAATGAGTTGCGATACACTGCTCTTGAGGCGAACCACCCGGTTGAAGCTGCTCATTTAATGAAAATAGCACAAGAACAGGTAAACCTTCGCTGGAAGACCTATGAAGATATGGCCGATTGGAAGGCCGAAGCATTTATGCCGGTCGGATAATTTGGAAACAATCACAAGGAAAAAGAAAACATCGATTCAAAGTATAATAAAGAAATATAGTCCATGATCATAGGTATTTTAAAAGAACCGTCGTTTGAATCCAGGGTGTCATTGTTGGCGACCGAATCTGCCCTGTTGACGAAACAGGGCAATGAAATTTGGGTTGAAAGTGATGCCGGATCAAAGGCATTTTGCCTGGATGAAGATTATATAATTGCAGGCGCAACCATCAAATCAAGGTCCGATATTTTCGAGGGGGCCGATATTATACTTGGAATACATTTCAGCAATATTCCCGAATCATTACGCAGCAAAACGCTGATCGGAATTTATCAGCCAATCTACAAACCCGAACATGTACAGGAATGGGTGCAAAATGAAAATATAGTTTTCAGCCTGGATATGTTGCCCCGTATCAGCAGGGCTCAAAGCATGGATGTTTTAAGTTCGCAATCAAACATTGCCGGGTATAAAGCCGTGCTTCTGGCCGCCGGAACCTATCCACGCTATTTTCCAATGATGATGACTGCAGCTGGTAACGTACCTCCTGCCAAATTGCTCGTTTTGGGTGCAGGTGTTGCAGGTTTGCAGGCGGTTGCCACTGCGCGCCGCCTCGGTGCAGTGGTTGAAGTATTTGATACCCGCACTGCCGCACGCGAAGAAGTGTTGAGCCTGGGCGCAAAATTTATTGAAGTTGAAGGGGCTGCAGATGACAAGAAAGCAGGGGGCTATGCAGTAGATCAAAGTGCCGATTTTCAGCAGAAGCAAAAAGAAAAAATTGCCGAGAGCATCAAAAAGGCTGATATAGTGATCACAACTGCCCAGATATTCGGAAAGAAAGCGCCGATACTGGTGACTAAAGAAATGATCGCAACGATGAAGCCTGGATCGGTGATTGTTGACCTTGCAGCTGCAACCGGTGGTAATACCGAGTTGACGGTCGATAGCCAAACCATCGTTTGGAATCATATTACAATTGTTGGCAATTCAAACCTTGCCGCAACCATGCCTTCTGATTCAAGTAGGGCATACGGACGGAACCTGCTGAGTTTTTTAAAAATGATCATTAACAAGGAGGGCAAACTCACGATCGATCTTGCTGACGAGATACTGAAGAGTGCCTGCATCACATATAAAGGTGAAATTATTTCACTTACCATCAAAAACCAAATTCATGGAAACACTGCTAAGCTACATTCATAACAATCTTGAATTGATTTACGTGGTTATCCTATCGGTATTCTTAGGTATCGAAGTGATTTCCAGGGTGCCATCCGTTTTACATACGCCGTTGATGAGTGGTGCAAATGCTATCCACGGGGTTATCATCATAGGCTCAATTATTGTCATGGGCGAAGCTGCCGCCGATAATTATGTCGTACTAATGCTGGGATTTATTGCGGTCGTAGTTGGCACGATCAACGTAGTTGGAGGATTTGTGGTGACGGACAGAATGCTTGAGATGTTTAAATCGGGCAAAGAAAAACCATCCAAACAAACTAAAGCTAAATAATATGCAAGCAAGTATTCTCGCGCTGTGTTACCTGATCGGTTCTGTGTCTTTTATAATCGGTCTAAAAATGTTATCGCATCCTGCAACTGCGCGACGGGGTAATCTGGTATCTGCCGCCGGTATGGGCATGGCTATTTTGGCAACTCTTTTTCTTTATCGTCCGGGAGGTGAAGCGCTGCACAATTTGGTTTGGATTGTAGCGGCCATTATTATTGGCTCAGGCATGGGTTTAACTGCCGCAAAGAGGGTGAAAATGACGGCCATGCCCGAGATGGTTAGTATGTTCAATGGTATGGGTGGATTGTGCGCTGCACTCATATCCATTGTAGAACTTGGCCGTGTAGCGCAGGATCATAGTGATATGCATGTGCTGTCTATATTGGCGGGAATGGTTATTGGAAGTGTTTCTTTTAC